>CAYUKN010000120.1:0-6587 GCA_964445325.1 uncultured Ectothiorhodospiraceae bacterium
TTGCGGGCCTGGCCTTCGGCCAGTCCCCATCCGCTCCCGGCGGATGGGTGGGCGATTGTGAAACGAGCATGCTGGTTGCCATGTGAGTTGAGCAATCGCCAAAAGATGCCGCTGTGGGACGCGCGCAGTAGGCGAAGAGTTTCTTGGACAGGCTCCTAGTGCACGCAGTTGGCCCATCGCCACGCGCCACTGCCAAACCGCGTGCTCGCGTGGTCCGCCCACGGCCAACCCGTTACACCCACCCGGCCAACGCGACCACGCTGCTATGAGGCCGGCGCCCGTGGCAGCCACACCGCCAACAGCGGACGACGCAACCGCCCATCGGGGCCGATAATGCCCCGAAAACCGCGCCATACCCGCCGGTACAACTCGCGCCCGACCAACCCGCAAGCGGACAAACCCGCCGCCGAACAAGCGATCCGAGGCGGCCGATCAGCTCGCCGCCGAAATATCAATCAACCACCCACTCGCGCCGGCGCCCATAGTCGACCGTTCCATGGGCGGCCCGGGACACCATAACGCCGCCACTCCCCTCACCCCCTCCACCGATCCGATCGCGTTCTCAGGCACAAGATTTGCATCCTCCAACCCAGGAGGCTCAAATGAAATCTCTTTGTTTATTACTGTTAGCCGTGGTCCCCATATTCGCGTCAGCCGGTCAGATCACACTGCACCTAGCGAGCAAGCATTCCCACGAGCGTGCTGGCTCACATTCTTATAACGAACGCAATTACGGCATCGGTTTCGGCTTCACCGCATTCGACTATTGTCCCAAGGCTGGCGTCGGCTTTTACGACAACTCTTATGGCAGCCGATCGATCTACGCGACCTGCCGGTATACTCTTGTCAACAGACCAATCTCAGCAGAAGCTTTCATCGGCGGTGTAAACGGCTACGATGCAGTAGTAGACAGCGGCGTACTGCCGATCGCCGGCATTCGCATCACCACGAACACCAATCCAGCGCCGGAGCTCGTCTTGATGCCCACGCGTAAAGGCGCCGTGGCCCTGGCTTCCTATACGTACCGCTACTGAGGCGGCGCCTCGCTCAGCCTGGGCATCCGAGGCGCGCTGGCAAGCGCAGCCCACCATGACATGGCTCCTGCTCGCGGCCCAGCGGATTGCCCGTACGCAGCGCCGATCACGCCGCCGGAATCCAGCGACAAAACGATGGCTAGCACGCGAGTGCATATTCGTCGCCGCCTTACGCGAGTGGCACAACGCGATACCCCATGTGGCGCAGAACCCGAGCCAGCGCCGCTCGGCGATCGATGGGCGCACCACACGCGATCCCGGCTATGCGGTCAGCCAACGGCTGTGCCACCGCGTCGAGGAACCGCTTGGTCGGAGCGAAGCGGCGGGCTTGCTCCGGCGACCCATGGTGCGCGGTATTGAGGCGCTGCCGGCTGGCTCACGCTACACGCGGTTGGCTACAACCCGATCCGGCTTCGCAAGTCGATGCTGGCCCATCCGGTCTAGCGACGAGCGCAGGGCCAGTGTGTCGGGTGATCGCCTCATCCGGCTCAAAAGCCCTCCAAGCGAGGGCACCGACCGGGCACAACAGGACCAACCAGAGCGCCCGTCGAAAGCGCGAACCGCCGGCAAAGGCCGCGCACCAAGGGCTTTTCAACGCCCGGTTAGACGGGCGGGACGTTATCGATGGATGAGTCGGGGCTGGTAGGCAGGCGCGTCGCGGCAGCCATCGGGCGAGTTCAGGCCTACGACTTCGGAAACCATTGGGGACGACGATCCGCGCGTCGCCCGCATGGTTCGGCGAGAGCACACTCGAGGCGTTCTATTCGTCTTACTTGGCGTTGTTGGCGTCTTGGCGTGCGTCCACACGGAGGTTCAAAATCCCTCCGCGCGCGGCGTTAAAGCAGGCGGTCGTACACCCTTCGGATCACCCCGAATCCCGACGAATGCAGCAGGCACCCATGGCCGAGGTCACGCTCAAGATCCCGACACCGCTACAGCCCTACACGGAGGGCCGTCGCGGCATCACGGTCAGCGCCGACGACGTCGCCGGAGCGCTCGACGCGGCGGCGACCGTGCATCCGGCGCTGGGCCAGCAGATCCGCAGCCGCGACGGCGCCCTGCGCCCCTACGTCAATCTATTCGTGCGCAACACCGACATCCGCGAGCTCGACGGCCAGCACACCCAGCTCGCCGAAGGCGACGAGATCATCGTCATGCCCTCGGTCGCCGGGGGCCGATGAGACCGGCGCGCGTGATCGTCGCGCCGTGGCAGCGGCGCCGCATTCGCGAGCTCGCCGAGGCGGCCTGGCCGGCCGAGGCGTGCGGGCTCATCGAGGGCGCGGGCGAGCCCGGCCCGGTGCGCGTGACCGCGATGCATTGGCTGGCGAACCACGCCGACGCCCCGGAGCGTGGCTATCTCATCGACCCCGAGGCCTTCCTGCGATTGGAGCGCGCCGCGCGCGAGCACGGCCGCGCGATCGTCGGGGTCTGGCACTCGCATCCGCACGGTGATCCGGCCCCCTCATCGCGTGATTTGGCCGAGGCGTGGCCCGGCTGGAGTTACCTCATCGCCGGTGTTACAAATGCTCGTATGACCGACCTGCGATGCTGGCGGCTCGAGGGCGAGGACTTCGCCGCCCAGCCGCTGCGCTGCTTCCCCGAGGCACGATGAGCGCGCGCGACGAGCGTATGGCCCAGCTCCGGGCCGAGATCCCCGAGGCCTCACCCCAGGAGGCGCACGCGGCGCAATCCGAGGGCGCCGCGCTGATCGACGTACGCGAGCCCGACGAGATTGCCGAGGGCAGCCCCAAGGGCGCGCACCGGTTGGGACGCGGCTATCTCGAGCTGCGTGTCGAGCGCGCCGTGCCCGATCCCGAAACCCCCGTCTACGTCATGTGCGGCGCGGGCAACCGGTCGCTGTTCGCCGCCGACAATCTGTACCGGATGGGCTACCAATCAGTGTACTCGGTGGCGGGGGGCTTCGGCCGTTGGAAGGAGCAGGGCCTGCCGTTCGAGATGCCGCGCGCGCTCGACGCCAACGCTCGCGCCCGGTACGCGCGGCAGATAACGATGCCCGAGGTCGGCGAGGAAGGTCAGCGCCGCCTGCTGGACGCCAAGATCCTGTTGCTCGGCGCCGGCGGTCTGGGCTCGCCCGCAGCCTACTATCTCGCCGCCGCGGGCGTGGGCACGCTGGGCTTGGTCGACCACGACGTCGTCGACCGTTCCAACCTGCAGCGCCAGATCCTGCACACCGACGCCTCGGTGGGCACGCTCAAGATCGAGTCGGCGCGGCAGGCGTTGAAGGCACTCAACCCCAATGTCGAGGTCATCGGCTACCCGGAGCGCCTGTCGTCGGACAACGTCGAGCGCATCTTCTCTGGCTGGGATCTCGTCATCGACGGCTCGGACAATTTTCCCACGCGCTATCTGGTCAACGACGCCTGCGTGAAGCTGGGCCTGGCGAACATCCACGGCGCGGTGTTCCGCTTCGAGGGTCAGGCCTCGGTCTTCTGGCCCGGTGGGCCCAACGACGGACCGTGCTATCGCTGCCTCTACCCCGAGCCCCCCCCGCCGGAGCAGGCGCCTTCGTGCGCCGACGCCGGTGTGATGGGCGTGCTGCCCGGCCTCATCGGCACCATCCAGGCGATGGAGGCGGTCAAGATCGTGCTGGGTATCGGCGAGACGCTCAACGGCCGGTTGCTATGCGTCGACGGCATGCACGCCGAGTTCCGCGCGCTCAAGGTGCGCCCCGACCCAGCGTGCCCGTACTGCCGGAGCGAGGCCTTCCCCGGCTACATCGACTATCAACGATTCTGTGCCGCGGGGTGAGCGCGACGAGCCAGCCGCGAAGCGTTCGCCGGACCAGGGCGTGCGCACGGCTTTAGCGCCTGGCCTTGGTTCGCTAGCCTATCGCGCTGAAGCGCGACCTCCGAGCTCATCGGATCGGCGAAGTGCGTGGGCTATCACTCAGTAGGTCAGCCGGTCCGGCCGTGCCCCTCGCTCGAGCAGTTCGTCTGTCATTCATTCGGAGGACCCCGTGAGCATCCATATCGACGCCCATCTGATCATCCCCGTGCTGTCGATCGCCGCCGGGATCGCGATCTTCGTCGTCCCGCGCTCGACCAAATTCATCATCGGCGGCTACCTGATCGCCTTCGGGGTGATCAAGCTGCTGCTGAACGCTTGAGGGATTGCTTTGAAGGAATGCCTGATTTAACCCGCTCATCGCGGTGGCAGATCTCAGGGGACTGGTCGCAAGTCACTGGCGGATCGGACTACAAGTCCGATCCACAGGATGTGATGAGACCCGAATTCGTAGTTAATCAGACCTTTCTTGAGGTTCTCGCGAAGGCGCGAAGAACGCGAAGAGCACAAGTATGCCTCGTGCGTGGGCATGGTGGGTTTGCGCGACCACCTAAGAGGTGCCGGGCCACACCTGTCCCGCTCAAGCGGGACCTACAAACGTCTCGTGGGCTGCGATTGCGCGAGCCTCACGCGCTCGCGTGAGTAGACAAACAAGGTGCCTCCGGCCCTATTCACGGCCCCGGCGGATCACGTGACTCCCGGTTAGCCACAAGAGCTTTTATAGCTTGGCGTTCTTGGCGCCTTTGCGTGGTCCGTAGAGCGAGGGGGTCAATACACCCCGCAGCGGCCTATTGGGTCGGATCCTGGAAGCGGAAGTGCTCGGAGAGGTACTTCTCGCCCTCGTCGCAGAACAGCGTGACGACGTTTTTCAGCTCGGGATAGCGCTCCTGCATGCGCTTGGCCGCGAGCATGTGCGCGCCCGAGCTGGGGCCGACGAACGTGCCATAGTCGCGCGCCAGCCGGCGCATCTCGGCGACGGCGTCCTCACTCTCGACCGAGACGAAGTCGTCGATCTCGTGCTGGTGGCGCTGGAGGATTTCCGGGACGAAACCGTCCGATATGCCCTCGATCAGGTGCTTGCCCGTCTCCCCGCAGACGATGGTGCACGACTCCTCGGGCTCCATCGCGATCAGGCGGCAGTTCGGGTTGACCGCGCGGAAGGCCTGGCCCACGCCGACCAGCGTGCCCCCGGTGCCCACCCCCACGATCAGCGCATCGGGGACGACGCCCTCGGGTAGCTGCTCGAGGATCTCCGGGCCGAGCCACTCGCGGTTCTCGTCGACGTTCCACTCCGAGGCGAACTGGCGCGGGCAGAAGTAGCCCTCTTGGTTACCCAGCTCGTCGGCCTTGTCCAAGGCCGCATTGACGTGGAAGTCGCCGACCAGCAGCACCTCGGCGCCGAGCGCGCGCGAGATCGCCAGGCGCTCCGAGGTCATGCCGTTGGGCATGACCACCATCATTCGGTAGCCCTTGACCGCGGCAACCATGGCGAAGGCGTTGCCCGAGTTGCCGCTCGAGGCCTCGACGATGATGTCGCCGCGCTTGATCTGGCCCTCGGCCTCGGCGCGCTCGATCATGTGCTTGGCGATGCGCGCCTTGATTGAGCCCGACGGATTGAGGAACTCGAGCTTGGACCAAATGCCATCGACCTGGATCAACGGCGTATTACCGATGCCGTCGAGGACACTGAACGAGCCGCCGCGGCGGCCCACGATGCACTCGGACTGGACGAGGTCCGACATGGGGACTACTCCTGGATGATGCGGGTCACACGGGGATCATGGCGGCGATGATGCCGGATCGTGGCCGAGGGGTGCCACAACGGATCGAGGCGGATTCTTCCAGCGGCGAGCGGCCCGGGTCAACGGCCGCTCTGTCCCGCGCTCGACACGGTCTCTCGCCGGGGATCGCCGCCTCAGTAACTGGCGCCGCCGCCGGCGCCCGAGCCCTCGCCCGCACCGGTCGCACGCGACTCTTCGGATGGGTCGACCAGCGTGCGGGCCGACAGTTCCTTCAGGCGCAACCAGACATCCGCCTCGACCTCCATGCCGTGCTCCCAGACCTTTTGCGACTCGGCCTCGAAGTCCTCCGGTGCCAACACTTGCAATAGCGTCGCCTCGGCCGGGTCGGGATGCAGTGACTGCAGCATGGCGAAGTGGGGCGAGCAAATCAGGGTGACGGATTGATTGGGCGTCAGGTTGTCATCGTCGTCGATGCGATAGCGCAGCAGCGTGGGGAACTCCTCGTGGGCGCGGATCGAGACCACCTGCTCGATCACCGTGGGATCGTGGCGCTCGCGCCAGAACGCCAGCAGATTCATCCCCCGCCGGGCGCAGCGGCCGAGATATCCCAGCATGAGCTTGCGGTTGTGACACCGTTGGATGCGCACCACCGCGAGGCCCTTGCGCCGCGCCTTCGCATAGACCAGGTCCGCGGCCAGGCTGCCCATGAGCAAAACGGACTTGTCACGACCGTCGATGACCGCAATGGAGGTATCCTCGAACGCCTTGCCCAAGCGCGCGCTCGGGTCGGCGGCGAGGTAATCGAGTCCGCGCCGCAAGGCATCAACGCCCTGGAGGCCATGCTGCTCCAGCCACACGACCATGTCGGCTGCATCATCGTGCTCACCGGCGGGAAAGCCCAGGCCCTCGAAAGCACGCCGGCACAAGCCCGTCAGCTCATTGTGCGAAACCTTCAAGCTGGGGACTCCGTAGACTCCAGCGTCGGCATGGTGGGGAGGAACCAGTC
>CAYUKN010000121.1:0-6536 GCA_964445325.1 uncultured Ectothiorhodospiraceae bacterium
CAAAACCCCTGCGGACAATCCCGGCCCCGTGACCCCAACGACGCCGCGCCATGCCGCGTTACGGCGGTCTCGCCGGACCCAAAGGAAGTGCAGGAGAGCCGGTTTTTTTAGGGGGAAGCACGGCCGAATGGCGAGCCCTCGGCGTGTGGTATGCGGTTCGCTCGGTGCGGCATGTAGGAATCCATCGGTGACGAGTGCGAGTCACACGGGTCAGCGCTCGATCGCGCTGGACAGGCTCACGAGCTCGGCGAGCTCGTCGTCGGAGAGGTCGCCGATCCACTGCTCGCCGCTGGCGACCGTCAGATCGGCCAACGCTTTCTTGCGCTGGATCATCGCGTCGATCTTCTCCTCGAACGTGTGCTCGGTGATCAGCCGGTGGACGGTGACGTTGCGCTGTTGGCCGATCCGGTAGGCGCGGTCGGTGGCCTGGCGCTCCACGGCCGGATTCCACCACAGATCGTAGTGGATAACGTGACTGGCGCCGGTGAGGTTGAGCCCGGTGCCGCCCGCCTTGAGCGAGACCACCATCGCACGCGGGCCGCGCTCGCGCTGGAAGGCGTTGACGAGGTCATCGCGTTGCTTGCGACTGCGTCCGCCGTGCAGGAAGGGCAGGTCGATGCCGAGGGCCTCGCGCGCTGCCGCCACCAGCAGCTCGCCCATGGCGGTGTACTGGGTGAACACGAGCGCCTTGGCGTCGGCCGCCTCGACTTCGCGCAGCAGATCGACGAAGGCCGCTAGCTTGCCCGAGGCCTCGGGCGCGGCGCGCTCTTGGCCGAGGAATTGCGCCGGGCTGTTACAGATCTGCTTGAGGGCGTTGAGCAGCTTGAACACCACGCCGCGGCGCTCGCTGCCCTCGTCCGCCTCGCCGAGCTCGGCCATCAGCGTCTCGACGGTGCTCTGATACAGCGAGGCCTGCTCGGCGCTCAAGCTGCAGTAGCGGTTGGCCTCGATCTTGTCGGGCAGGTCCGCGATGATCTGCTTGTCCGTTTTGACGCGGCGCAGGATGAACGGTGCGGTGATGCTGCGGAATTGCTCGACCGCGCGCTGGTCGTGGTCGCGCTCGATGGGCCCGGCGAGGCGCTCAGCGAAGCGCTTCTGGCTGCCCAGGTACCCTGGGTTGATGAAGTCGAACACGCTCCAGTACTCGCGCAGGCCGTTCTCGACCGGCGTGCCCGAAAGGGCCACGCGGATGGCCCCGGGTAGCCGCTTGACCGCCCGCGTCTGCGCCGCCGCGGGATTCTTGATCTGTTGCGCCTCGTCGATGACCACCGCCGCCCACTGCGGTTTCGTCAGCGCCTTGGCGTCGCTGCGCACGAGGCCGTAGCTGGTGATCACGACGTCCCGGTCGTCCGTGGCGAGCTTGCGCCCGGGGCCGTGATAGACCGCCACCGCTAGGCTCGGCGCAAAGCGCTCGAGCTCGTGGCGCCAATTCGTGAGCAGCGACGTCGGCGCGACGACCAGCGCCGGGGCCGTGTCGAGCTTGCCTGTCTCTTGCAGATGCAGCAGCAGGGCGATCACCTGCAACGTCTTGCCGAGCCCCATGTCGTCGGCCAGCAATGAGCCGAAGCCCAGCGCGGCGTTGCCGGCGAGCCACTCGAAACCGCGGCGCTGATAGGGCCGCAGATCCGCCGCCAATCCCGCCGGCACAGGCGGCGGGGCCTCGGGACGCACCAGTTGCTCGAACAGGCGCCGGGTGTCGGCATCGGTGTGGACCGCCGCGCCGTCGTGCTCGCCGCTCAAGCCCGCTTGCAGCAGCTCGGCGCGCGAGAGCTCGTTCGGCGGTTGCTCGAGGCGCTCGAGCAGTTGGCGGGCCTCGCCCTCGTCGACGAGGACGAACCGATCGCGCCAGCGCACCAGCCCGTCGGCCTCGGCGACCAGGCGGCGGAACGCGTCGACCGACATGCGCTCGTCGCCGATCGCCACCTGCCAGTCGAAATCGAGCAGCTGATCGAGGTTGAGGTAGGAGACCTCTTTGTCGGTGCCACTGTGCGACAGCGCCAGGCTCGCCTGCGGTTTCGCCAGGTCGCGCAGCGCCTTGGGCAGGACCACGCCAATACCCAGCATGCGCAGGGCCGGCAGCACCTCGCGCAGAATCGGGGTGAAGCCGGCGAGGTCGTAGACCAGTGCGCCGCGCTCGCGCGCCTCGTCACCGCCGTAGAGGGTCTCGATGTCGGGGAAGTACTCGGCGAGGACCGCGAGGTCGGCGAGCACGGCCGCCTTGGCCTCGCTCGCCTGGGCTTCGTCCAGCCACTGGGCGACCGGCTGGAGACCGCGGCCCCCTTCGACGCCCAGGCTCACCGCTAGCTGCTCGTCGTCTTGCTCCTCAACGACGAGCCGGAGCCGGTGCTCGCGCTCGCCCAGGCTCAAGCGGCGCAACCAGTGGGCGATCAGTTGCGGTGTCTTGTCGGTCGCGAAATGCGCAAAACGCAGCGCCGCCCCCGAGAAGAAGAGCTCCTTGATGGGGTCATCCGTCGCCGCATCCGCCGAGGCCTCGAAGCCGCGGCGGACGAAATAGCCGAGCATGAGCTCGAGCGCCGCCGTGATTTGGGTCTCGGGGTCAGCGTAGGCATGCGCGCGACCCCCGCCGCCCACGTGCTCGAGGATGACCAGCTCCGGTGGGCACGCGGCGGCGAAGCGCTCGCACAGGGCATCGACGGTGTCGTCCAGGCGGGCCGGTCGCCAGCGGATGAGCGTCTCGTCGGCGCCGGTGGCGGCGATCCACGGCACATACGCGCCTTGCTCGACCAGCTTGAGGGCGAAGCGCAGCAGGTCGCGCCATAAGCGCACCGCGGAGGCCAGCCGCGATTCGCGCTCGCCCGGTAGGGCGTGGAGTCCGGCCAAGACCTCGGGCAAGGCATCGGCCGGGTTGTCCCCCGCGTCCGGCAGGATCAGGTAGCCATCGGCACGGAGCTCGATCAATTCGCCGGCGTCGCCGATCTTGGCCCTGAGATGGTCGACGCCCTCGGCCTCGAGCCAAGGGGTCTGCGCATCGCGGTCGAAGGCGCGCGCAGCTCGGCGCGTCCGGCCGTATTGCGTCGCCAGGATCTTGCGGAAATCCTTGTCATGGAATAGCGGCTCGGCCGACAGCACGGTGAAGATGCGCGCCTCGAGTCCTGGAACGTTGCTGATGTCGATGCGCCCGTGGGCCTCGTCAACCGCGCTCGACTGTCCGGCGGCGGGCGCCTGCTGCCAGGCCTCGGCGAACCGCGGCGGGGTGGTCAGGGCCGTCGACGCGACACCGGTGCGCTCGTGGAGCGCGGCCGCCAGGTCCAGGCCATGGAGCTTGAATATCAGGAACGGATCCTTGTCGATCTCGTTGGCGATGAGATAGATCACCGCAGCGATGTGCTTGCAGGGCAGGGCCCCATCCGGGCAGGAGCAACGGGCGGTGATATCGCGCCAGGCGCGCGGCAGCAAAGCGATGTTGCGTCGCTCGAGCAGCGTCAGCACTTCGCCCGGTAATTGCCGATTGAGCAGGCGCGACAGCACAACCGGGTTGTCCTCGACCGCCTCGATCGCCGCTCGCCGTTCGGCCTGACTGAAGCGCGCGAGCCCCACGCGCACCCGATACGGCGTGCGCCGCGAGCCCTTGACCGCGGCCGTCACCGCCTCATCGGCGACCTCGATCGAGCGCACCGAGTCATTGTTGGCATAGCGGCGGCCGCGTGGCAGCCGGTTGCTGTGATCAATGCCGTCGAGCGCCGCCAGCCACTGCTGGCCCCACCAGGTCCGCCCAAAACGTGCCATGGCCGTCTTTCCCTCTTGTCTCAGCGACCGATACCGTAGCGTGGATGGCGAGCCGGCGATTGGGCTCGGCATCCAGTCATGAGCCTCAGGCGTTGTGCTGGGGCTGTGACCGTTTCGATCCGGAGATCGGACCGATCGCGGCGGCATGCCCCGTCGCATGGCCCATTCGACCCATCATCGCTACTCACCGCGCGAGATGGCTTTTGGCTTGCCGCACCGCCGGCCGTTCTGTACGCCGTTACGATTTGTCGTCGGTTGATGAGGCGTTGCCGCGTTAGCGCACCCGGGCCTCGTGCAGGCACACCACGACGGTATGCAGGACGTGCCAGCAAAGCGATCGCTCGTGTGCGGTGAGGGCGACCTCGTCGGGTTCGGGATCGAACAGGATATCGTAGACGTATTGCAGCGCGTGCGGCTCGGGCGAGGCGGCCACGCTATCGCCATGATGACCGTCTCCGACGATTGATCCGTGGACGCGCTCGATTGCAGGGCGACGCACGGACCGCAGCCCGGGCCGTGCCCGTAGAAATGCCTCCAGGAGCACGTGGAAGCCGTAGATGCCGATGCCGGCTGCATCGGGACGCAGTTCGTGCGTCAGTTGCGCATAGACATAGCGGCAAAGCGCCTTCTGGACCTTCTGGTGGCGCTTCTGCATGGACTCCATATCACGCGGACTCGACGAAGCTGCCGCTCGCCACATGGTCTCCATTCGTTGTGCCGAGACGTATGCCATCACGTTAGCCAAAGAAGCAGCAGTAGCGATCCTCGTTGACGACCTGCAAGGCCTGCTCGATGGTCTCCGCCTGCGGTGCCGGCTCGTATCGGTGCCAGCGCCGATCCCGACGCATCCAGTAGATCTTCCAGATCCCATGGTTGCGTACGTAGGTGAGCCTGGCGTTAGCCATTTCGAGGGATCGATCGGGCTCGCGCCAGTCGGGGCGCAGTTCGTAGATCTCGACGCTCTGGCCCTTGATCCTGTATTGGATATCGAGCTCGGAACGGATCTCGGGCGGAGGGCGGCGCCGGCGCAAAAACGCGGCGAGCGCCCGCTCGACAGCCTGTTGTTCGATCTCAGTGAATGCCATCCCTCTGTCTCGCTCGCGCTGCATGGCCCCACGCGCCAGCGAGCGCGGGCTCGTGCGGCTACATTGGCCCAACTTGATGGCCCGTTGTCGGCTCACGTGGCAGCGGTTTCGATCACCGGCGGGCAAGCGCCGGTAAACCGGTCGGGGATTGGACTCGCAACCCGGCCAGTAACCGTGCCAGCGCCAGTGCTGCATGCAAAGCGTGTGCTTCGGATCCGCGCTGATTTGTTCCCGTCTTGACGTTGCAGGAAGTCAAGCTGTTGGTTGAACGCTTGCTCGGCGATCCGCCACGGTCTCGGACGCCGCTCGTGCGATCGAGCGAAACGCATCACTGACGGTACCGGAGCTCGCCACGCGCGCCCAGTAGTCAACAGCAGCTGTCGGGGCACTCAGCCAGTCATCGAGGCGATCGGCCGTCGGTGGCTGCAGCGCGAAAGATTGCGGCACGAGCCCGTTATGCCCTGGCGCGAGTGCCAACGGCAGCATGTCGTAGATCGGCGCGAGCGACAGCGTCTTGGGCATCACCGACGAATCCGGGTCGAAGGGCAGCCACCCCATTCATCGACCCCGTGCCGCTACCGATACAGCCCCCGAGGCCGCTCGAGCGTGTGATCTGCCAATGGAGATGTCACCTGTTCGGTTGGCGCGCTCGGTTTTTTTATCCCCCGGACAAGCAAGCAACGGTGCTCGACGCTGCGCGGGCTCATCCTGCCCACCGATTGTCACGAGACCGCGACGCCGACGTGCAGCGGCTATTCGCTGGCTCCGGCAATCTTCGTCGACGTCGTCCTCCGTCAAGGTAGGGGACTTTAATCGGCCACTGGGTGCCAGCCGGAGACACGCGCTTTCCCGGCCATGCCGATTGAGGGCGATCGAGCGGGGGCCACGGCCGGGCGTCCCGTTCTTGCAACGGCGGACGGGACCCCTTACGATACAGAAATCTGTATCAATCAGGCGTGCAATCGGACTTGTAGATGAAGACGACGCTGAATCTCGACGATGAGCTCCTGGCGCGCGCCAAGGCGCAGGCCGCGCGCCAACGCACCAGCCTGACGCGGCTGATCGAGGAAGGCCTGCAAGCGCGCCTGCGCGAGGCCGAGCAATCCGAACAGACGCCGGTGGAGCCCCCTGTGTATCATGGCAAGGGCGGCCTCGCACCCGGCTTGGACGGGCTCAACAACCAAGATTTGCTCGCCGCGGCTGACGATGACACCTGACGTCAATGTGCTACTGGCCGCCAGCCGCGCCGATCATCCGCACCACGAAATCGCTCGGGACTGGCTTACTCGAGCATTGGATGAAGCTGTCCAGGGCACACAGCTGAGCCTGCAGCCGATGGTGATCGCCAGTTTCTTACGCCTCGCCACCCATTCGAAGATCTTCGTCGAGCCAACGCCCATCGAGGCCGCAGTGCATTTTATCGACACCCTGTTGGCGGGGCCCGGCGTCGTTCAACCGGCGCTGGGACCGGAGTGGTCGCGCCTACGCAGACGCTGCACGGACAAACAACTACCGGGTAACCATCTGCCGGATGCCTGGTTGGCTGCGGCTGTGTTGCAGCAGGGCCAACATCTGGTGAGTTTCGACGGAGACTTCAAGCAACTCCTGCCGCAAGGGCGCTTTACCCGTCTGGCACGCCAATCGGGTTCCTAAGCTCGCGGATCATGAACCGCTCCGTACACTTGCGGAACTTCTGTCGGGGCC
>CAYUKN010000122.1:0-6504 GCA_964445325.1 uncultured Ectothiorhodospiraceae bacterium
TGCGCATGGTCGTGACCATCATCAAGACGATCACCGATCTCGAGCGCATCGGCGACGAGGCGGAGAAGCTCGGGCGCTTCGCCATCGATGTCGCCAACGAGAGCGGCCAGCCCGACCAAGAGATGCTGGTCGGTGTGCAGAACCTGGGTGAGCACGTGCGCTCGATGCTGCGCAACACGCTGGACGTGTTCGCGCGGGTCGATGCCGAAACGGCCCTGCGCGTCGCCGAGGAAGAGTCGAAGATCGACCAGGAATACGAGGGCGTCGTGCGCCAGCTCATCACCCACATGATGGAGGATCCGCGCTCGATCAAGGGCGTGCTCTCGGTGCTGTGGTGCGTGCGTGCCCTCGAGCGCGTGGCCGACCACGCCCGCAACATGTGCGAATACGTCGTCTACATGGTCGAGGGCAAGGACATCCGCCACACCAGCCTCGAAAACGCCAGCCGGGATCTCCGGGACAGCGGCGACGACTGAGGCTGCGCCCATCCCGACTGGCCCGCCGCGCGCGACCGGGTAACCCCAGCGTCACGCGATCGCCACGGCCGTGACATGTGGCCGTGATGCCATTGCGCGCATGGCATGTCCCCCCGTGCGCTATCGCACCCATCCCGCGCGCCGATCCGCCAGGCGATGCGCCTGAGCCTCGTCACCGACGCCTGGCATCCGCAGGTCAACGGCGTCGTCACGACCTGGACCGCCGTGGTTGCACGCCTGCGCGAGCTCGGCCACGTGGTCGACGTCGTCGAGCCCGGCAGCTTCTTCACCGTCGCCTGTCCGGGCTATCCCGAGATCCGCCTGGCCGTGCCGATTGGCGTCGATCGACGGCTGGAGGCGTTCGCGCCGGATCGCGTCCATGTCGCCACCGAAGGCCCACTCGGCTGGGCCGCGATCCGGGCGTTGCGGTGGCGCGGCTGGCGCCACACGACCTCTTTCCATACGCGCTTTCCCGAATACGTCCGAGCGCGCCTGCCGTTCATCTCGCTGGCGCGTGGCTACGCCTGGCTACGGCGCTTCCACCGCGATGCCGCGGCCACCCTGGTGCCCACGCCGGGCATGGCCGCGACCCTAGCGGACCACGGCTTCGACCATCTCGTCGTCTGGCACCGTGGCGTCGACACCCGCGTCTTTCGTCCCGAGGTCGCTGGTGAGACCGGCTTGACTCGCCCGATCCATCTCTACGCCGGGCGTGTGGCCGCGGAGAAGAATCTGGCCGATTTCCTCGAGCTGTCTTTGCCCGGCACGAAGGTGGTGCTCGGCGAAGGCCCCCAGCGCCAGCAGCTCGAACGCGCTTATCCCGAGGTCGTCTTCCGCGGTCACCAACACCCCGCCGACCTCGCGGCCTGGTACGCCAGCGCCGATGTGTTCGTTTTCCCGTCGCGCACGGACACCTACGGCATCGTGATGCTGGAGGCCTTGGCCTGCGCTACACCGGTGGCCGCTTATCCCGTGACGGGGCCGGCCGATGTCCTCACCGACGGCGTCACCGGGGCGCTCGACGAGGATTTGTCGCGGGCCATCGAGCGCGCCCGCGCGCTGGATCGCAGCGCGTGCGTCGCCTTCGCGCGTGGCCTGGATTGGGCCGAGACCACCCGACGGTTCCTGGACGCCACCGTTGCCGCCCGTGCTCGCGCATGACGGAGCCCCGCCCGTCGCTACACCCCCGTCAGGGCGTCGCCTCGCTGTCACATCGGCGCAGTCGCTGCGTCATCTCATCGTCAAATCGCGGGCATATATTCCCGGCCATCGCGCCTCGGGCCCTATCCGCGCGGGCCGGGGACTGTCACCGGCCGGTCACTCGCCGGCGGCATCCTAGGCTCGGCGCGGAAAGAGGGCAAAGCGAGGCGATCTCGCGGCCGAGCGGTCGGACTGCCGGCGCCGTCGGCCCCTCGGCAATCGAAGGAGGGCCCATCCCGTGTACTCGCATTACGGCAAGCGAATCCATGCGCTCACCGTCTGCCTGCTGGTGAGCATTGCGCCGGCCGCAGGTGCGGCCGATGAAGGTGTGGATGCGGCGCAGCAGGAGCAAATGGCGATCGACGATCTCAATCAAGAGACCCAGGCGAAGATCGACCAGTTATCGGAAAAGGCACGCCAAATGCTCGCCGAGTACCGTGCCGCCAGGGACGAGACGGAGAACCTGCGCATCTACAACAAGCAGCTGTCACGCCAGATCCAATCGCAGGAGCAAGAGCTCGCCTCACTGCGCGAGCAGCTCGACCGGATCGACCAGACTCAGCAAGCGTTCGTGCCCAACATGCTCGAGGCGTTGAACGCGCTCGAGCAATTCGTCGAGCGCGACCTGCCTTTCAGGCTGGAGGAGCGCCGAGCCAAGCTCGACGAGCTCGATCAGCTGATGGGCCGTGCCGATGTGACCACGGCCGAGCAGTACCGCCAGCTCATGGAGGCCTACAAGCGCGAGCTCAAATACGGCCGCACGATCGAGACCTATCGCGGCGAGCTCAGCCTCGACGGTGACAAGCGCAGCGTCCGGTTCCTGCGAATCGGGCGCATCGCCCTCCTGTATCAAACGCTGGATCAACAACGCACGGGGCGCTGGAACCCGCAGAGCGATCAGTGGGAAGACGTCGGCGGCGCGTACCGGGCTGCTTTCGAGAAGGGCTACAAGATCGCCTCGGAGCAGGCGCCACCGGATCTGCTCAAGGCACCGGTCAATCCGCCGGAGGGCGAATAATGATGCCGCACACGCCAGGAACAATCCGCGCTGCCGCCATCCTCTGTGCGGCGGTGATCACTGGCGGCCTCTGGAGCGGCCCCGCCCAGGCCGAAAACGGCGATCTTGAATCGCTCCTGCAGGAGCTGCGCGAGGCGCGCCAGCAGGAAAAACAGGAGGCCGACGAGCGCGTCAACGCGTTCATCGAGAAGATCGACAAGCGCGAGCAGATGCTCGAGGAGGCGCGTGCCGAGCGCGACGAGGCCCGCGCTCGTCGTAACGAGCTCCAGGAGCAGTTCGACGCCAACGAGCAGAAGATTACCGAGCTCAACGAGGAGCTTACAGCGCGCAAGGGCGATTTCGGCGAGGTCTTCGGCGTCATCCGCCAGACCGCCGGCGACGCCCGCTCGATCATGCAGGGCTCGCTCACCGCGAGCGAGGCCCCCGGCCGGGCCGAGTCGCTCAAGGAGCTGGCCGAGTCCAAGGCGCTGCCGTCGATCGATCAGATCGACCATCTGTGGCGCACCGTGCTGGAGGAGATGGTCGCAACCGGCGAGATCTCGCGCTACGAGACCGAGATTGTCCAGCCCAACGGCGCATCTCAGAAGGCCGAGGTGATGCGGGTCGGTCCATTCACCGCCTTCGTCGGCGAGCGGTTCCTGAACTTCGAGTCGTCGACGGGCGAGCTGTCGGTGCTGCCGCGTCAACCGGCGGGGCGCTGGCAATCGATGGCGTCCGACCTATACGACAGCAATGGGTCGGACGGACCCGCCGCTGCGGTGGTCGATCCCTCGCGCGGCGCCATCCTGAGCCGCTTGATTCAAAAGCCGACATTGGTCGAGCGGGTCCAGCAAGGCGGGCTCGTCGGCTACATCGTCATCGCGATCGGGGTCATCGGCTTGCTCATCTCCCTGGAGCGCTTCTTCACCCTGGGCCTGATCGAGCGCCGCATGCGCCGCCAGCGCGAACAGCCCAGCGAGCCGCGCAACAACAACCCGCTGGGCGAGGTCCTGCAGGCGTATCACGACAAC
The DNA here is from genome assembly GCA_964445325.1 of uncultured Ectothiorhodospiraceae bacterium. Classification (GTDB taxonomy): domain Bacteria; phylum Pseudomonadota; class Gammaproteobacteria; order XJ16; family Halofilaceae; genus Halofilum. The sequence goes on from CAYUKN010000122.1 coordinate 3,705, forward strand.
AAGGACGCCGACACGGAGACACTCCAGCTCAAGCTCGACGAGGCGATCCTGCGCCGTATGCCGCGGCTCGAGCGCGGTCTCGCGACCGTCAAGATCCTGTCGGCGGTGGCGCCGATGCTGGGGCTGCTGGGCACGGTGGTCGGCATGATCGCGACGTTCCAGGCGATCACACTGTTCGGCACCGGCGATCCCAAGCTCATGGCCGACGGGATCTCGCAGGCGTTGGTGACGACGTCGCTCGGGTTGATCGTTGCGGTGCCGCTGATCCTGCTGCACAGCCTGCTCAACGGGCGCAGCCGGCGCCTGGTGCAAACGCTGGAGTATCAGGCCAGCGGCATCGTCGCCAGCCATGCGGAGGCGCAGGGCAGCGCTCATGCATGAGATCCAGGCCCTGATCATCTCGCTGCAGGATTTCTTTCGGGCAGGCGGTGACGTCCTCTGGCTCATCCTCGTGCTGACGCTTTTGCTCTGGGGATTGATCATCGAGCGTTTCTGGTTCTTCCGGGTGCGCTACCCGAACGAGCTCAGCGAAGTCGTGAGCCAGTGGGACGCGCGCGCGGACAAGCGCTCGTGGCACGCCCACCGCGTGCGCGAGGCGTTGATCTCCGAGCTCGAGGTGCGTCTGCGGCGTTACGTGCCACTGGTCAAGACGATCGTGGCCGTCCTGCCGCTCGTCGGCCTGCTCGGCACGATCACCGGGATGATCCAGGTATTCGATGTGCTCGCCGTGATGGGCACGGGCAATCCGCGGGCCATGGCGAACGGCGTGTCCGCGGCGACGATCCCGACGATGGCCGGGATGGTCACCGCGCTATCGGGCCTCTACTTCGGGGTGTATTTCGAGCGCCGGGCGACGGCCGAGACGCGGCGTCTGGCCGACAAGCTGGCGATCGCGGGAGGGTCGAGCCATGCGTAGCCGCCACGTAGTCAGTCAACAGGACGACGCCGAGGTCAACATGACACCGATGATCGACATCGTGTTCATCATGTTGATCTTCTTCATCGTCACGACCTCGTTCGTCAAGGAGACGGGTATCGAGGTCTCGCGGCCCTCCGCGGACACCGCCGAGCGCAAGGAGCAAGGCAATATCCTGATCGGCATCCGCGACAACGGCGAGGTCTGGATCAACAACCGCCAGGTCGAGCCGGGTGCCATTCAGGCCAACGTCGAGCGCCTGCTGGCGGAGAATCCCGAGGCCAGTGTCGTGGTGGTCTCGGATAAGTCGGCGCAAACCGGCGTGCTCGTCCAGGCGATCGACCAGGCGCGCAAGGCGGGCGCGAGCGGTGTGTCGATCGCCGCGAGGAACGGGCAGTGATCGTCCCGCGCGTGCTGCGCCTGGGCCTATCGCTCGTGGGTGGCGGTGCCGTCACCCTCGGGCTGTTCGTGTTGATGATGGTGCTCGTGACCAACGAGGATCCGGGTATCGCCGACCAGGGCCAGCAAGAGCCCATTCGCTTCATCGACTACGAAGAAAGCGAGTCCGAGACCAAGACCAAGAAACGGCGCGAGCCGCCCGAGGAGCCGCCCGATCCGCCGCCCCCGCCCGAATCGCCCGAGCCGGTGGCACAACAGCAACAGCAAGCGCGTGCGTCCATGCCCGAGATGGACATGCCCAACATGAACGTCGATGTGGGCGCCGGTTCGGGCCCGTTCATCGGCGATTTCTCGACGGGCGAGAGCAGTGTCGACACCGACGCGACACCCATCTCGCGGGTGCCGCCGCAGTATCCGCTCGAGGCCCGTAAGGAAGGCATCCAGGGCTATGTGACCCTGGAGTTCACCATTCGCGCCGACGGCTCGGTCACCGATATCGAGGTCGTGGGGTCGAACCCCAAAGGGGTTTTCGAGGAATCGGCCAAGCGCGCGCTGTCGCGCTGGAAATTCGAGCCCAAGGAGGAAGACGGGCGGAAGGTCTCGCGGCGGGCTCGCCAAACACTGCGCTTCACGCTGGATTCCGGCTAGCGCGCTCCCAACGCAGGAGGTCCCTATGGATCGAAGCGATCTCATGAAACGTCGTCCGCTTGCCGCAGTTATTGCAATCGCCGCCGTGCTCGCGACGCCCCCGGCGGGCGCCGAGGACAAGCTCTCGCGCGACACCTACGAGAGCCTCAATGAGGCCCGCGAGCTCAACGACGAAGGCAAGCACGACCAAGCGCTCACCAAGCTCGAGCAGTTGCTCGAAGAGGTCGGTGACCGCAAGTACGCGCGCGCGATGACGCTGCAGACGCTGGGCTATGTCCACATCGACCGCGACCAAGAGCGCGCCGCGATCGAGGCGTTCGAGCAGGCGTTGGCATTGGAAGCGCTGCCGGATACGCCGCGGATCAAGCTCAAGAACATGCTGGCGCGCCTGTATGCGCGCACCGAGCAATATGCCAAAGCGCGCGAGTCCCTCGCTGCCTGGTTTGCCGAGGTCGAGGAACCGAACGCCGACGACTATGCGCTCAAGGCCAATATCCATGCCCAGCTCGACGAGCACCGCGCCGGCCTGCAGGCGATCGACAAGGCGATCGCGATGAGCGATCGCCCGCGGGAGCAGTATTACCAGATGCAGGTGTCATTGCAGTTCGCCGCCGAGCGCTACGAGGCCGCGGCCCAAACGCTGCAGACGATGCTGGCGAACTGGCCGCAGAAGAAGCGCTACTGGAGTCAACTCGCGAGCGTCTACCTCAACCTCGAGCGCAACGAGGACGCCCATGCGGTGCTCCAGCTGGCCTATCGCAAGGGCTTGCTCGACCGTGAGGACGAGTTCGTCCGGCTCGCGCGGCTGGGCCTGTCGATCGGCGTGCCGGCCGAGGC
>CAYUKN010000123.1:0-6459 GCA_964445325.1 uncultured Ectothiorhodospiraceae bacterium
GCGCGGAACTTGGCGATCTCCTCGAAGAAGTCGGCCTGGCTGACGAAGAAGAACGACAGCCGCGGCGCGAACTCATCGACATCGACGCCGGCATCCACCGCCTCCTGCACATACAGGATCGTGCTGGCCATGGTGTAGGCGACCTCCTGGGTCGCGACCGCTCCGGCCTCGGAGATGTGATAGCCCGAGATGTTGAGCGGGTTGTAGCGCGGCAGGTGCTGCGCGCCGTAGGTGATGCAGTCGCGCACGATGCGCAGCGACGGGCGCACCGGATAGATCCACTCCTTCTGCGCCATGTACTCCTTGAGGATGTCGTTCTGGATCGTGCCCGACAGCTTCGCCTGATCGAAGCCATTTTTCTCGGCCACGGCGATGTACATCGCGAAAAGGATCCAGGCCGACGGGTTGATCGTCATCGACACGGAGATCTTCTCGAGGTCGATCTGATCGAACAGGGTCTCCATATCGGCGAGCGTATCGATCGCCACGCCCTCGCGCCCGACCTCCCCTTCGCTCATGGGATGATCAGAGTCATAACCCATCAGCGTCGGCATATCGAAATCGACCGACAGACCGGTCTGGCCCTGCGCCATCAGGTAGTGGAAACGCCGGTTGGTATCGGCCGCCATGCCGAAGCCCGCGATCTGGCGCATGGTCCAGGGCCGTCCGCGGTGCATGGTCGGGTACGGCCCGCGCGTGAACGGGTAGCGCCCCGGCAGGCCGATGTCGTCCCAGGGCGTTTCGGCCGTATCGACCGGCGTGTACGTGCGTTTGACATCCAGCCCGGCGCCGGTGCGGAACATCTCGCGGCGTTCGGGCGCGCGCTCCAGGAACCGGGCAACCTCGTTGCCTTCCCAGTCGCGCGTCTCGGCATCGATGCGGTCGAGTTCTTCTTTACTGAACAGGGTCTGCTGTCGATTCATGGCGGATCCTAGAGTGGACGGCGGCCAGCAGCTCAATGGCGCCGGCATGCGGATCGGTCTCGCGTCGGCTGACGCGGCCCAGGACATCGGCGAGATCGGCTTCGCGCTGACGGCGGAAGTCCTCACGCACAATGCCCTCGGCGATCTTGAGCATTCTGTTGGCGGCAATCTCGCTGCGCTTGCCTTCAAGCGTCCCGGAATCGATCAGATGCTTCCGGTGGCGATCGATGGCGTCGCGCAGCTCGTCGAAGCCGGTCTTCTGCTCGGCACTCGTGGCGACCACGGGCGTATACCACTGCTCGGCGCCACTGGGCATGCTCATGGTGAGCATGGTCTTCAGTTCGGTGACCGTGCGGTTCGCGTCCGGGCGGTCGGCCTTCGATACGACATGGATATCCGCGATCTCGAGCACGCCGGCCTTGATCGCCTGGATGTCGTCGCCCAGCCCCGGTGCCGAGACGACCACCGTGGTATGCGCGGCCTTGACGATATCGACCTCATCCTGACCGACGCCAACGGTCTCGATCAGGATGGTGTCGAAACCGGCGGCATCGAGGATATCGACGGCATCGAGACTCGCCTTCGCGAGACCACCCAGCGTACCGCGCGTGGCCATACTGCGGATAAACACACCCGGGTCCTCGACCAGAGTGGACATGCGGACACGGTCGCCCAGGATGGCGCCACCGGAGAACGGGCTCGACGGATCGATCGCGACGATCCCGACGCGACGGCCATCCGCGCGCAGCGTGCGTGCCAGTTGCGAGACGAGCGTCGATTTACCGCAACCGGGTACGCCGGTGATACCGACGACATGCGCATGACCGGTGTGTCGATAGAGTTCGGCCAGCGCCGGGCGGCATTCCTCCTCGCCGCCTTCGACCCGGGTAATCAGTCGCGCGGCCGCACGCAGGTTGCCCTCGCGGACGCGCCGCGCGAGCTCATCCGATGGGACGGGCGCCGTCACTCCGCCTCCTGGCGCAGGCTGCTGTAGAGATCGCGGTCTTCGATCACGCGCTTCGCCTTGAAGTCGGTACGCGGGAACGTATCCGCCGCGACCATCTCGATGCCGACCCGGAAACCGAGCATGCGTTCGAGATCGTGCTTCGCCTTGTCGCGGAATTCTTTCACCGCATCCGCACCGCGCGCCTCGAGTTCTTTCGATGGCTCCAGGCGGATCAGTAGTTCGTCCATGGTGCCCTCGCGGGTGATCACGATGCGGTGCTCGCCGCCGTAACCTTCCATCTCGTTCAGCGTTGCGTGGATCTCGCTCGGATACACGTTCTCGCCACGGATCTGGAACATATCGTCGATACGGCCGTAGATGCCGCGCGGCAGGCGCGGGTAGGTGCGCCCGCAGGGATTCTCCTCCATGACCCAGTGAGTCAGATCACCGGACTGCAGCCGGATCATGGGCTGTGAGGTGCGCTCGAGGTTCGTATACACCGGCGTGCCCTGCTCGCCCCAGGGGACGCGGCGATTGGTGTGCGGATCGCAGACCTCGCCATAGACCATGTCCTGCCACAGCAGCATGCCACCGGTCTCGGCGCTGCCGGCGCCGTTCATCCAGGGCGTGATCTCGGCCATGGTGCCGGAATCGACGACACGCGCGCCGAAGATCTCGGCAATGCGGTCGCGGATGCCCGGAATCGATGCCCCCGGCTCGCCGGAGAAGAACATCACCTTCAGCCCGAACTCGCGCGGATCGACGCCATCTTCCTCCGCGACCTCGGCGAGGCGCAGGGCATAGGACGGCGTCGCGTAGAAGCCGGCCGGCTGCATCATCTTCAGCCAGGTTACGGCGCGCTGGGTCATGCCCGGTGCGCCGGCGCCGAAGGGGAAGCATTTGCAGCCGAGGCGCTCGGCGCCGGCCAGCGTGCCCCAGGAACCCATGTAAAGACTGAACACGGAGGCGATGAACACCATATCCCCAGGACGCAGCCCCATGCCCCACATCACGCGGGCCTGGTTGTTCGCGATCGTCTTCCAGTCGCGGCGGCCGATGCCGAACACCGTCGGCCGGCCGGTCGTGCCCGAAGTGCCGTGGATGTGATGGATCTCGTCCTCGGGGATACACAGATAATCGCCGAACGGCGGCGCGCCGGCCTGCGAATCGCGCAGATCCTGCTTGGTGATGACCGGCACGCGATCCTCGAAGTCTTCCAGCGACTTAATGTGATCGGGATGGACGCCCGCCTCTTCCCACTTGCGGCGGTAGAACGCCGAGTTGTTCCACGCGTAGTTCATGAGCTCCTGGAGGCGCTCCAGGATCTTCGCGTCACGCGCGCCGGGATCCATGGTCTCGCGCTCGGGAAACCAGTAGCGGCTCGACGGATCCGGGAAATACCCTTCGTCGTAACCCGGTGGAAACTGCCACTCTTCCATCATTCACACTCCAGCTGGGACGCGGCCATGAGGAATCCTGTTGGCGCTGTTCCCGTGGGTTCTGGCAAAGGCGCCAAGAGCGCGACGGACGCCAAGGAAAGAAAACGGTTACTCGCCTGCGACCACCATGCTCTCTCGATGCATTCCGAATTCCAGACGGCCAATCAGCCGGTCACTCTATTGCGCCTTCCTTTGCGACCTTTGCGGTTGCTCGCGCGTTTGCGAGAACCCCTTTGCACGGGACTTTAGCTCACGGAAGAACCCAGCCCATCGCACCAGATCCGGGATTCACCGCGGCCCACGCTCGGCCACGAGCTGGCGGAACGCGTTGACGATCTCGTCGGGCGGCGTGTCCTGCAGCATGATCTTCTGCACGCCCATTTCCATTAGCTTTTTGACGTCCTCGTCCGGAATCACGCCGCCGCCGGCGACGATGATATCTTCGGCATCGTTTTCCTTCAGCGCCTTCATTACCCGCGGGAAGACCGTCATGTGCGCGCCCGACAGGATCGATACCCCGAGCACGTCGACGTCCTCCTGAACGGCCGCGGCCACGACTTCCTCGGGCGTGCGGTGCAGGCCCGAGTAGACGACGTCCATGCCCGCGTCGCGCAGGGCGCGCGCGACCACTTTCACGCCGCGGTCGTGCCCGTCGAGGCCGACCTTCGCCAGCAGGACCCGGATGTTCTCACCGGCGCCCCGCGCCGATTGCGTTGCATCTTGTGCCATCGCTGGTTACCCCTGTGCAGTCCCGGCCCGTGCGCCGGCATCGACGCGGGCCATCTCGTTCTCGAACCAGTCCGCCGCGCGCTCGGAATGGGCGCGCGCCGCCCGCTCGGCCTCGACGGCATCACCCCCGCAGACCGCATCGAGGATCGCGGCGTGGTCATCCCACACCTGCTCCTGGTGGCGCCCGTTGCTGAGGATCGTCTGCATCACGCGGCGGGTATGATTCCAGTGCGTGGCCATCGTCTCGAGAATCATGCCGTTCCCGGCCGCCTCGTAGATCAACTGATGGAAGGCCATGTCCGCCGCGATGAGTTCGGGAATGTCTTCATTGCATAAAGCTCGACGGCCGCGCTCGAGGACAGAGTGGCCGCGCTCGCGCAAATCCGCGCCGGCGCGGCGCGCGGCCAGCCCGGCGCTGACCTGATCGATCCCGGCACGGAACTCGTAGAGCTCGCGTACGAAGCGTTCCTCCAGCGGCGCCACCTGGACCCCCCGCCGCCCCGTCGGTCGCACGAAACCTTCCGCTTCGAGGCGCTTCAGCGCCTGTCCCACCGGCAACCGCGAGACGTCCAGCTGCCGCGCCAAACCGTCCTGCGTCAGGCGCTCGCCCGGCGCCAGCGTGCCATTGCAGATGCCCTCGACGATCCGTTCGTGGACCAGATCCGGCAGCGCTTTCTGGTGACCTATTGCATCCATTGTCTCAGTCGCTCTCTGCGCGTGGGTCCGTCGAGACCCGTTGTGCATTCTGTATACAGTATCCTTTTTACCCCGGGTTTGGGTTCCATGCAATCCGACGGATGCCACGCGACCGGCGGGCCCTCCAGGGCAATGCCCGCGTTTCCTCTGTTTCACTCCGGAAAAATCGGCCTACACGGCTCCCGCACGTGGGGCGCGCGAGTGCGCTTGTTGATCGGATTGCCCGCCGCGGCATGGTGGAGATGGACGGATGCGGTCCGCCGCAGGTTGGGTTGAGCGAAGCAATACCCAACGCGTCGAAGCGACGCTGCAGGACACAGGTGATCGTGGAGACAGCGGAGCGCTCGTTACGTTGGGTTTCCTGCGTCAATCCAACCTACGGTGACGGGCGCCCCTGACGCGGCTACCGGTCCTCCTTTTCCCCGGCGCGTTCTTCGCGGCAGCAGCGCCAAGCTGTAGGTTGGGTTGAGCGAAGCGATACCCAACGCGTCGAGGCGACGATGCAGGACACAGGTGAGCGTGGAGACAGCGGAGAGCTCGTCAAGTTGGGTTCCCTGCGTCAACCCAACCTACGGTGACGGGCAGGCCCCCTAACGCGGCTACCGGCCCTCCTTTTCCCCGGCGCGTTCTTCGCGGCGGCGGCGCCAGCGCCAGAGGCCCTGGGCGTTCACGTAGAGATCCATGTAATACAGCTCGCGCATGGTGTCGGCCTCGTCGCCGCGCCCGCGTCGCTGGAGATCCGCGGCGCAGGCGGCGATGAGTTGCTCGAGGAGGTCTTCCACCGACGCCGCCTCCAGGGCGATATCAAGCCATTCATCCATGATGCGGTGGAGTTCCGCGGCCACCGCGCCCGGCGCTTCGATCACCGAGAAATGCGACGGCAGTACGCGGGCCGGTTCGAGGCCGACGATGCGGTCGAGCGTCTCGTGCATCGCCTCCGGCGAGAGCTGCGGCGGGGCTGTCGGCAGGATGACGAAGGGCCCGTCCGCCCCCTCCAGTTCGGGGTAGGACAGGCCGAACGCATCGCCGGCAAGCACGGTGGCCGTGCGCGCGTCCCACAGCGCCTGCTGGTGCCAGGCGTGCCCGGGTGCGTACACCAGCTGCAGCTCCCGCGTGCCGAGGGTCAGCGTGTCGCCGTCATCGGTCTCAACGACGCGCTCGGCCGCCACCGGCTCGATGCCCGCGTAGTACCGGTCGACGAATTCGTCGCCGAAGACCCCGCGCGAGCCCTTCTCCAGCTTTTCGGGATCGATCACGTGCGGCGCCGCGGCCGAATGCGCCGCCACCCGCGCCGTGGGCAGGCGCTGCATCAGCGGGCCAACGCCGGCCATGTGATCGAGGTGGGCGTGACTGACGATCACCCAGTCCACGGCCTCCGCCGGCACACCGAGCGATTCGACCGCCGCCACCAGGGCGTCGACGTTACCCGGGACACCGGTATCGAAAATCGCCGCGCGGCCGCTGTCGAGCACGATCGTGCAGCTCGTGTGCCGGGGCCGGACATAGTGGTTGTCGAAGCGATAGATCCCGTCGGCGATCGGATCCAGGCGTTCCTCTGCTTTGGTCTGCGTCATCTCCGGCTCCGGTGGCGGCGCATCCGCCATTGATAACTACCGACGCGCCGTGGCGCAAGATTGCCTGACAATCGAAACCCGAGCTTCACATCAGAGCCCGGATATACGCTCTTCTGCGATATGCTGTCCGACAATCGAGTACCCACGGAAAA
>CAYUKN010000124.1:0-3084 GCA_964445325.1 uncultured Ectothiorhodospiraceae bacterium
TCTTGGCGTCGTGGATGTTGACCGTTTTCACCGCGATGCGCTCCGACTTAGCTAATTTAAGTTAGTCCATTGTGCTGGCTTCGGTCAATTAGGCGAAGGGCGAAGGGCGAAGGGCGAAGGGCGAAGGGCGACGGAGATCGTAGGCCGGAACGCGTCCGTAGGGCGCCATCCTCGGTGTCGACGTCTACAGCGCCATTGGCCGCACGTGTTCTCCGGCGTCCAAGCGCTTTCCGGCGGGTGAGATTCATGGACTGCGCCGCGCCCGCATTGGGTGGCGTCGACGCCCCTCGCTTGCCGGAAAGCGTCTTGGATGGTGGGCGCGGCGGCGATGCGCTAGGCCGCGCTGGCCATGGATGGCGGGGTGTGGGGCGTTCGGGGACGCGTTCCGGCCTACGAGTCGGGTTCCCCGATCGACCTCGGCAGGGCGTTGGGTGGCGTTCGCGACACTTCGCTTGCCGGAAAGCGTCTTGGATGGTCGAGGCGGTGTGGTCAGGCAACAGCCGCTGCCCATCGACGGTGGGCCGCGGGGCGTTCGGGGACGCGTTCCGGCCTACGGTCTCCGTCTTTCGTTTGGTGGGCATCAAGCGCTTCGCTCGCCGGAAAGCGTCTCGGATGGTCGCAGCCGCACGGTCGGGGGCGCCCGTTATGGCCGTCGATGGCGGGGCATGGGGCACCCGGGGACGCGTTCCGGCCTAAGGGGTGGATTGCGCCGGATTCGGGGGCTCGGCGGGTGCATCGGGGCCGCGGCGAGCGCCCCTGCGTCTACCGTGGATCGGGCGGAAAGCCCGATCCACTGGATTTGATGAGGCGACATCGGCGGGCGCTCCCGCATGGGCGTTGGCCCGACTGAGCGCCCTACTTCACGTAGCCCAGGTGCTCGAGCTTGAGCACGATCTGGTGGGCGGCCTCGTCGGGCGAGATGTCGCGGGTGTCGATGCGGACCTCGGGGTCCTCGGGCTCCTCGTAGGGGTCGGAGACGCCGGTGAAGTTGGCGATCTCGCCCCGGCGCGCCCGGGCGTAGAGGCCCTTGCGGTCGCGCTCCTCGCAGGTCGCCAGCGGGGTGGCGACGTGGACCTCCACGAAGCCGCCCTTTTCCTCGACCATCTGGCGCACCGTGCGCCGCGTCGAGGCATACGGCGCGATCGGGGCGGCGACGGCGATGCCGCCGTTCTTGGTGATCTCGCTGGCGACGAACCCGATGCGCTGGATGTTGAGCTCGCGGTGGGCCTTGGAGAAGCCGAGCTCGCTGGAGAGATGCTTGCGCACGACGTCGCCGTCGAGCAGCGTGACCGGGCGGCCGCCGAGCTCCATGAGCTTGTTCATCAGCGCATGGGCGACCGTGGACTTGCCCGAGCCGGACAGCCCGGTGAAGAGCACGGTGAAGCCCTGGCGGCTGCGCGGCGGGCGCGAGCGCCGCAGCTCGGCGACGACCTCCGGGTAGGAGAACCACTCGGGGATGTCGATGCCCTCTTCCAGGCGCCGGCGCACCTCGGTGCCCGACATCTTGAGCACGGTCTCGTCCTCGCCGACCTCGCCGCGCGGGGCGTACTGGCCGCGCTCCTCGACGAAGACCATCTCCTTGAACGGCACCATGCCGATGCCGAGCTCGTCGCGGTAGGTCTCCATGAGCTGCTGGGCGTCGTAGGGCCCGTAGAAGTCCTCGCCCTGGGCGTTCTTGCCCGGGCCGGCGTGGTCGCGGCCGACGATGAAGTGGCTGCAGCCGTGGTTCTTGCGGATGATGGCGTGCCAGACGGCCTCGCGGGGCCCGCCCATGCGCATCGCCAGCGGCAGCAGCGACAGCGAGGTCGTCTGCTCGGGATAGCGCTTGAGGATGTGCTCGTAGCAGCGCACGCGCGTGAAGTGGTCGATATCGCCCGGCTTGGTCATGCCCACGACCGGGTGGATCAGGAGATTGGCCTCGACCTCCTGCGCCGCGCGGAAGGTGAGCTCTTGGTGTGCGCGGTGCATCGGATTGCGCGTCTGGAAAGCAACGATGCGCGACCAGCCCACCTTCTCGAAGAACTCGCGCAGCTGGCGCGGGGTGTTGCGCAGGTGCTTGAAGTCGTAGTGCGTCGGTGCCTCGATGCCGCGGACCCTGCCGCCGAGATAGACCGGGCCGGCGTGGTGGTGCAGGTAGTGCACCGCCGGGTGGTGCGCGTCATCCACGCCGAAGACGCGCTTGGCCTCGAGCGATTTGTCGGGCGTCCAGGCGTCGGTGACGTCGATGACGGCGATGAGCACCCCCTCGTTGTCGCGCAGCGAGACCGGCTGAGGGGACTCGACGCTGACGTCGCCGACCTGCTCGGCGAATTCGTTGCTCACATCGAGGGTGACCGGTATCGGCCAGAGCGTGCCATCGGCGAGGCGCATGTCGTCGCGCACGCGCTCGTAGTCGGCCCGCGTGAGGAAGCCCTCGAGCGGCGAGAAGCCGCCGTTGAGGATGAGCTCGAGGTCGCAGAGCTGGCGGTGCGTGAGGTGCCACTCGGGGAATTGGGCCGCCTCGCCCGCCAGCTGGCTCGCCGCGTCGGCGTCGAGGTAGGCGTTTTTGAGGGTGCCGCCGTGGGGCTCGATGAGTCGCGTCATGGGGTGCTCGATGTTGCGTTGGTATTGCCGGAAACGGCCGCGCCCGGTCCGCACGCGGGTGCGAGATTATAAGGCATCCGTGCGTTAGAACGCGAACGCATGAAAGACGCGTTGCGTCTAGTCATATGAAGTCACGCTGGGTTGGGATGCGGGCGACGGGCGACGGGCGACGGGGTAACGGCGGAAGATGGGCGGTGGCATTGAGCCCGTGGATGGCGTAGGCCGGAACGCGTCCTTTTTGGGGCCACGCCCGGGCGTCGACACGCGACCGGCGCGGTGCGCCACGGCTCGATCTCTGTCGTCTCGGACGCTTTCCGGCGGGTGAAGGCGACAAGCGCAAGCATCAGGCGCCTCGCTTGCCGGTTATTGATTGCGGCGGTGGTCGCCGGGGATGGCCAATCAATCGCGGTGGCGAATGGTTGTCGCGCTTGGAGCGTCGGGATCAAGAACCGGCCTACATCTCATTGATGGGGGCGGTAGTCGACGGGCTTGGTGAATTGC
>CAYUKN010000124.1:3184-6347 GCA_964445325.1 uncultured Ectothiorhodospiraceae bacterium
GAACCGGCCTACATCTCATTGATGGGGGCGGTAGTCGACGGGCTTGGTGAATTGCCCACGTTGGACAACAGCGATCGTACGTCGGGCGTCGCGATCGAGCCTATGCCGATCCCGCATGGCACGACGGGAATGAATGAAGCACGTTGTCTCGCCCGCTCGTAGGCCGTTTTTTGCCCCGGGGGCGCCCGTTCGGGTTCGATCGCCCCGGATCGGATGACACCGCAACGGTTCGACTGGCTAAGGCAACAACCGGCGCGGCGCGCGCATCGCACCGCTCGCTTGCCGGTTATTGATTGCGGCGGTGGTCGCCGGGGATGGCCAATCAATCGCGGTGGCGAATGGTTGTCGCGCGTGGAGCGTAGGGATCAGGAACCGGCCTACATCGTATTGATTGGGGGCGGGTCGCCGGCGATGCCACCTGACCGCGCTGGCGGTTGGCCATCGTTGGTGGGGCTGTTGGATCAACAACCGGCCCACGGCTTTTTCGCACCCAATGGGACGATCAAACCGTAGGTCGGCTCGCGGCGACGCTAGAACGGGATGTCGTCGTCGAAGTCGTCGGGCGGGGCCTGGCCGCCGCCCTGCTCGCCGCCGGCGGGCGCACCGCCGCCGCCCTGGCTCTGGCCGCCGCCGCGGCCACCGCCGCCTCCGCCGAAGCCGGCGTCGCCGCCGCCCCCGCCGCGGCCGCCGAGCATCTGCATGTCGTTGGCGACGATCTCGGTGGTGTAGCGGTCATTGCCGCTCTGATCCTGCCACTTGCGGGTCTGGAGTTTGCCCTCGATGTAGACCTGCGAGCCCTTCTTGAGGTACTCGCCGATGATCTCGGCGAGGCGGTTGAACGCGACCACGCGATGCCATTCCGTGCGCTCTTGCTGCTCGCCGGACTGGCGGTCCTTCCAGGACTCGGTGGTCGCCACACGGATGTTGGCGACGGCGGTGCCGCTCGGGGTGTAGCGGGTCTCCGGGTCCGCGCCCAGATTGCCGACGATGATGGCTTTGTTGACGCCTCGGGCCATGGGTTCGGGTCTCCTGTCGTCCTTGGTGGTGGTATGGGCCCCGTCCTTCCTGCGGGCGGAGCCGGTTTCGGCTTGGTGCCCGGCGATGCGCGCGCGTTCACACCCGGCCACGCTCGGTGCGTGTGTGCGTCGCCGCGCCCGACGGTCATTGGGGTCATCCGGTCACGAAGCGCCTCGCTCTGCCCGCGTTGCGCCGCCCTGCGGCCGGCGCAACGCGGGCCTACGGGCGATCCAACGGCCGTGAGGCTGGCGACTCCCTCGCTGTGTCCGCCTCGCGCTGCCTATCGGCGGCGCAGGGCGGGCCCACGGCGTGTCGGCCGCGGCCGGACTGCGGTGCGATTATCGCACAGGGGCCAGGTCGCCCGCGTCCCCGTCGGCGAAGCGGTAGCCGGCGCGCTCGAGTGCCTCGGGATCGAAACGCTCGGTGTCGACCCGCAGATAGGCCACACCCTCCGTGTCGGCGATGGTGACGTCGTCGACGCCCTCGAAGGCTCCGAGCTCGGCGCGGATATCGGCATCGCTGTGGCTGCCGTCGAGGGCCACGGCGTAGAACGTCCCGGACTCGGGTACCCGCATGCTCAGCGAGGCGACCAGCCAGACCACCATGACCGTCGCCATTCCGGCGAAGATGAGCGGCGGGCCGCCGAGCGAGTCCAACCAGCCCCCGGTGAGGCCGCCAACGAATGCGCCGAGGAACTGACTCGCCGAGTACACGCCCGTGGCGGTGCCCTTTTGCTCGCTCGGGGCGGCCTTGGTCACCAGCGCGGGCAGCATCGCCTCGAGGACATTGAAGCCGGTGAAGAACAGCACCAGCCCCGTGGCGACGATGAGCACTTGCTCGCCCGCGCCGCCGAGCACGGCCTGCGACGCCGCGACGAGCGCGACCGAGGCCAGGAAGATGAGCTTGGTGCGGTGCATGCGCTCGGCGACGACGACGAGCGGCGCCATCAGGGCGAAAGAGATCAGGAACACGGGCAGATAGACCCGCCATTGGGTGCCATCGGCGAGGCCGGCGGCGTCGAGCGACAGGGGCGCGCCCACGAACGTCGCCGTCATGACGAAGTGCAACAGGAAGATGCCGACATCGAAGCGCACCAGCGCCGCATTGTTCAGCACGGCCTTGAGGTGGCCGGCGCCGCTGGTCTCGGCCGCCGGCGTGGTCCGCGGCGCGGGGGTGGGCACGACCAGGAACAGCAGCGCGATCGAGCCGAGGCCGAAGGCCGCCGCCCCGGAGAACAGGCCCGTCAGCCCCGCCCAGGCGTGCAACAGCGGGCCCACGACGAGCGCCGCCGAGAACGACGCCCCGATCGAGACCCCGATGATCGCCATCACGCGCGTGCGCACGTCCTCGCGCGTGAGATCGGCGGCGAGCGCCATCAGGGCGCCGGCGATCGCGCCCGCGCCCTGCAGCGCCCGGCCGACGATCAACAGGGCGACCGAATCGGCGAAGGCGCACAGGGCGCTGCCGATGATGAACAGGCTCAGGCCCAGGGCGATGATGGGCTTGCGGCCGAAGCGGTCCGACGCGAAGCCGAACGGGACCTGCAGCGCGGCCTGGCTGAGGCCGTAGATGCCGACCGCGATGCCGACGAGCAGCGGCGTGGCGCCGCCCAGGTCGCGCGCGGCGACCGCCAGCACGGGCAGGGCCATGAAGATGCCCAGCAGGCGCAGCGCGTGGATACCGCCCAGGGCGACGGCCGCGCGGCGTTCGGCGGCGATCATGCGCATGCGGCGACTCGCATCGACATCACAGCGGTTTGGCTGGCGCGACGAACGGCGGGTATATTAGCAGGCTGGCCTGTTGCATCGAAGGGCGTCGGGCGACGACCGACGGGCCAAGATCATCGGCGGGGACGGATGCCGCTGCCGTGGCACGAGGACTTTCGAGTGCGCCTCGCCGCTCGCTTGCACCATCACACGACGGCTGGATTTCTTTCGCCCCTTCGCCCTTACGCCGTCGCCCTTTTTTCTGTGATCAATCGCGGGACCGTGAATGTCAGCGATCACCGTCCGCGGCGCGCGGACCCATAATCTCCAGAGCATCGACGTCGAGCTGCCGCGCGACCGGCTGATCGTGATCACGGGCCTTTCGGGCTCGGGCAAGTCGTCGCTGGCGTTCGACACCGTCTTCGCCGAGGGCCAGCGGC
>CAYUKN010000125.1:0-6344 GCA_964445325.1 uncultured Ectothiorhodospiraceae bacterium
TCTGCATGCTGGGGGGCACGGCGCTAGGCCGCGGCAAGCGGGCGAGACGGCCCCGATGAGCACCAACGCGCGCACCTTCCAGCCACTGGCGATCGCCGTCCTCACGGTCTCCGATTCGCGATCAGAGGCCACGGACAAGTCGGGGCGGCTTCTCGCCGACCGTCTGGCCGGCGAGGGCCACACCCTCGCGGACAAGCGCATCGTCGCCGACGACGTCTATGCGGTCCGGGCCGCCGTCTCCGATTGGATCGCCCGCGACGAAGTCGATGCGGTGCTGGTCACGGGCGGCACGGGCCTGACCGGACGCGACGGCACGCCCGAGGCCATCGCCCCGCTGCTCGACAAGACCATCGACGGCTTCGGCGAGCTCTTCCGGGCGATCTCGTTCGACGAGATCGGCACGTCGTCGCTGCAGTCGCGTGCGCTAGCCGGCGTCGCCAACGCCACCTTCGTGTTCGTCCTGCCGGGCTCCTCCGGGGCCTGCCGCACCGCCTGGGATCGCCTCATCCGCGAACAGCTCGACTACCGCACCCGGCCCTGCAACCTGGTCGAGCTTCGCCCGCGCATGGGCGAAACCTGAGCAGCCGGGGACACGAATCGACATGGCGCCATGACGACTGCCCTGGTTTGGTTCCGCCGCGACCTGCGCATCGCCGACAATCCGGCGCTGGCCACGGCGATCGCCCGGCACGAGCGCGTCGTCCCCGTCTACATCCACGCCCCCGAAGACGACGGTGACTGGTCCCCGGGTGCCGCCCAGCAGTGGTGGCTCCACCACAGCCTCGAAGCCCACGCGGACCGGCTCGCCGCGCTGGGCAGCCGCCTGATCGTGCGCAGCGGTCCCGTGGGCGAGGCCCTAGCGGCGCTGCTCGACGCCACCGGGGCCACGGCGGTCTATTGGAACCGGCTCTACGAGCCGGCACTCGTCGAGCGCGATCGACGCATCAAGGGGTGGCTGCGCGACACGCGTGGCGTCGACGCCCAGAGCTTCAACGCGGCGCTGCTGTTCGAGCCGTGGCAGGTCGCGACCGGACAAGGCCAGCCCTACAGGGTCTTCACGCCGTTCTGGCGGCGCCTGTGCCGCGAGGGCCTGCCCGACGCGGTCCCACCGGCGCCCGACGCCATCCCTGGCCCATCGCTGAACATCGACTCCGAGCAAGTCGAAGCGCTCGGCCTGCTGCCGCGCATCCGCTGGGACGACGGCCTGGCCGCGACCTGGAGCCCGGGCGAGGCGGGCGCGCTCGATCGCCTGGGCCGATTCTGCGACGCCGCGCTGGCCGACTACGACACCGGGCGGAACCAGCCCGCCGTCGACGCCACCTCGGCGCTGTCGCCGCATCTGCACTGGGGCGAGATCGGGCCACGCCAGATCGTCGGGGCCGTGCGCCGGCGCGCCGGGGGTGCCGACGCGGGCGCCGACGCCTATCTCAGCGAAATCGGCTGGCGCGATTTCGCGCATCACCTGCTGTTCCACTATCCGGCGACGCCGGAGCGATCCCTCGACACCCGCTTCGAGCACTTCCCGTGGCGCGACCCGTGCGACGAGGCGCGCGACGAGCTCGCCGCCTGGCAGCAGGGAACCACGGGCGTGCCCATGGTCGATGCCGGGATGCGCCAGCTCTGGCGCACGGGCTGGATGCACAACCGCCTGCGCATGGTGGTGGCATCCTTCCTCACCAAGAATCTGCGGCTGCATTGGCTCGTGGGCGCGCGCTGGTTCTGGGATACGCTGGTCGACGGTGACCTCGCCAGCAATACCCTGGGCTGGCAGTGGGCAGCGGGCTGTGGCGCCGATGCGGCGCCCTATTTCCGGATCTTCAACCCGGTCCGTCAGGGCGAGCGCTTCGATCCCGAGGGCACGTTCGTACGCTACTGGGTCCCCGAAGTCGCGCCTCTACCGGCCCGCCACGTCCACGCGCCGTTCCAGGCGCCGGCGAAGGTGTTGCACCAGGCCGGGTTGGTGCTGGGTCGTGACTATCCCCACCCGATCGTCGATCTGGGGGCGAGCCGGCGGGCCGCGCTCGAGGCGTTCGAGACCATCAAGAAGGAGCAAGCATGAGCGCGAGCACGCACGACGCGGCGGCGCCGACCGACCTCGCCGACATCGCCGCCAGCGCCGAAGTGGTGGTGTTCCGGTCCGGGCTGACCGACACCCGCACACTGGAGGCCGCCCTAGAGCGCGAGGGACGGGACTACCGCGTAGTTACAATGGGGATGGGCTCGCCCGAGCAGCGCGACCGATTCCATCGTCTACGCGACTGGACCGGCTGGGGCTTGCTGCCCATCGTGTTCGTCGACGGCCGCTTCATCGGCGGCGGCGACGAGTACCTGGCCTAGGCGACGGGCACCGCGGGCGAGCACCGCTGACGGGCCAAGCGAGACCGCGAGCGGGCACCGACCATGACGACGACCACAGCGACCGTCTTCGGCGGCACGGGCTTCCTGGGGCGTTCGATCGTCCACGCGCTCCGCGCGCGCGATATACGGGTACGCGTAGCGGCACGCCACGCTCCCCGCGATCCCGACGCCGCCGAGCACTTCTATCGGGCCGACGTGCGCGATGCCGGCGATGTCGAGCGCGCCGTCGACGGCGCCGATTGCGTCGTCAACGCGGTGTCGCTCTACACCGAGGCCTCACGCCTGACCTTCGAGGGTATCCACGTCGACGCGGCCGCGCGCATCGCCGCGGCGGCGCGCGCGGCGGGGGCACGGCAATTCGTCCAGATCTCCGGGATCGGCGCCGACTCGACCTCGAAAGCGTCCTATGTCGCGGCCCGGGGCCGCGGCGAGACCGCCGTCTGGTCGCAATGGCCTGAGGCGGTCATCGTTCGCCCCTCGGTGATTTTCGGTCCCGACGATGCCTTCGTGACCACACTCGCCGCGCTCACCCGGCTGCCCGTCATCCCGTTGTTCGGCGATGGCAGCGTGCGCCTGCAGCCCGTCCACGTCGACGATGTCGCGGCCGCAGTGGCGGCGCTGGCGGGGGACGCCGCGCCCGCGCCCGCGCTCGAGCTCGGTGGTAGCGAGACGTTGTCGTATCGCGAGATCGTCCAATCGGTGCTGCGCCACCTGGGGCGGCGTCGGGCCCTTATGCCCGTGCCGTTGTCGGTGTGGTACGGCCTCGCCGCGGGCGCCTCGGTGCTGCCGTCACCACCGATCACGCGTGACCAGCTGGCGCTGATGGAGGCGGATAACGTCGCCCGAGGACCCGGCTTCGACGCCCTGGGCTTGGCGCCGCGCGGTTTCGACGAGGCCCTGCCCGACTGCCTCGGGTGAACGCCCGCCCGAATGCCCTGGCGATCGGCGTGGGCATCGACGCGGACTTGCTCGGCGCTGACCCGGGCGACGATGCCTGCCCGATCGAGGCGGTCGCGCTGATCCCGCAAGCCCTGGCATACGACCTCACGCTCGTGCCCTTGCAGAAGAGACCGCCGCCACCCAGCGACCCCGATCGGTCAGCCGCGCTCGCGCTGTCGGCCTGCATCACGTGGGACAGCGCAGCCCGCGATCGCCGCCCCAGCCGGCTCGCGCGCGCTCCCGGCACGGCGATCGAGCCCAACGGTGGCCGCCGCGGGTCAAAACGGCGTCGACACCGTCACCGGCGACTACGCCAGCGAGCTCGTGGCCGGGCTGGCCGAGGCGCCGGGGCGGCATGCCAACGCGCTGCAACATGCCGCCGGTGGCGGTCGCATCGGTGACGCCGAGCGTGGCGCCCTGCATACTGCCATCGACCGCGCCACGGCCGGCGACGTCGCGCTAGCCGATCCCCTGGACCTTTTGCACCACCTCGCGCGCCCGTGCGGCAATGACTGGCTGGCGCAGCGCGCTATCTGGACGTCCGTCCCATTGTCGACCCTGGGCCGCGCTGAACCGCCATTCGGCCGCTGCGGTCAATCATGCTAGGTTGATCGGGCCCGCCGGATGGCGGCCGACGCCAGGACACCCGATGAGCAAGAATAAGACCGACCGCGAAGAGTTCGACAAGCAGGCGCTGATCTATCACCGCATGGCTCCGCCCGGCAAGATCAGCGTCGAGCCCACCAAACCCCTGGCGAACCAGCGCGATCTCAGTTTGGCCTACTCGCCGGGCGTGGCCGCCGCCTGCCGCGCGATCATGGAGGATCCGCTGGAGGCCTCGACCGTCACCGCCCGTGCCAACCTCGTGGGCGTGGTGACCAATGGCAGTGCCGTGTTGGGTCTGGGCAATATCGGCTCGCTCGCGGCCAAGCCCGTCATGGAAGGCAAGGGGGTCTTGTTCAAGGCCTTCTCCAACATCGACGTCTTCGATATCGAGGTCGACCAACCCGATGTCGACCGCTTCTGCGACGCCGTCGCCGCCCTCGAGCCCACCTTCGGCGGCATCAACCTCGAAGACATCAAGGCCCCCGAGTGCTTCGAGATCGAGCGCCGCCTGCGCGAGCGCATGGACATCCCCGTCTTCCACGACGACCAGCACGGCACCGCGATCTGCGTCGCCGCGGCCGTGATGAACGCGATGACGCTCCTCGACAAGCGTGTCGAGGACCTACAGGTGGTGTGCTCGGGCGCCGGTGCGGCCGCCATCGCCTGCCTCAACATGCTGCAATCGATCGGCGTCGCCCAGCGCAACATCATCGTCTGCGACGCCCAGGGGGTGGTCCACACGGGCCGCTCGCCCGACATGGATCCCTACAAGGCCGCCTACGCGCGCGCTACCGACGCGCGCACGCTGGTCGATGCCCTCGACGGCGCGGATGTGTTCCTCGGTCTATCGGTGCCCAACGTCCTCGACGGCGATGGCCTCGCGCGCATGGCGCGGGATCCGTTGATCTTCGCACTGGCCAATCCCGTGCCCGAGATCTGGCCCGAGGATGCGCGCGCCGCCCGCGCCGACGCCATTATCGCCACGGGCCGGTCGGACTACCCGAACCAGATCAACAACGTCCTGTGCTTCCCGTTCATCTTCCGCGGTGCCCTCGATTGCGGGGCGACGACCGTCAACGAGCCCATGAAGATCGCCTGCGCGCGCGCGATCGCCGAGCTCGCGCAGCGCGAGGCGACCGAGGGCGTGGCCAACGCCTACCAGGATCAGTCCCTGACGTTCGGCCGCGACTTCCTCATCCCGAAACCGTTCGACCCGCGGCTGATCCTCCAGATCGCCCCGGCCGTCGCCCGCGCCGCGATGGACAGCGGCGTGGCCGCCCGCCCCATCGGCGACTTCGACGCCTACCACGACCGCCTGTCGGCGTTCGTCTATCGCTCGACCATGGTCATGAAGCCCGTCTTCGAGAAGGCCCGCAGCGCACCCAAGCGGGTGGTCTTCGCCGAGGGCGAGGAAGAGCGGGTACTGCGGGCGGTGCAGGTGGTCGTCGACGAGAGCCTCGCGCAGCCCGTGCTCATCGGCCGGCGCGAGGTCGTGCGCCGACGCATCGACAAGCTCGACCTGCGCCTGGAGGTGGATCGGGACTTCGAGCTCACCGACCCGGAGGACGATCCACGCTACCGCGAATACTGGACCCTCTATCAGCGGATCATGGGTCGCAAAGGCGTCTCGCCCGACACCGCGCGCACGGTGGTGCGCACCGACACGACGGTGATCGGCGCGCTCATGGTCGAGCGCGGCGAGGCGGATGCCCTGATCTGCGGTTACACCGGCATCTACCAGGACCACTTGCGCCACATCGACGACATCCTGGGGCGCAAGGAGGGCGTGCGCGATCTGTCGGCGCTGACGATGCTCATCCTGCCGAAGGGCCCGTTATTCCTCGCCGACACCCACATCTCCGCCAAGCCGAGCGCCCAGGAGCTCGCCGAGATGGCGGTGCTCTCGGCCCAGGCGCAGCGCCGCTTCGGGATCGAGCCCAAGATCGCGGTGGCGTCGCACTCGAATTTCGGCACCTCCGACGAGGCCTCGGCGCAGCGCGTACGCGAGGCCGTCGCCATCCTGCGCCGCGACTACCCGGAGCTCGAGATCGAGGGTGAGATGCAGGCCGACGCCGCCCTGGACGCCCATATCCGCGAACGCTTGTTCCCGGACTCGCGTCTGACGGGCACCGCCAACATGCTGCTCATGCCCTCACTGGACGCAGCGAACATCGCCTACAACCTGACCAAGCAGCTCACCCAATCGCTGTCGGTCGGGCCCATGCTCATGGGGGCGAAGAAGCCAGCCCACATCGTCACCCCATCCGTCACCGCGCGCGGCATCGTCAACATGACCGCGATTGCGGTGACCGATGCCCAGCTCGCACGCGAGCAGTCGGGCTAGGCGACTGTCCGCCCAATCCGTGCCGGCGCGAGCGCGTGGGACATGGAGCAGATATTGCTCGGCGCATCCCTGCGCCTCGCCCTTACGGGCCTGGCCT
>CAYUKN010000126.1:0-6310 GCA_964445325.1 uncultured Ectothiorhodospiraceae bacterium
ACGATCTTCGCCTTCTGTTCGGCACTCAGACAGGACATCTTGCTTTGTCTCCCAACCTACGTTTGTTAAGCGACGTATTGTAACAGCCGGCAGTCGCAAGGCAAGCGCGACGCCCCGGTTTTTCACCGATTCATCAGGCGTTTAGGCCCGACTCGGCCGTCTTCGAGCACCCGGCCCATGCCGATAAACTCCGCGCCACGTTCGTACAGGCGCAGCAGCCCGCTCGCCGGTGACTTGGGCACCTGCACGCCCTGGCCCTGGCGCAAAAAGTCCGCCACGTCCGCACTTACATCAACCCGCGGCCAATCCGCCAGAGCCGCATCGATCGGCTCGAGGTAGGCGTCGAGCGCCTCGGCGCCGTCGCGCTCGGCCACTGCCTCGAGCGCCTCCAGCGGCACCATGGCCGGATCGACGAAGGGGCCCGCCCCAATACGCCGCAGCCAGACAATGTGCCCGCCGCAGCCCAGCGCCTCGCCCAAGTCGTCGGCGAGCGTGCGTACGTAGGTTCCCTTGGCGCAGTGCACATCGAGGCTGACGTCGCGGCCATCGAACGCGGCGACCGCGATGTGGTGGATCGTGGTCTCGCGCGCCGGGCGCTCGACTTGCTCGCCCCGGTGGGCGTACTCGTAGAGCGGTTTGCCGCCTTGCTTGACCGCCGAGTGCATCGGCGGGATCTGCTCGATCTCGCCCTGGAATGCGGCGACGGCTTGCTCGAGGCCTGCCCGATCGATGCCCTCGACCGTGCGTGTGTCCAGGAGCTGGCCGTCGGCGTCGCCGCTGTCGGTACGCTCGCCCAGGCGGACCGTGAAACGGTAGCGCTTATCGGCGTCGAGCAGGAAGGCCGAGACCTTGGTGGCCTCGCCCAGACACACGGGCAACAGCCCCGTGGCCATCGGATCGAGGCTGCCCGTGTGCCCAGCCTTTTGCGCGCGGAAGAGGCGCTTGACCTTTTGCAGCGCGTCGTTGGAGGTCATGCCCGCCGGTTTGTCCAACAGCAATACACCGTGGACCGGTCGTCCGCGTCGGTTGCGCCGTGCCACCGCAGTCGTGTCTCCGTATTCGTCTCGTGGGCCGCTCCGCGGGCGCGGAGCGCGCGGCTTATGGCTGTTCGTCTTGCTCGCGGGCCTGGCGCAGCAGCTCCTCGAGCCGCTCCGCTCGATCCAGGGTGGCATCGTAATGGAAGACCAGCTCGGGCACGCCGCGCAGCCGCAGGCGTTGGCCCAGCTGCGTCCGGAGGAAACCGGCCGCGTGGTTGAGCCCGGCGACCGCGTCCTCGGGCGCATCGCACTCCATCACCGTGACGAAGACCTTGGCGTGGCCCAAGTCGGGGCTGACATCGACGCCCGAGATGGTGACCAGGCCTGTCACACGCGGGTCTTTGACTCGGCGCACGAGGCCGCCCAGCTCGCGCTGGAGCTGGTCGGCCACGCGGTAGCGCCGGGGATAGTCACGGCTCATAGCGGCACTCACTGGCGCGCTCAGACCGTTCGCGCCACTTCGGTGCGCTCGAAGACCTCGATCTGGTCGCCCGGTTTGACGTCGGTGTAGTTGCGCACGCCGATACCGCACTCGGTCCCCATGCGAACCTCGCTGACGTCGTCCTTGAAGCGCCGCAGCGACTCCAGCTCGCCCTCGTAGATGACGACGTTGTCGCGCAGGACGCGGATGGGCGCGCTCTTGCGCACCACACCGTCGGTGACGAGGCAACCCGCGATCTGGCCGAACTTGGGCGACTTGAACACGTCGCGGACCTCGGCCAAGCCGATGATTTCCTCCTTGACCTCGGGCTCGAGCAGACCGCTGATGCGCGCCTTGACGCGATCGAGCACGTCGTAGATGACGTTGTCGTAGTGGACCTCGACGCCGTGGTCGTCGACCAAGCGCCTCGCCGACGAGTCAGCGCGCACGTTGAACCCCACGAGCATCGCGTTCGATGCGAGCGCGAGGTTCACATCGGACTCGTTGATGCCACCGACACCACCGCCGATGACACGCACCTTGACCTCGTCGCCGGAGAGCTTCTCCAGCGAGTCGCGCAAGGCCTCGAAGCTACCTTGCACGTCCGACTTGACCACGGCGTTGACGACCTTGGTCTCGTCCTCGCGCACCTGCGAGAAGATGTCCTCGGCCGTCGCGGCCTGGCGCTGAGCCAGGCGCTGCTCGCGCGAGCGCTCGTATCGGTGCTCGGCGAGCTCGCGGGCCTTGCGCTCATCGGCGACGACGACCATGTCGTCGCCGGCCTCGGGCGCGCCCGACAAGCCCAGCACCACCGCGGGCATCGACGGCCCGGCTGAGTCGATGGTCTCGCCGGCCTCGTTGAACATCGCGCGGATGCGACCGTATTCGTGGCCGCACAGAATCGTGTCGCCCTTGTTCAAGCGCCCACTTTGGACGAGCACGGTCGCAACCGGGCCGCGCCCCTTCTCCAGCGTGGCCTCGACCACGACCCCACGCGCAGGCCCCTCGGGCGGGGCCTTGATCTCGAGGACCTCGGACTGCAGCAGGATCGACTCGAGCAGGTCGTCGACCCCGTCGCCGCTGATCGCCGAGACCGAGGTGACGATGGTGTCACCGCCCCAGTCCTCGGGGATGAGGTTGTACTGGGCCAACTCGCTCTTGACCCGATCCGGGTCCGCCTCGTCCTTGTCCATCTTATTCAAGGCGACGACCACCGGCGCCTCGGCCGCACGCGCGTGCTGGATCGCCTCGGCCGTCTGCGGCTTGACGCCGTCGTCGGCGGCGACGACGAGCACCACGATATCGGTGCAGTTCGCCCCGCGCGCGCGCATCGCGGTGAACGCGGCGTGGCCCGGGGTGTCGAGGAAGGTCATGGTCCCGCTGGCGCTACGCACGTGATAGGCGGCGACGTGCTGGGTGATCCCGCCGGCCTCGCCCGCAGTCACCCGCGCCCGGCGGATGAAGTCCAGTAGCGACGTCTTGCCGTGGTCGACATGCCCCATGACCGTGATCACGGGCGGCCGCGCCACCGGCTCGGCCGTCTGCTCCGGGATCACATCGGCGGCGAGCTGCTCCTCGACGTCCTCGTCCGACTGGGGCACCGGCGTATGGCCCATCTCCTCGACCACCAACAACGCGGTCTCCTGGTCGAGGGTCTGGTTGATGGTCGCCATCACGCCCATCTGCATGAGCGTCTTCATGAGATCGGTGGCCTTGACCGCCATCTGCTGGGCGAGCTCGCCCACGGTGATCGTATCGGGCACGCTCACCTCGCGCTTGACCGGCTGCGTCGGCTTCTCGAAGCCGTGCTTGGCGCCGGTCTGGACTGGTGCGGCCCGCGAGGTCTTTTGCTGCTTCTTGCGCCGCCCCGACTTGTCCTTGGCCACGTGCAACTCGCCCGTGCCGTCGCCCTCGGACTCGGCCTCCCGGCGCTTGCCCCGGCCCTTGCCGCCGCGCTTGCGCGCCTCGGTGGCCGCACCCTCCGTTTCCTTCTCCCTGGCCTTGCCCCTAGGCTTGGGCTTGTCCGGCGCGGGCTGGGCATCAGGCGCCGGGGCCTCGGGGGCCGCCGGTGCTTCGGTCGCGGTCTCGCTGGGCACCTCGCTCGCCTGACGCACGCGCTCGGCCTCTTCCTCGGCCTTGCGGCGCTCCTCCTCGCGCTGCTGGCGCTGGCGCTCCTCTTCCTGGCGCTTGGCCTCCTCGGCATGGCGCCGTTTCTCCTCGAGCTCGCGCAGCTCGCGCTCCTTGCGCTGGCGCTCGGCCTCGAGCTCCTCCTTGCGTTGCTGCTCCTCCTGGGCCGCGGCGCTGCGCTTGACGTAGGTGCGGCGCCCGCGAACCTCGACGTCGACCGACCTCTTGCCACTGCCGCCACCGACCTTGAGCTCGGAGCGGCGCTTGCGCCGCAGGGTGATCCGGCTCTCGTCGCTGCCCTCCGCGGCGCTCTCGCCGCTGGACTCTTCGCCGCCACCGCCCGATGCGGTCGACACAGTGCGCCCGTGACCGCGGCGCAAATACTCGAGCAGCTGCATCTTCTCTTCGTCGCTGACCGCGTCCTCGGCCTGCGACTTCTCCACACCCGCTTCCGACAGCTGCTCGAGCAGGCGTTCGACGGGCGTGCCGACAACCTCGGCCAGCTGCTTGACGGTCACCTCTGCCATTCAGTTGCCCCTTCTACTCGGGAGAATCCCACGACAAGCGCCCGTGGCCGCTCGCGTGGCGACCGCTATTGCGCGGCCTCGGACGCCTGCTCCTGCTCCGTGAACCAGGGCTCGCGGGCCTTCATGATCACGTCGGCGGCCCAGGCCGCATCCTCGACGCCTTCAATGTCCATCAAGTCATCGACCGACTGCTCCGCCAGATCCTCGACCGTGGAGATACCAGCCCCGGCCAGCGTCGATGCAAGCTCGTCGTTCATGCCCTCGAGCGCGGCCAGCTCGGCCGACGGCTGGGCACCGCCGCCGGATTCCTCGCCCGCGATGGCCTTGGTCAGCAAGGCGTCGCGTGCGCGGTTGCGCAGCTCGGCGACGATGTCCTCGTCGAACTCCTCGATCTCCAGGAGCTCGGCCTCGGGGACGTAGGCGACTTCCTCGATGCTGGTGAAGCCCTCCTGGACCAGGATGTTGGCGACCTCCTCGTCGACGACCAGCTGCTGCTGGAACATGTCGCGGGTCGCGGCGGTCTCCTGCTCCGACTTTTCCTGCGCCTGCTCCTGGTCGAGGACATTGAGCGTCCACCCGGTGAGTTCGCTCGCCAGGCGCACGTTCTGGCCGTTGCGCCCGATCGCCAGCGAAAGCTTGTCCTCCTCGACAACCAGATCCATCGACTGTTGGTCCTCGTCGACGACGATCGAGGTCACATCGGCCGGCGACATCGCGTTGATCACGAACTGCGCCGGGTTTTCGTCCCACGTGATGATGTCGACGCGCTCGCCCGCGAGCTCGTTGGACACGGTCTGGACGCGCGAGCCGCGCATGCCCACGCAGGCGCCGACGGGATCCAAGCGCGGGTCCTTCGACTCGACCGCGATCTTGGCGCGCAAGCCCGGATCGCGCGAGGCGCCCTTGATCTCGATGAGGCCCTGGCCAACCTCCGGGACCTCGAGCTTGAACAGCTCGATCAATAGCTCCGGCGCGGTGCGGCTGACGAACAGCTGCGGCCCGCGCGCCTCGCTGCGCACGTCGCGCAGGTAGCCGCGCACGCGATCGCCCGGGCGCACGGCCTCGCGCGGGATCATCTCCTCGCGCGGGACGAACGCCTCGGCGTTGTTGCCCAGATCGAGGGACATACCGGAGCGCTCGACGCGCTTGACGATGCCCATGAGCAGCTCGCCAACGCGGTCACGATAGGCCTCGACCACGCGCTCGCGCTCGGCCTCGCGCACCTTCTGGACGATGACCTGCTTGGCCGTCTGCGCCGCGATCCGGCCGAACTCGACCGGCTCCATGGGCTCTTCGATGAAATCGCCCACCTGTACGTCGGGGTCCTCCGAGCGCGCTCCCGAAAGCGAGATCTGGCGCGTCGGCGACTCCTGCTCGGCGTCGTCGTCGACGACCTCCCAGCGCCGGAAGGCCTCGTAGTCACCGGTGTCGTGATCGATCGCTACGCGGACGTCGATGTCGCCGCCGTGCTTCTTGCGTGTCGCCGAGGCAAGCGCGGACTCGAGCGCCTCGAAGATAACGCTCTTATGAACCGCCTTCTCGTTGGAGACGGTATCGACCACTAGGAGAATATCTTTATTCATACCTCGCCACTCTACGCGTCAGTCACACGTCGGCCACGACATGCGCTTGGATGACTCGATCGATCGGCAACCGCCATGTCTGGCCATCGACTTCCATCACGATCGCGTCCGACTCGAGCCCGAACAACTGCCCCTTGAAGCGCTTGCGCCCCTCCAGCGCCTCGTGCAGACGGATGAATACCCGCTCGCCCGAGAACCGGTCGAAATCGGCCGGCTCGAACAGGGGCCGATTCACCCCGGGCGAAGAGACCTCGAGGGCGTAGGCCTCGGCAATCGGGTCGTCGACGTCGAGCGCGGCCGATAGCTGCTCGCTCACGGCGGCACAGTCGTCGAGGGTGATACCGGCGGCGCAGTCGATGTAGACCCGCAGCCGGGCGTTCCCCGAGCCGCCGCCGTACTCCGCGCCGACAAGCTCATAGCCCATCCGGCGCACCACCGGCCCCACGCAATCGTAGATCTGCTTCGAGGCCCGCTGCATCGGGGCTGTGCTCGCCTCCCGTACGTTTTGCGACCACGAATAAAAAAGCCCCTTAGAAAGGGGCCTCTCGCGATCCCGTGTTTGGTAGCGGGGGCAGGATTCGAACCTGCGACCTTCGGGTTATGAGCCCGACGAGC
>CAYUKN010000127.1:0-6295 GCA_964445325.1 uncultured Ectothiorhodospiraceae bacterium
GGATATCGAGCTATGAGGGTCCCCTTCTTCATGTCCGGGGTTATAACTGACTACAGGCACTCATCCATAGCGTGGCAAGCCGATCCCCGCCTGGCTCGCCGAGCATCGCGAGCGCGACGGGTCCCTGGCCCGAAGGCTCGCCCCAGGGAGGGGCGAGACCGCGCATACAGCACATGGAGGGACTGTATGCGCGGCCCTGTCGCGCTAGCGACGCGCAGGGAATCCCCCAATCTCGGCGAGATTGGGGCGGGACGAGCCAGCCGGGGTGCGCTTCTTTTCGTCACTATTTTTGCGCATACAATAAAAGTGACCCGGGCGCGCTGCAGCGCGCCCGGAATGACGTCGGTGGAGCCGATGGCTCCGCGACTCCAAGAGCGCAAAAGCGCTTGCCGTCGGGCCGGTGGAAGCCGATACCGCTTCTTGCCTCCCCCCTCTCCTCACCCATGTCCTGGCGCGCGAGCACCGCTGTCCGCCCGCGCGAAGTCAGCGGCCTTTGCTCAGTCCATAAAAAAAGCCGCCCATCGGTTCCCCGATGGACGGCTCCACGGCTAGCAAGGCGCCGGGCCAGCTAGGCCGGCCCGGTCGACCTCACGGAGACATCAGCTGTTGGCGCCGGATCCAACCTTGGCCGCGCCGGCCGGTGCCGGGACGACGTCCTGACGGAACTGCCGGGTGAGACCCCAGCACATCAGCGCCAGCACGATCGAGAACGGCAAGCCACCGGCAACCGAGGCCGCTTGCAGGGCGTTGAGTGCCTGCGTCGGATCCTCGGCAGCGGCTGCACCGCCGACCAGCAGGATCGCCGCGACGGCACCCTCGGTCACGGCCCAGAACAGGCGCTGCTGCCAGATCGGATTCGGATCACCGCCGTTGGTGAGCATATCCACCACCAGCGAGCCGGAGTCCGACGAGGTGGCGAAGAACACCGCCACGACGATGATCGCGAGGATCGACATCAACGTGGTGATCGCTCCGGGCATCCAGGAGTTCTCGGCCAGCACGTTCATGAGCTTGAACATGCCGTCCGAGGTACCGGCACCCGCGATGGCCTGACCGACGCCCTCGCGCATGTAGTAGATGGCGCTGCCACCGAAGATCGCGAACCAGACCATCGACGCACCCACGGGCGCGATCAGGCAGCCCAGGATGAACTGCCGAATGGTACGGCCACGCGACACGCGGGCGATGAACATGCCCACGAACGGCGACCAGGCGATCCACCAGCCCCAGTAGAACAGGGTCCAGGTGATCATCCAGCCACTGCCTTCGCCGCTGGAACCGCCGAAGGCGAAGATGTTGAGGCTGGTCGCCGGCAGGTTCTGGAGATAGTAACCAACGCTCTGCACCAGGAACTTCAGGATGAACAGCGTCGGGCCGGCGAGGAACACCAGCACCGCCAGCGCGATGGCGCCGTACATGTTCCACACCGACAGCCGCCGCACGCCGCCGTCCAGGCCGAGCATGACCGAGGTCACCGCGGCTGCGGTCACGACGGCGATGACGATCACCTGCATGGTGACGTTGTTCGGCGTGCCGAACACGTTGCTCAGGCCCGAGGCGATCTGGGTCGAGCCCAGTCCCAGCGAGGTCGCCAGGCCGAACACGGTGCCGAACACGGCCAGGATGTCGATGAGGTTACCGACCCAGCCGTAGATACCACGGCCGATCAGCGGATAGAACGCCGCGGCCGGGCGCAGCGGCAGGTCGTGGCGGAAGCAGAAGTAGCCCATCGACATGCCCAGGACGATGTAGACCGCCCAGGGGTGGAAGCCCCAGTGGAAGTAGGTCTGGTGCATCGCGAGCACCGCGGCCTCGCCGGTGCGGGCCTCGACCTCACCACCCGGCGGACCCATGTAGTGCCACACGGGCTCCATCACGCCGAAGAACACCAGGCCGATGCCCATGCCCGCAGTGAACAGCATGGAGAACCACGACCAAGTCTTCCATTCGGGTGTCTCGTGGTCCTTGCCGAGCTTCAGCCGGCCATACGGGCTGAACAGCACGATGACTGTGAACACGAGAAAACCGAATACGGCCGCGAGATACCACCAACCGAGGTACCGCCCAATGAAGTCATCCTTAATCGCCGTCGCCACGTCGCCCAGGTTGGCCGGGGCAAGAATGCCCCACAGCACGAACAGAACGACGAGCACGAGGGAGATGATAAATACGGGCGGATTAGTATGCTTTTGTAGATACGATTGTGCGTCCGTCATAGCCCCTCCGTTGTTTGAGGTCGCCGCATGGGCGGACAGGCTGAGCAGACCCGCAGCGCATCCGACCGCGGCCGTCGCAACCGCGCCATGGCGGCTGCGCTGACCCTAGCCGGAGGGAGCCTACTAAGCCGACCGCCCATCCCGTCAAGCCACTTCATGTCCCGACAGGATGCAGCGCGGCGTAGGGTAGCGCAGATTCTGGCGACAGACACCCCCTTGCGCGTTGATTGGCCCGCTTTTCCGGGCCATCAGGATCGCCCCGCGCTCACCCGCTGCGTTGGACCATCCCGGCGTACTCGCGTTCGCCGAGCGCACCTCGCGCGGGCGCGGGCGCATGGCCGGCGATGCGCCTCGAGTCCGGCTGCTCGAGCCCATCCGGACATGGGCGTCGGGGCGGACAACGTGCGGGTCGCGCGCGAACAAGGACGATCCGCTCGCCCGCGTATCCTTTCGGCTTTGGCCCGAGGGCCCGATTCCCTTTTCCGCTCGACGCGAGGAGACATTCGAGATGGCCGAGATCATCGATGGCAAAGCGTTCGCCGCCAGCGTGCGCGAACGGGTCGGCCGCCAGGTCGCCCAGCTCCATGCCCAGCACGGCATAACACCAGGCCTCGCCGTGGTGCTGGTGGGCGAGAATCCCGCCAGCGAGGTCTATGTGCGCAACAAGGGCAAAAAGACCGTCGAGGCGGGCATGGAGTCCTACGAATACCGCCGTGACGCCGGTATCAGCGAGCAGGAGCTGCTCGCGCTCGTGGAGCAATTGAACGAGGATCCGAAGGTCAACGGTATCCTGGTCCAGCTCCCGCTGCCCGATCACATCGATTCGGACAAGGTCCTGGACGCGATCAACGCGGACAAGGACGTCGATGGGTTCCACACCGTCAACGTCGGCCGGCTCTGGACCGGCCTACCCGGTGCCGTGCCCTGCACCCCCCTGGGCTGTCAGATGCTGCTCAAGCACCAATTGGGCGACATGACGGGCATGCACGCCGTGATCGTCGGGCGCTCCAACATTGTGGGCAAGCCCATGGCGGCGCTGTTGCTCCGCGAGAACTGCACCGTCGAGATCGCCCATTCGCGCACCCGGGATCTGGCGGGCGAGGCCCGCCGGGCCGATATCGTCGTCGCCGCCGTCGGCCGGCGCGAGATGGTGACGGGTGACTGGATCAAGGAGGGCGCGACGGTCATCGACGTCGGCATCAATCGCATCGAGGGCGACGACGGCAAGACCAAGCTCGTGGGTGATGTCGACCGGGTGTCGGTCGAGCCCAAGGCCGGGGCGATGACGCCCGTGCCGGGCGGCGTGGGCCCGATGACCATCGCGTGCCTGCTCAACAACGCGGTCGATGCCACATGCCGCCAGAACGGCATCGACGTGCCGGCGGGCTGACCGGCGGCGACAGGGGCATTGGCGGGTGAGCGCGGAGCAGGAGGCCCGAGACCGGGGCTGGCAGTGGCTGGCGACGCTGCCGCGTAGCGTGACCGCTCACGCCGATCGAGGCGGCGATCCGCTCGCGGCGGTACGCGCGCTGCTGGCCGCCCTGGGCGATCCCCACGCCGACCTGCGGGTCATCCATTTGGCGGGCTCGAAGGGCAAGGGCTCGACGGCGCTGTATGTGGAGGCGTTGCTGCGTCGGCTGGGCCAGTCGACGCTCGCCTATACCTCGCCGCATCTGGTCCATTGGACCGAGCGCATGCGCGTCGACGGTGCCGAGGTGGCGCCGGCGGAGGCGTTGGCCGCCCTCGAGGCCGTCCAGGCCGCGGTGAGCCGCACCGGGGTGGTGCCCGGCTTTTTCGAGGCGCTGACGGTGGCCGCCTTGTGGCTGGCCGCCGAGCGTGGCGTCGACTGGGTGATCCTGGAAGCGGGCGTGGGTGGACGCGCGGATGCGACCAACATCGTCGTGCCCGCCGTCACCGCGTTAACGGCCATCGAGCTCGAGCACACGGAGCGCTTGGGCACCACCCTCGAGGCGATCACGCGCGAGAAAACAGGCATCATCGAGCCGGGTGTTGCCATTTTCACGCCGCCGCTGCCGGAGGGTCCGGCGGCGATCGTCGCCGAGACCGCGGCTAGCCGGGGCGCCGACCCTATTCCGGTACGACCCGCACTGAGCCCTGTGCACGG
This sequence comes from uncultured Ectothiorhodospiraceae bacterium, assembly GCA_964445325.1. Classification (GTDB taxonomy): domain Bacteria; phylum Pseudomonadota; class Gammaproteobacteria; order XJ16; family Halofilaceae; genus Halofilum. The sequence continues at coordinate 4,342 of CAYUKN010000127.1, forward strand.
TACGCCGGTGCACGACCGGGTGCTGTGGTATCGCGACGGCGATCGGTTGAGCGCGGCCGGGCCCGGATGGCACGTGCGCACCCGCCTGCAGGCGCCGGGTCAGCACAACGGGGCCAACGCGGCGATGGCGCTCGCGATCGTCGCGCGGCTCGGGCTCACCCCGGCCGAGGGATTGCAGACGGCGGCGCGCGGCCTTGGCGAGACCGCCTTGCCGGGGCGCTGCGAGACGGTCGCCCGGATGCCCTGGGTAGTCGTCGATGGGGCCCACACCGTCGCCTCCACCGAGGCATTGGCGGCCAGCCTGGCCGAGCTCGCGCCGCAGCGGCTGCACCTGCTGCTGTCGGTTTCGGCGAGCAAGGACCCGAAAGCTCTGCTGCAACCACTAATCCCCTGGATCGACTCGGTCACCACCACCCAGGCCGACCCCGACTACTCGCTCGACGCCCATCGCCTCGCCGACCTCGTGCGCGCGGCGGGCGTCGATGCGCCCGTGGTCGCCGTCCCCGACTGCGACCGCGCCATCGGCGCGGCCGCGGCCGACCGCCCCGGCGACACCCTCGTGCTCGCAACGGGCTCGGTCTACATGGCCGGTCGTGTACGCGCCGCCTTCCTCGAGGCAAGCGAGCCCGGGGTCTCTTAGCGGGCCCTCCGAGCGTAGCGCTACCGAGCGAACCGGCCCCGCGGGGTGCGTAAGCGCTACATATGCACCATCATCGCAGTGTGGCAAGTACCGGCTTTCGGGGGCGCGCCGCGCATCCACCCAGGGATCGGTGCCGAAAGGCGCTCATCACCAGGAGGCGGGGGCTTGCCCCTTTTCGGGAGGGATCATGCGCATCGTCATTGCAATCTTGTGTGCCCTCGTGGTCACCGGCGCAAGCGCGGCGAAGGCACCGGTGCGGATCGAGGACGCGACCGTCATGTGGGTCCCGGCCATCGGTCAGATACCGCGCGCCGGGTTCTTCCGGATCACCAACACGGGGGGCGATACCATCGAGATCGCCGGGGCGCGCAGCTCGTTCTTCGCCAGCGTCGATTTCCGCGAAGCCCCCGATGGCGACGCCGTGATCATGGAGCAACTGGAAATGCCCCAGCGAGTGGCCCCGGGCGAGACCATGGTCTTCCGGCGCGGCGGCCGCCACCTGCTCATGTCGGTCGAGAGCGGCGCGTTGGAGCCGGGCGACACCGTCGACGTCGACCTGCAGTTCAACGGCTACGACGACATGACCGTGACGTTCACCGTACGCAAGGTGGCGCCCGGCAACGTCTCCGAGTGAGGTCGCCGCTCGCTTTGCGGCGCGCGCACCGGTCGGCGACGGCGCCACCGTCGCCCTACAGCGAAGGAAGGGGCGGCCCAACCCGGCCACCCCTTTGCTCTTCGCGCGCTAGCCGCTGTGCAGGCGCTAGAACAGTCCCTCGACATTGCCGTCCGAGCCCAAGCGGATGTGGGCGGCCGCGGGCACGCGCGGCAGCCCCGGCATCGTCATGACGTCGCCGCAAACGATCACCAGGAACTCGGCACCGGCGGACAAGCGCACCTCGCGGATCCCCACCGTGTGCCCGGTCGGCGCGCCCTTGTTGTTCGGGTCGGTCGAGAACGACAACGGGGTCTTGGCGATACAGACCGGATAGTGGCCGTAGCCGTTGTCCTGTAGCTGCTGGAACTGGTTGCGGATCTTGTCCTCGGCCGTGATGTCGGCCGCGCCGTAGATGTCCTGGGCGATCTTGCGCACCTTGTCCCACAGCGGCAGATCGTCGTTGTAGAGGACCTGGAAGTTGGCCGGCTTGGCGTCGATGGTGCGCACCACCGTCTTGGCGAGCTCGGCCGCACCCTCACCGCCATAGGCCCAGTGCTCGGAGAGCACCAGCTCGACGTCCTCCTCGGCCAGGCGATCGCGCAATGCCTGGATCTCGGCGTCGGTGTCGGCGGAGAACTTGTTGATCGCCACCACCGGCG
>CAYUKN010000128.1:0-6283 GCA_964445325.1 uncultured Ectothiorhodospiraceae bacterium
CTTTTGGCGGTTGCTCAACTCACATGACAACCACCATGCTCGTCTCACAATCGCCGACCCATCCGCCGGGAGCGGATGGGGACTGGCCGAAGGCCAGGCCCGCAAGGGCGAGGCGCAGGGAAGCGCCGAGCAATATCTGCACACTGTGCCACGCGCTCGCTACGGCGCAGGTTGCTCAGACAGGCTCCTAGCGAGTGCGTCGCCAGCGCGCTCGTGGGCTAGCGCCTGTTGCCCCTCCCGCCGTCACGGTGAGTGTCAACAGGCCCCTGGTGAGGCTCAGAAACGAGGCACTTCCTCGGGGTAGGGATAACCTTCGTCCGAGCTTTGGCCCTGGTCTTGTCCAGTGGACTCACTGCCGGCGTCCTGAGCCTCTGCCTCGTCGGATCCAGCCGTCGGCGCCGTCTCGCCGTCGCCCGCCGCTCGCGCCCGGCCCCCCATCGCGTCGACCAGTTCCTCTAGCAGTGCCCGGTGAACCGTCCCATTGCGGCGATCACCGTCCGCGTTGGCCGCCACGATGTCGATGCCCTCATCGCGCCGCCTGAGTTTGACCTGCAACGGTTGCCGCCCGTCGTTGCCGTCGGCGGAAGAAGGGGGTGGGGTCCATTCGATGCGATAGCGCGCCTTATCGCGAGACGCCGACTCGGTACGAGCACCGATACGATCGAGCGCACGACCCACGCGCGCGAACACGCGCCCCAAATCGGTGTCGATGACGCGGATGGAGACGCGACCACCCGATTCAACGCGCAGTTCGGCCTCCGCACCGAGCAGGGATTCCGCCTCGGCTGCGTTCATGATGCCGCGTGCCCGCCGCTCAGTGACACCCATGTAGAGCAGCAACCGTTTGCGCAGCTCGTTCTCGACCGCCGGATCGCCGCCTTGCGGTTGCCAGCTGTAAGTGGTGCCGCTGTCCTGCGGGGTCACCGAATCCGGGACCTCGGCCACCCGGCGATGCTCCACGAAGATACGCGTGCCGCCATCTCCGCGCTCGAGCTGTATCTGATACTTGTGACGACGGGTTTGACCGCCTTCGTTCGCGAACAAGCCGCTGATGAAACCTGTTATCCCACCCTGATCTGGCCGGTCACCGCGGTCGAACCACGAAGTCTCAATCAGCCCCAGCTCGGGGTCCTTGCGAGCGATCGACAGTCCTTGCCTCTTGAGAAACTCCTCGAGCTTCGGCCAAATGCGCTCCGGCGGGACATCGTCTACCTCGATCCAGGCGGTATCCTGGCCGCGGACGAGTCGAATACCGTCGGTCTGTGGCAGTAAGGGTTTTTCTGTCCCCGCCTTATTTGACCCCGTTGTACCGACGTCGGCCTGGGTATCGCTGCTCGCGACGACTTGCTCGTCCGGCACCTCCACCGCGTCGCGTCGGTTCGGGGTGGTCAGATCGGGCGGCACCTCGAGCGGCTTGCTCGACTCGGCATCCTCGTAGGCGACTTTCGGGCTGTCCTCGTCGGGCGAGACGCTGCAACCGGCGGCCACCACAACCGCCATGGCCAACGCCAGCCCCGTCCGAGCGGTCACAAGGTCAAAGCGCATCGACAGACCAGAGTGCGGCACGCACTTTCTCGTGGTATTGCGGATCCAACGGCGTCAGCGGCAACCGAATCCCGCTGTCGATCCTGCCCATCTCGTACAGAGCCCACTTCACCGGGATCGGATTGGCCTCGCAGAAAAGCGCCTCGTGCAGCGGCGCCAGGCGCTCGTCGAGCGCCTTGGCGCGCTCGGTGTCACCTTGGACAGCCGCCATGCACATCTCGTTCATCAACGCGGGCGCGACGTTCGCGGTCACCGAGACGTCGCCGTGGCCCCCGAGCAGCATCAAATCGCGCGCGGTCGGATCCTCGCCGCTGTAGACTTCGAGGCGGTCACCGCAGCGCTCCAGGATGACGCGCGCGCGCTCCGGGTCGCCGGTCGCCTCTTTGATACCGACGATATTGGCGACGCCGGACAGGCGCTCGACCGTCTCGGGCAGCAGGTCGCGCCCCGTTCGCCCCGGCACGTTGTAGACGATGTGGGGCAAGTCGACCGCTTGCGCAATCGCCGAGAAGTGCTGATACAGACCCTCTTGGCTGGGCTTGTTGTAGTACGGCACCACTTGAAGGGTGGCGTCCGCCCCGGCGTCGGCGGCCGCGCGCGCGAGATGGATGGCCTCGGCGGTCGAGTTGCCACCCGCACCCGCCAACACCGGAATCCGCCCATTGGCGAAGGCGACGGTGCGCCGGATGGTTTGGATGTGCTCGTCGGGGCTGAGCGTGGGCGATTCGCCGGTCGTGCCCACCGACACGATGGCTTGCGTGCCCTGCTCGATGTGCCACTCGATGAGCCGGCCTAGGGCGTCGTCGTCCAGTGACCCGTCCGCGTGCATCGGGGTCACCAACGCGACCATACTCCCTTGATACATGGGGATACCCGCGCGGATGGGAAGCGAAATGGTACTGCCACCATCCCGCCATCGCAAGCCGCGCGGGCGCCAACCTCCACCCATCCGGGAGGGCGCGCCGGCCCTGTGTCGGCGTCGCCCGGAAAGCGGGACACAAGCTGGCCGATGCCGGTACCATCCCGGATTCGCAGCCGGCTCTGGCCGGCGCGCGCGTCCCCGGAGCGGGCCCAGGAGCTCAGGGGACGGTCAATACGCCATCGCCACGAGGTGTCGGCATGCCCGCCGCGCAGCAGCGACTGTTCATCCTCGATACCAACGTGCTCATGCACGACCCGACGGCCCTGTTCCGTTTCAAGGAGCACGACGTCTATCTACCCATGGTCGTGCTCGAGGAGCTCGATGCCGGCAAGAAAGGCCTGTCCGAGACGGCGCGCAATGCCCGCCAATCGAGCCGTTTCATCGACGAACTCATGACGCGCCATCGCGATATCCCGATCGGCGACGGCCTGCCGTTGACCGAGGTCCCGCACCTCGCCGCGACCAACGGCGACGGCGACAGCCCCCGGCCGAGCGGACGCCTGATCTTCGAGACCGAGAATACGGCGGCGAGCCTGCCCGAATCACTACCGGGCAGCCGCCCCGACAATTCGATCCTGGGCACGGCGCTGGCGATGATGGCCGCACGTCCGGACGATCACGTCACCCTGGTGTCCAAGGACATCAATCTGCGGATCAAGGCCAACGTCGTCGGCATCCACGCCGAGGACTACTACAACGACCAGGTCCTCGAGGATGCCAGCCTGCTGTTCAGCGGCCTCAGCGAGCTCGATACCGACTTCTGGCGCCATCACGGCGACCACGTCTCGTCCTGGCAGGACGACGGCCACACCTACTACGCCCTGAGCGGGCCCGACACGGCCCAGTGGGTGCCCAACCAGTGCATCTACCTCGAGGGCGAGCGCTCGTTCGACGCCCTGGTGCGCCGCCTCGATGGCGACCGTGCCGTCATCGAGCAGGCGCGTCGCTTCTATAGCGAGAAGCAGTCGGTGTGGGGCATACAGGCGCGCAACCGCGAGCAGAATTTCGCGCTCAACCTCCTGATGGATCCGGAGCTCGAGTTCGTCACGCTCGTCGGCATGGCCGGCACCGGCAAGACCCTGCTCGCGCTCGCCGCCGGTCTCGAGCAAGCGCTCGACGATCGGCGCTACACCGAGATCATCATGACCCGGGTGACTGTACCCGTGGGCGAGGACATCGGCTTCCTGCCGGGCACCGAGGAAGAGAAGATGGCGCCCTGGATGGGTGCGCTGATGGACAATCTGGAGGTTCTGTCGGGCAACGGGGAAGGTGGCGCCTGGGAGCGCGAGGCGACCAACGATCTGCTGTCGAGCCGGGTCAAGGTACGCTCGGTCAATTTCATGCGTGGCCGTACCTTCCTCAATCGCTATCTCATCATCGACGAGGCGCAGAATCTCACGCCCAAGCAGATGAAGACGCTGATCACGCGCGCCGGGCCCGGCACCAAGATCGTTTGCCTGGGCAACATCGCCCAGATCGACACGCCCTATCTCAGCGAGACCAATTGCGGTCTGACCTACGTCGTCGACCGCTTCAAGCACTGGGAGCACGCCGGCCACATCATCCTCACCCGCGGCGAGCGCTCGCGGCTGGCCGATTACGCCTCGGAGGTGCTCTAGCCAGCTCCGGAGATATCCCGGCGCTCGTCGCTCATCGATGGGCCGTGCGTATCGGGTTCTCGCAAAGGCGCGAAGGGCGCGAAGATCAAGCAAGCGAGGGGCGAAGGCTTGCGGGGCGGCTCATGGGCAGCAGGGCCCGCGGCGCTGGCCTGATGAGTCTCGCAGTTGGTCCAGCCAGCCCGAGCGATATCCCAGTGCACATCGATTCGGGGCAGGCCGTGCGGTTTGGGTCACGCAGAGATGCGAAAGGCACGAAGAAATACTTGTTGCTCTTAGCGGCCTTCGCGTGCTTCGCGAGATCGTCCATGGGATCGGCCAAGCGGGCGCAATGCGCTACCCTGTCGGCACGAATCCGGCGGCCGCCGCAGGAGGCACTATGAAACTAGACGACCCCGAATTGCTCCGCGACCGATGCTTCATCGACGGCGACTGGGTCGCCGGGGTGAAGCAGTTCGCGGTGAACAATCCCGCCAACGGCCAGACCGTGGGCCAGGTGCCCAGCCTCGGCGCCGACGAGACCCGCCGCGCGATCGAGGCCGCGGATCGGGCCTTCCCCGCATGGTCGAACAAGACCGCGGGCGAGCGCGCCGCCATCCTGCGCCGCTGGTTCGACCTGATGCACGAGCACATCGAGGATCTGGCGGCGTTGATGACAAGCGAGCAGGGCAAGCCGCTGCAGGAATCGCGCGGCGAGATCGGCTATGCGGCGTCGTTTTTCGAGTGGTTCGCCGAGGAGGCGCGACGGATCTACGGCGACGTCATCCCATCGCATGCATCGGACAAGCGCATCGTGGTCACCAAGGAGCCGATCGGCGTCGCGGCGGCGATCACGCCCTGGAACTTCCCCGCGGCGATGATCACGCGCAAGGCCGGCGCCGCGCTGGCGGTGGGCTGTCCCATCGTGGTCAAGCCGGCCGAGCAGACACCGCTGACGGCGCTCGCGCTCGCCGAGCTGGGCCAGCGCGCCGGCTTGCCGCCAGGCGTGTTCAACGTGGTTACCGGCGATGCGCGGGGCATCGGTGGCGAGCTCACCAGCAACCCCACGGTGCGCAAGCTGTCATTCACGGGCTCAACCCCGGTGGGCAAGATGCTGATGGAGCAGTGCGCCCCGACGATGAAGAAGCTCTCGCTCGAGCTCGGCGGCAACGCCCCGTTCATCGTGTTCGACGATGCCGACCTCGATGCGGCCGTCGAGGGCACGATCGCCTCGAAGTACCGCAACACGGGACAGACCTGTGTCTGTGCCAATCGCATCCTCGTCCAGGACGGGGTTTACGACGCCTTCGCCGACAAGCTCGTCGAGCGTGTCCGCGGGCTGCAGGTCGGCGATGGCTTCCAGAAGGGCGTCAACCAGGGCCCCCTGATCGACGACAACGCCGTCGCCAAGGTCGAGGAGCACGTGGCCGACGCGCTCGAACACGGCGCCACCGCACTCACCGGCGGCCAGCGCCACTCGCTCGGCGGCACGTTCTACGAGCCCACGGTACTCGCCGGGGTCACGCCCCAGATGAAGGTCGCCGATGAGGAAACCTTCGGCCCCGTAGCACCGCTGTTCCGCTTCCATTCCGAGCGCGAGGCGGTCGAGATGGCCAACAATACCCACGCCGGGCTCGCGTCGTACTTCTACACCCGCGACATGGCGCGCAGCTGGCGCGTCGGGCGCGCCTTGGAGTACGGCATCGTGGGCGTCAACACCGGCCTGATCTCGACCGCGGTGGCACCGTTCGGCGGGGTCAAGGAATCGGGCATGGGCCGCGAGGGCTCGAAGTACGGCGTCGAGGACTACCTCGAGGTCAAGTACATGTGCCTCGGCGAGATCGACCCGGAACTCCAGTGACTCGGCCCGGGTCGGGCGGGCGCTGCTCCGCCCGGCTCGCGCGCCGCGTCGAAGCGCCGGTGCGCGGCCGTCCACCGCGGCCGGCATGACCATCACGCTCGCGCGGCCTCGGGGCCGCGCACCGTCGCGCGCCCGCGCCCATGGAATCGACCGAAGCGCCCGGCTACCGTCGCGCCTGGCAGCTCGCCTGGCCCATCATTGTCTCGAACTCGTCGATCCCGCTGGTCGGCGCGGTCGACACCGCCGTCATGGGCCACCAGCCCGAGGCCGCCTACGTGGGCGCGGTCGCGCTGGGCGCCAATCTGTTCTCCATTATCTACTGGGGCTTCGGCTTCCTGCGCATGGGCACGACCGGCTTCG
>CAYUKN010000129.1:0-6142 GCA_964445325.1 uncultured Ectothiorhodospiraceae bacterium
AGGCCGGGCAGGCCCAGTAGCAGGACCAGGGCCGGGGCACAGCAGGCGCCGCCGGCAAGCAGGGCCGGCAGGGCCGCCAGGGCCGCCAGGGCGCCAGTGCCCGCTCCCGGTGCCCGGCATGCCGGCGGCGCGGCGCGCAGCGTCATCGCCCCGTGGACGTTGGCTGCCAGCAGTCCGCCCAGCACCACCGCGATGGCCAAATTGAGCGGGCTGATGATCCAGCGCACCAGCCCCGCGTCGACCATCGCGATGCCCTCGAACTGGAACGGGGCGCGCGCCTTGAGCCAGAGCGTGGGCCACTGGCTCGATAGGCGTAAGTCCCAGCCGCTGGCGCCGAAGCCGAGATCGCCCAGCATGTATAGATACAGGGCCATGTAGGCGACCCCCACCCCGACAGCGGGGGCGACGCGGCGCGTGATCATCCGTCGAGCACCACCGTATCGGGGTAGAAGCCGGACCAGGCGAACCACATCGCCTCGAACGCGTTGACCCGCTCGAGCTGCTCGTGGCCGTCGAAGCGCGGTCCCGCACGCGTGAACTCGATGTCCTCGGGCTCGACCTCGACGCCCTCGGCGCCGCTGTAGACCCAGCCCGTGTCGAGCCCCGGGTCGTGGATGATGAGGTAGTCCTCGCCGCCGCCGCTATAGCGCATGACGCCGGCCTCGCGCAGCGCCGCCTTGTCGACGGCCACGGCCTCACCGTCGTCACGGAAGCCCAGCACCACGTGCTTGTCGTCGTAGCGGCCGTCCTCGTTGAGCACCGGGAACATCACGCGCGAGCCCTCGGCGTAGTAACCCTGCGGCGGGTTGTAGCTGCCGTACGGATCCCGCTGGTAGTCGCGCATGAAACTGGTCTCGGTGGACAGTACCTGCGTGTCCGGATGGCGCTCCCGCCAGTCGCCCCACTCGGACCAGAACACGCGCACCTCGGACAAGCCCTTGCCCTCATTCGGCCCCGTGATGCCCGTGCCCAGGATCTGCGGGTACTCCGTGTCGGTGGCCCGGTCGTACATCACGAGATTGCTGTTGATCAGCTTGCCCGAGACACCGAGCTCGGTGTCGCCGCGGTTGAAGCCCAGGGCGGTGCCGGTGAGCGGGCAATAGCTAATCGCCAGCGGCTCACCGGCGACCGTGTCGTTGACGATCTCGTGCCACACCACAATGCTCTGGGGATAGGCGCGCGCCACCCCGTCGCGATAGACGCCGATGACGATGTCGCCGTCGTCCAGATACGGATTCGCCGACTCGGCGTCCTGGAACGTCGGCTCGTCGATCGAGGGGATGCCGTCCTTGCCCGGACCGCCCGATTTTCGGGCCTGGCGATAGGTCTCGAGCGGTTGCGGCACGAGATCGGGTTCGCCCGTCGGTGGCGAGGCCTGGACGGGGCTCGCGCCCAACGCGACGAGCAGGCTCGTCGCGAGCAAAGCGGATGCGCGCATGGCTCGTTGCCTCCCGCGATTGGCTGTGCCGGATTGGACCGGTGGAGGGGGGCGAAGTTCGCAGCGGCGCTTGATCGCTCGGCGTTGCGCAGGCCGCCGCGCTAGCGCTCGTCGTCGGGATCACGACCCTGGATGAGCGTGATCTTGCGGCGCCGATACTCGGCTTCGCCGATCTGGCCGCGGCGCCGTGCTTGCTCCAAGCGGTCGAGGTCGATGGTGGTCGTGTCGAAGTGGCGGCCACAGCGCGGGCAAGCCGGCGTGCCGGGCGCGGCGGAGAAACCGCAGCGCGGGCACACCGCGCTGCCCCGGCCCTTGCGTGGCCGGAACAGCACGAGCGCGGCGATGATCAAGCCGACGAGGGCGATGATGCGCCAGGCGGCCGCGTCCATCGGGGGCTATCCAAATCGTGGCACGGCCTGCGAGTCTGGCAGGGAGCCGGTCGCGACGCGATCGCGGCGCTCGCGGTCGGGGCCACGCCGACGGGCCAGCCGGGGCCACTGCATGACCGATGACGCGACCCTGCAACGCTTGCGCGACGATGCCTGGGCGCTGTGCCGCGATATCGGCGAGCGCACCCTGGCCCGCGGCCTCGACACGGCCGAGGCCGACCTGCAGCGCCGCTTGGAGGCCACGGGGCTGGCCGTCGCGCGCCAGCCCTACGCCGCGGCGGGGCGCACCGTGGCCAACCTGATCGCCTCGGCCGGGCCCGACACCGGCGCCCCCCTGGTCGTGGGGGCGCACTACGACACGGTGCCGGGCACCGAGGGCGCCGACGACAATGCCAGCGCCGTGTGCGTGCTTCTGGAATTGGCCCGCCGGCTGGCGGCGCGGCCGCCATCGATCCCCGTCCGGCTGGTGGCGTTCACCCTCGAGGAAGCACCGGCGTTCGGCACGGCCCAACAGGGCAGCCGGGCCGCCATCGCCCGGTGGCAGGCGCAAGGCGACGCGCCGGCGGGCGCCCTCGTGCTCGAGATGGTGGGCTACACCGCCGCTGAGCAGCACTACCCGGGGCCGTTGCGCTGGGCCGGCTATCCCGACACGGGTGACTTCATCGGGGTCGTGGGCAATCGCCGCTCGCGGCGCCTCACCGAAGCGACCGCGCGCGGGCTGCGTGACCAGCCGGCCCTGCCCGTCGCGACCTTGACCGTACCGTTCGATGGTCATGTCCTGCCCGATACCCGCCTCAGCGACCACAGCGCCTTCTGGGACGCGGGCTGGCCGGCGGTGATGATCACCGACACCGCGTTCTTCCGGAATCCGCATTACCACGGCGCCAGCGATCGCCTCGAAACCCTCGACTTCGACTTCATGGCGCGGTTGGTCGGGGGACTCATCGGGGCCATCGACGCCGTCGCCGCCCGAGGGCCGTGACGGCCACTGCCAATCATCGGGCTGGCCAGCCCAGCGCCCGCGCGACCGCCCCCGGATCATCCATATGGACGTGGTGGTTGCCCGTTACCTCGGCGACGCGCGGATGGCCCAGCGCCGCCAGGCGCGCCTCGACGCCGGGCTCATCGGGCGGCATCAGGCCCTCGTCCGCCCGAACCACCGTCGTCGGTGCCGCTATCGCCGCGAGGAACGCCTGCACCTGCTCCTCGGTGAAATAAGCGGGGCTGGGCCAGCGCAGGCGCCGATCGCTGCGCCAGCGCAGGCCGTCTTCCACGGCCAAGGTGGCGCGCTCGACCAGCAACCGGGCCGCTTGGGCGCTCAGACCGCCCACCGCCCGCCGCGCCTCGACGGCCGCTTCCAGATCGGGGTAGGTCGGTGGCGTACGTCGGGGCGAGCGCTGGGCGCGCTCGAGGGCGCGCCCTACTCGGCGCGGGGCCGCTGAGGCGGGCTCCGAGAACGGGCCCAGCGCCTCGACCAGATACAATGCCTCAATGCGCTCGGGCTGAGCGCCGGCCATGAGCGTGGCGATTACCCCGCCCAGCGAGTGCCCCAGCAGCCTGAAGCGCTGCCAGCCGAGTGCGTCCGCCGCGGCCATGGCATCGGCGACGTAATCGACCAGGTGATACCAACAACCGCCGCGGCGGTGATCGGATCGCCCGTGACCGGCCAGATCCAGCGCGACCACGTACGTGCCGGTGAGGCGTGGCGCCAACGGATCGAAGCTTGCGGCGTTGTCGAGCCATCCGTGCAGCGCCAGAACGGGCGCCTCGTCGGCGTTACCCCAAGCGCGCGCGGCCAGCGTGGTCTCGCCGACGGGCAGTTCGAGCTCGTGGGGTTGGGCGCGGGCCGCCATCACCGCGCGCTCGCCTGCGCGGATTGGACCGGGACCGCCACCGCCACCGGCGGCGGTCCCGGTAGTGTCCGTTTCCCGGGCGCGGTCATTGGACTTGGATGCGGCTCGAGTGCAGTCGGGTGACCTCGCCCTTGCCCTCGTGGAAGACGTCGATCGTCCACTCGCCGGTGCGCTCCAGCGTCGTGCGGTGCCAGGTACGATAGCGCAGTGCGCCCTCGAGCTCGCGACTATAGGTCTGGCGCGTGATGCCGTCGCGGTCGAGCTGTGTCAGTACCTGGGCGCTGGCGTCGCGTGGCACCAGATACTTCATCCAGAGCGTGATCGGCTCGCCCGCCGCGACGGCGTCCGGGGAGACCTCCTCGGTGCAGTCGTGTTTCTGCGGACCTTCCTCGTGCACCCCTTCGCACAGCTTGAACGCCATCAGGATGGGCTCTTGGGCGTCGCTGTAGTAGTAGTCGACGACGCGATTGGCCGCCTCGGGGGAGGGCTTGTCCGCGGCGTGCGCCGAAGCGATAGCCAGCAACACGAGCGCGCTCATGCAAGTCCCGAGTTGGCTTCGTCGCATGGCCGTCTCCTTGTCGTTTGTAGCAGGGGGGAGTGGCCCCGGCTGTTCGGCCGCCGGGGGCGAGCGCACCGCGAGGGCCGCGCGCCGGGAAAATGGCACAGCGCGTGCGCGCGGTCCATCGCGCTAGGGAAGGTCTGATTTATTGCTAATTCGGGTCTCATCACATCCTGTGGATCGGACTTTTAGTCCGATCCGCCAGTGACTTGCGAACAGTCCCCGGACATCCGCCACCGCGATGAGCGGGTCAAATCAGGCATTCCCTAGCGCCGGCGTGCGAGGAGCCCGGTTAACGCCACGACCATCCCCACGAACAGCAGCAGGTAACCGGCGAGCGCGAGGCCGATGTCCGGCTCGATCAGGCGAATCACCATCGCCATCTGCAGGCCGAGCGCGGCGACCATGATCGCCGCGCCCAGGATCAGGCGGATCACGACGGGCTCGCGCGCGTTGGCGTCACTGATCATGCAGCCAGCAGGCGCTGATGTGGGCGCTGCGCGGCTCGAAGTCGGGCGGGTCGTGGACGTCGCAGGTGCCCGCCATCGCATGCGGGCAGCGCGGGTGGAAGCGGCAGCCGGCGGGCGGATGGAGCAGGCTCGGCGCCTCGCCACCGGGCACGGCGCGCTCGCGATGGGCGTTGCTCGGATCGGGGTCGGCGAGCGCGGTGAGCAGGGCCTGGGTGTAGGGGTGCTGCGGGTGCGCCAACAGCTCGTCGACGGCGGCCGACTCGACGATGCGCCCGGCGTACATGACGAACACGCGCTCGGCGAAGTGGCGCACGGTGGACAGATCGTGGGTGATGAGCGCCAGGGTCAGGTGGCGCTCGCTGCGGATGCGGCGCAACAGCTCGAGGATCTCGATGCGCACCGACGCGTCGAGCATGGACACGGGCTCGTCGGCCACCAGCAGCGCGGGCTCGAGGATGAGCGCACGGGCGATGACGACGCGCTGCTGCTGGCCGCCGCTGAGCATGTGCGGGAACTTGCCGATGAAGTCCCGGGCCGGGCGCAGCCGCACCTCCTCGAGCACCGACTCGATCCGCCGCTGGCGCTCGCCTCGATCGTCGACGCCGTTGATCTTCAAGGGCTCGGCCAGGATGCGTTCGACGTCCATGAACGGCGGCAGCGCGGCGTAGGGGTCCTGCTGGACGTAGCCGATCCGGGCGCGCTGGGCTTTGCGGTCGCGCTCGCTGAGCTCGCCCAGGGACTGGCCCTCGAAGACGACCCGGCCGTGGCTGGGCCGATGCAGGCCGAGCAGGGTGCGCGCCAGCGAGCTCTTGCCGCAGCCGCTCTCGCCGACGAACGCCACCGACTCGCCCTGCTCCAGATCGAAGCTCACGCCGTCGACGGCACGCACGGTCCCCGCGCGCAAAAAGCCCCACTGGCGCAGCTCGAACCAAGTGTGCACGTTCTCCGCCGACAGCACCGTGCGGCCGTCCGTCGTCGCCGGATCGGGTGGGCTCAACTCGACCTCCCTTGCTGGAAAAGCCAGCAGCGGACCTCGCGCCCGTCCTCGGCCGTCAGCATGGGCGGGGGCTCGCCGCAGCGCTCGAAGCGTTGCGGGCAACGGTCGGCGAAGCGGCAGCCCGACGGCGGGTCGGCCAGGCTGGGCGGCTCGCCCGGGATGTGGACGGGCTGGTCGCGCTGGTGCAGCTTGGGCACGCTCGCCATCAACGCGCGCGCGTAGGGGTGTCCCGGCTCGTTGAAGAACTGCTCGGCCGAGGCGATCTCGACGAGCTGGCCTGCGTACATCAGCGCGACCCGGTCGGCGATCTCGCTCGAGGTCGCTACGTCGTGGGTGATCAGGATGAAGCTCGTGCCGGTGTCGTGCTTGATGCGCTTGAGGCGGTTCATGATCGCCGCCTGGGTGAGCACGTCCAGCGCCGAGGTGGGCTCGTCGA
>CAYUKN010000130.1:0-6106 GCA_964445325.1 uncultured Ectothiorhodospiraceae bacterium
CCCTCTTCGCCCTGCTCCCAGCGCTTGATGAGCTCGTCATAGCGCATCGTCTCGCCCTGGGGCTTCTCGTTGTCGAGCTTGGGCTTGGGTGCGCCCTCCTTGTTGAGCCAGTACTCGCGGCTGCGCTTTTCGGCGACTCTGGGACCACAACGCTCCTGTGCATCCGCGCGCTCGAGGCGCTTCATCACGCGGTCCTGCTCGCGCGCCAACTCGTCCATCGCCCCTTGCGGTGTCTTCGAGCCCGTCACGGCCTCGGACACGCTCTGCCACCACAGCTGGGCAAGCCGGGGGTAGTCGGGCACGTTGGTTCCCGTGTCCGTCCACCTCAGGCGCGCGGGGCTGCGATAGAACTCAACCAGACCACCGAGCTCGGGTGCACGCTCGGTGAACGACTGGTGCTCGATGTCGGACTCGCGGATCGGTGTGAGGCCGACGTGCGACTTCTTGAGCGAGACCGTCTTGGACACGGTGAACTGGGCGTAGAGCCAGGCCGCCTTACGCCGCTTCGGGTCGGTGTGCTTGAACAGCGTCCAGGAGCCGACGTCCTGATAGCCGACCTTCATGCCCTCTTCCCAGTACGGGCCGTGCGGCGACGGGGCCATGCGCCACTTGGGATTGCCGTCCTCGTCGGTGACCGGTAGATCGTCCTTCGCCATGCTCGCGGTGAACGCCGTGTACCAGAACACCTGCTGCGCGATATTGCCCTGTGCCGGCACGGGGCCCGCCTCCGAGAAGGTCATGCCCGAGGCCTCCGGGGGCGCGAACGCCTTCAGCCACTCCTTGTACTTGCGCAGGGCGTACACCGCGGCGGGGCCGTTGACCGCACCGCCGCGCGCCACGTGCGAGCCCACGGGGTGGCAGTCCTCGACACGGATACCCCACTCATCGACGGGCTTGCCGTTGGGCAGGCCCTTGTCGCCCGCGCCCGCCATCGACAGCCACGCATCGGTGAAACGCCAGCCGAGTGAGGGATCCTTCTTGCCATAGTCCATGTGGCCATAGACCTTCTCGCCGTCGATCTCCTCGACGTGCTCGGTGAAGAACTCGGCAATGTCCTCGTAGGCCGACCAGTTGACCGGCACGCCGAGCTCGTAGCCATAGATGTTCTTGAATTTCTTGCGCAGATCCTCGCGCTGGAACCAGTCGTAACGGAACCAGTAGAGATTGGCGAACTGCTGGTCCGGCAACTGATACAGTTTACCGTCCGGCGCAGTGGCGAAGCTCGTACCGATGAAGTCGTCGAGATCGAGCGTCGGCAGCGTGACGTCCTTGCCCTCACCCTTCATGTAGTCCTCGATCGGCACGACATCGCCGTAGCGATAGTGTGTACCGATGAGATCGGCGTCATTAACGTAGGCATCGTAGATGCCTTTCTTCGACTGCATCTCGGTTTGCAGTTTCTCGATGACGTCACCCTCTTTGATCAAATCGTGGGTGACGTTGATGCCCGTGATCTCGGAGAACGCCTTCGCCAGGGTATTGGACTCGTACTCGTGGGTGGTGAGTGTCTCCGACACCACCTGGATATCCATGCCCCGGAACTCCTCGGCGGCGTCGATGAACCACTCCAGCTCCTTAAGTTGCTCCTCACGCGAGAGCGTCGAGGGCTGGAACTCGTCCAGCCACTTCTTCGCTTTTTTCATCTGCTCTTCGGTGGCGGCTCCCGCCGTCACTGGCCCGAGCGCGAGCACACTAGCCACGGCGGCACCGACGGCACCCCCGAGCCAGCGCTGTCTTTGCGAGCGCATCATGATTACATCCTCCTCGTGTCGTAGCCCCCGAACCGGCTCTCTCGTCGTCGTGTCACCGGCTCGGTCGTGGAAGCCGTGGTGCACCCCGGTCACCCGGACGCACCACGCCGTTCGTGCCCTTCGTCCTCAGCCCCAGCGCAGCATGACCGCCAGCCATATCGCCGACAGCACCGTCGCCCACCACAGGCTCAGGCCCTCGACAAGGCCCAGCCAGACCAGATGGATGAAGCCCGCACACACCAGGCTCATGAACAACCGATCGCCGCGCGTCGTCTTGATGGGCAGGAATCCCTTGCGCGGCGTCGTCGGATAGACGATCTCGAGCACCGTCATCGTCGCCAGCATCAACACGATTGCAGCAAAGAAGATCGCCGTCGGCTGCGTCCACGCCATCCACTGCAGCATGGCTACACCCTCCCGAGCGCGAAGCCCTTGGCGATGTGATTACGCACGAACCACACCACGACCGCGCCCGGCACGAGCGTCAGTACCCCGGCCGCCGCCAACAGGCCCCAATCGAGGCCCGACGCGCTCACCGTGCGCGTCATTGTCACCGCAATCGGTTTGGCGTTCGTCGAGGTCAAGGTACGTGCGAGCAGCAGCTCGACCCAGCTGAACATGAAGCAAAAGAACGCGGTCACGCCCACGCCGGCGCGAATCAGGGGCAAGAAGATCGTCGTGAAGAAGCGGGGCCAGCCATAGCCGTCCAGATAGGCGGTCTCGTCGATCTCCTTGGGCACGCCCGACATGAAGCCCTCGAGGATCCAGACGGCCAGCGGCACGTTGAACAGCGTATGCGCCAGCGCGACCGCGATGTGCGTATCGAACAGGCCCACGCTCTGATAGAGCTGGAAAAATGGCAGCAGGAAAACCGCGGGCGGGGTCATGCGGTTCGTCAGCAGCCAGAAGAACAGGTGCTTGTCGCCCATGAAGCGATAGCGCGAGAACGCATACGCCGCGGGTAGCGCCACCGCGAGCGAGATCAGGGTATTCAGGACAACGTAGTAGATGGAGTTGAGATAGCCCGCGTACCAGGACGGATCGGTGAAGATCTCGGCGTAATTGTCGAAGGTCAGCTCGTTGGGCACCAGCGAGAACTGATTGAGGATCTCGCTGTTGGGCTTCAACGACATGTTGATCATCCAGTACAGCGGCAGCATCAGGAACACGATGTATAGGCCGAGCACCACGTAGCGCGCCCGTGACGCCCCGGCCCCTCGCGCCCGCTTGCGCGGCATCGTCGAGGCCTCGCTGCGCGCCCCTACTGCCACTTCTTCGGTTCCCGCGGTCGCCATCATCGCGCTCCGACTAGACGCCTTTGCCGACGTTGTTGATGACCTGGTAGAAGACGTAGCTGATCGCCAGGATGATCAGGAAGTAGACGATCGAGAACGCCCCCGCCGGCCCGAGGTCGAACTGGCCCACCCCCATCGTCGCCAGCTTCTGACTCAGGAACGTGGTCGAGTTGCCAGGCCCGCCGCTGGTGAGCACGAACGGCTCGGCGTAGATCTTGAAGCTGTCCATAAACCGCAGCAGGATCGCGATCATGAGCACGCCGCGCATCTTGGGCAGCTCGATGAAACGGAACACGGCCCAGCGTGAGGCGCCGTCGACCCGGGCGGCCTGATAGTACGCGTCCGGGATGGCCTGCAGCCCGGCGTAACACAGCAGTACCACGAGCGAGGTCCAGTGCCAGACGTCCATGACGAGCACAGTGATCCACGCATCCAGCGGGTCCCCGGTGTAGTTGTAGTCCAACCCCATGGCATTGAGGGTGACGCCGGCCAAACCGATGTCGGGGCGGGCGAAGATCTGCCAGATCGTGCCGACGACGTTCCACGGCACCAGCAGCGGCAACGCCAACGCCACCAGGCACAGCGAGACCCACGGGCCTCTCCGGGGCATGCACAAGGCGACAAGGATGCCCAGCGGCACCTCGATCGCAAGCACGGCGAACGAGAACAGGAACTGGCGCCCGAGGGCGCCGTGGAGCTCGGGATCGGTGACGGTCTGCTTGAACCACTCGGTGCCGACGAAGAATCGGGTCGATGGGTCGAAGATATCCTGGACCGAGTAGTTGACCACGGTCATCAACGGGATGATCGCGCTGAACGACACGATCAGCACGACCGGCAGGACCATGAACCACGCTTTCTCGTTGTGGACTTTTTCCATCCCCCGCCCCTCGATCGATGATGCTCAGGCGACCAGGCGGCCGTCGGCGTAGAGCCGGGTCGATTCCGGCGGGAACACCAGCTGGGCGTCGTCGCCCGGCCCGGGCTCGTCCTCGTCGAGCTTGATACGCAGTGTGTGCTCGCCCAGGCGAGCACGCACCAGTTGGTAGTTGCCCAGATCCTCCACGTCCTCGACCTGGACCCGAACGCCCTGCTCGCCGGCGCGCGCCAGGCGCAGGAACTCCGGCCGCACCCCGAGCTGCAGTTGCCCCCGCGCGTTCTGGCCCATGTCGAGCACATGCCCCGCCAGCGGCACACGTTGGCCCGCGACGACGGCGGCGTCGCCATCGAGCCCGCAATCGAGGAAATTCATGCCGGGGCTACCGATGAAATAGCCGACAAAGGTGTGCGCCGGGCGCTCGAACAGATCCTGGGGCGTGCCCAGTTGCAGCACCTGGCCTTGCGACATGACCACGACCTGATCGGCGAAGGTCAGCGCCTCGGTTTGGTCGTGGGTGACGTAGACGAGCGTCATCCGCAGTTGCTCGTGGATCTCCTTGAGCTTGCGCCGCAGGTGCCATTTGAGGTGCGGGTCGATCACGGTCAGCGGCTCGTCGAACATGATCGCGGCGACGTCGCGGCGCACCAGCCCGCGACCGAGCGAGATCTTTTGCTTGGCGTCGGCACCCAGATTGACCGCCTTGCGCCCGAGCACATCGGCGAGATCGAGCATCGAGGCGACCTCGCGGACTCGATCGCGTACTTGCGCCTCGGGCACACGGCGGTTGCGCAACGGGAACGCCAGATTGTCGAACACGCTCATCGTGTCGTAGAGCACCGGAAACTGGAACACCTGGGCGATGTTGCGCTCCTCGGTCGGCAACGCCGTGACGTCGCGACCATCGAATGTGACGCGACCCTCGCTCGGCTGGATGAGTCCGGAGATGATGTTGAGCAGCGTGGTCTTGCCGCAGCCGGAAGGCCCCAATAGCGCATAAGCGCCCCCGTCCTCCCAGACGTGATCGAGCTGGCGCAGGGCGTAGTCGGCGGGGCTCGCCGGTGCCGACTGGTACGAGTGGGCGATCTGTTCGAGTCCGATCCGGGCCATCTCATCTCGCCTCTGTGGCTGTCAGGCCGCCACGCGCTGGCCGCGCTCGGAGGCGGCGACCAGGCGACCCTCACGGTCGAAAGCGAACAGGTGGGCGGGATCCAGGTAGACCGTAATGCGCTGACCCAGCGCGAACTCATGGACACCCGCCTCCTGGACGACCCAGGAGCCATCACCGTGGCGCATGTGGATATAGGTCTCCGAGCCCGAGATCTCGGCGACCTCGACCTCGCCCGGCAGCGCCACATCGTCGCCCGCGTGCTGCTGCACGAACAGGTGCGGCGGTCGGATACCGAAACGGTAATCGCCGCGCGCCAGCCCTGCCAGGTGCGCCGGCGGATTCAGGCGCACGCCCTCGCCGAGGACAATGCCATCGTCGCCGATGCGGCCGTCGACCAGATTCATCGGCGGATCGCTGAAGACCTGCGATACGTCGATGGTGGCCGGCCGGCGATAGACCTCGGCGGTGGGCCCGTGCTGCACCAGCGCGCCTTCGTGCAGCACGGCCGTATGCCCGCCCAGCGTGAGCGCCTCGATGGGCTCGGTGGTTGCGTACACGATCACTGCATTGCGCTCACGAAAGATCTCGCGCAGCTCCACGCGCAGCTCCTCGCGCAGCTTGTAGTCCAGATTGATCAACGGCTCGTCGAGCAGCAGCAGATCGGCGTCGCGCACCAGCGCCCGCGCCATGGCGGTGCGCTGCTGCTGCCCGCCGGAGAGTTCGCCGGGCAGGCGGTCGAGCAGGCCCTCGATGTGGAGGCGCTCGGCCTCGGCACGCACGCGGCGGTCGATCTCGCCGCGATCGACGCCGGCGAGCTTCAACGGCGAGGCGATGTTGTTGTAGACGGACAGCGAGGGGTAGTTGATGAACTCCTGATAGACCATCGCCACGTTGCGCCGGCGCACCGGCACCCGCGTGACCTCGGCACCGTCCATGAGGATACGCCCCGACGTCGGCCGGTCGAGCCCGGCCATCAGGCGCATGGTCGAGGTTTTGCCCGCGCGCGTGAGCCCGAGGAGGACGGTGAAGCTGCCCCGCTCACACTCGAGGTCGAGACCGTCGATGTGGGTCT
>CAYUKN010000131.1:0-5354 GCA_964445325.1 uncultured Ectothiorhodospiraceae bacterium
AGCAGTTCCGATGCCGGCTCGTCCTGGGGATCCTGCGGCACCAATTTACCGCGCACCGCCAGTTCCAGGATGAGCTCGCGCAGCTTGTTGATGCCGGTGAGCTCGGGCTCGCCGTTGTTCTTGCGCGTCGAGCCGGTGTTGTAGTCGACCGCGCTCGTCCAGAGGTCGAAGTGCTCGGTGATGAAGTCCGTGCTCATGGGGTCTCTTGGGCCAGCATGTTCATGATGAGTTGGATGAGGGTGTCTTTCTGCTCGGCGGCGGATTCGGCGACGAGCAGCGTCAGGGCGGCCAGGCCGGCGTCGTTGACCACGGGCTGGCCGGCGTCGTCGAGGAGGCGGCCGTTGCGGTTGAGGAAGTCCACGAACAGGAAGGCGCCGCTTCGCTTGTTGCCGTCGCTGAAGGGGTGGTTCTTGACCACGAAGTACAGCAGGTGCGCGGCCTTGGCCTCGACCGTGGGGTAGGCCGGCTCGCCGAAGACGGTCTGGTCCAGGTTGCCGAGCAGGGCGGCGAGGCCGTCGCCGCGGGGCTGGGCGAACAGCGTCGTGGCCTCATTCTTGGCCATGAGCTCGGTCTTGAGGCCCTCGAGGGCGGCCATGGCCTCGTCGGGGGTGGGCAGCTCGCCGCCGGGCTGGCCCGTTGGCTGTTCGAGCGCGCCTTCGTCGTAGCGCTGGAGCCAGAGAAAGGTCCGGGTGTAGTGGCTGAGGATCTCCACCAGGCCTTGGCCGGCCCGGGCGTCGAGGGCCGGTGCGGCGGCGGCCTGGCGCACGAGCCGGAGGGCGGCCTCGAGCTCGCGGGCGTTGTCCTCGAAGCGCTGGCGGTTGATGGTGTAGCCGCGGGTGAGGTGCTCTTTGAGCACCCGGTTGGCCCATTGCCGGAACCGGACGCCTTGCTGCGATTTGACCCGGTAGCCCACGGAGATGATGACGTCCAGGGAGAACTGGGTGACCGGCTTGTCCGAGGAACCAATATGCAATTTCTGCATATTGGTGTCGGCCTCCAGCTCGCCTTCCTTGAAGACGTTGTTGATGTGCCGGGAGATCACCGACTGGTTGCGTCCGAACAGCTCGCTCATCTGGGCCTGGGTGAGCCAGACGGTCTCGGCCTGGACGCGGACCTCGAACGTGCCGGCATCCGTGGAATAGATGGCGACCTCGCCGTTTTCAGGCGCCGCTGCCATCGTCCGCCTCCTTGGAGCCGGCGAGCGCCTCGCCGAGGATGGTCTTGAGCTGGTCGCGCAGCTCCTGGATCTCGGCCTGCTGGCGCTGGTATTGGGCGAGCAGCTCGTCCGGATCGTGGTTGGCCTCGTCGGCCGAGTAGGGGTTCTTGCGGTCGAGGTTGTAGTTGTCGGCCTGGATGGTCTCGACGGGCACGCGCCAGGCGTATGGGGTCTCCTCGCGGGCGCTGAAGCCGTCGGCCTCGCTGCCCCACCAGGCGATCTCGCGCTCGAATTCGGCGAAGCGCATGGGCTTGGTCTTGGAGTAGTTCTTGTAGCCCTCGGGATAGGGGTGCTCGTAGTACCACACCGCTTGGGTCGGCCGCCCCTTGGTGAAGAACAGCAGGTTCGTCTTGATGTTGGTGTAGGGGTTAAAGACGCCGTTGGGCAGGCGCACGATCGTGTGCAGGTCGCACTCGGTCAGCAGCTTCTCCTTGATGCGCGTCTTGATCCCCTCGCCGAAGAGGAAGCCGTCCGGCAGGACGACGCCGGCGCGGCCGCCGTCCTTGAGCAGATGGATGAACAGGGCCATGAACAGGTCGGCGGTCTCGCGCGTGCGGAACGCCTGCGGGAAGTTGGTCTCGATGCCGCTCTCCTCCATGCCGCCGAAGGGGGGATTGGCGACGATGACGTCGACGCGGTCGCGCGGGCCCCAGTCCGTCCACGAGTTGGCCAGCGTGTTGTCGCGGCGGATCTGGCGCGGGACCTCGATGCCGTGGAGGATCATGTTGGTGCTCGCCAGCAGGTGCGGCAGCGGCTTTTTCTCGATGCCCTGGATCGTGGTCTGCAGCGTCTCCTCGTCGTCCCAGGTGGCCACATGGTGGCGGCGCTTGTGCTCGATGGTGCTGGTGAGGAAGCCGCCGGTGCCGCAGGCCGGGTCCAGGACGCGCTCCTCGAGGCCCGGATCGACGCGGTTGACGATGAACTCGGTCACCGCCCGCGGGGTGTAGAACTCGCCGGCATTGCCGGCGCTCTGGAGGTCCTTGAGGATCTGCTCGTAGACGTCGCCGAGCTCGTCGCGCTCGCCGGAGGCGTTGAAGTCGATCTCCTGGAGCTTGTTGATGACCTGGCGCATGAGCTGGCCGGACTTCATGTAGTTGTAGGCGTCCTCGAAGACGCCGCGGATCACCAGCGGGCGGCGATCGTCGCCGTGCGCCTCGAGCGCCTGCAGGCCGGGAAACAGCTCGTTGTCGACGAAGCGCTTGAGCTCGCTGCCGGTCATGCCCTCGGGGTCGGCGGCCCAGTTGCGCCAGCGCAGGTGCTCCGGCAGGGGCGAGACGTAGTCGTCGTCGAGCAGCTCCCACTCGGCCTCGCGGTCGTCGTAGATCTTGAGGAAGAGCATCCAGACCAACTGGCCGATGCGCTGGGCGTCACCGTCGATGCCGACGTCGGTGCGCATGATGTCCTGGATGGATTTGATCGTTGTGCTGATCGCCATGGTGCGTGGGAGTCCTTGCTCTCGATCGTGTCAGCGGGCCAAGCGGTCGCTGTACCGACGGCGCCGCGGCCGTCAGGCGGACTGATGATAGAGGGCGTCCTCGAGCTCGCGCACGGCGCGCTCGTAGCCCTGCTTGCCGCCGAACGCCTTGATCAGCTCGGTCGGCGAGCCGATGCGGCTGAACGGCTCCAGATTGAGGATCTTGCGATCCTCGATGCTCTCGACGCCGGCGTCGGTGTACTTGTCCAGTAGGCCGTCGAGCACCCGCCGGGCCGTGTCGCCGTAGGCGTCGAAGTAGTTCTGCCGGCGCACGTTGTCGGCGCGCTCGCGCCGGCTGCGCGGCGGCTGGTCGTAGACGATGTGGCAGATGACGTCGAACGGGTCCGGGGCCTCGCCCAGGGCGTCGCCGACCTCGCGCATCAGATCGTCCCAGAACACGCCCTGCTCGGCCAGGGCGTCGATGATCGCCTTCTTGCGGTCGGCGCCGACCCAGTGCCGGAGGAAGTCGTCCAGGGACTCGTATTGCTCCTTGACCCGCTTGCGGGTGTAGTCCTTGAGGCTCTCGGTGATGAGATCGCCGTTGGCATCGAGGTACTGGACCCGCTCGGCCAGGACGGTCACCTCGACGTCATCGACCACGTAGCGCCTCGGGCCACCCTCTCCACCCTCGGAGCCATCGTCGCCGCCTGCCGGGCCCGGGCCTGTGGGGTCGTCCGTGATCCACTCGGTATCGGGATCGAGCGCTGCGTCGTCGCCCTCGGCTGTGTAGTCACCCGCCGGCTCGGCGACAGCGGGGTCGTCGGGATCGACTTCGCCCGTCTCGTCATCGGGCGCGACGGGGCCGTCGGGGCCGGGCTGATAGATCTGGACCGGGTCGCCGTCGAAGTTCGGATCGGCGAAGAGCTCGGTGGCCTTCTTGAAGTCCAGGATGGTGAACCAGTGCTTGTTGTAGTCCTCGTTGATGCGGCTGCCGCGGCCGATGATCTGCTTGAACTCGGTCATCGAGTTGATGCGCCGGTCGAGGACGATGACCTTGCAGGTCTGGGCGTCGACGCCCGTGGTCATCAACTTGCTCGTGGTGGCGATGACCGGATAGCGCTCCTCCGGGTTGATGAAGTTGTCCAGTTGCGCCTTGCCCTCGGGCTCGTCGCCGGTGATGCGCATCACGTAGCGCCGGTTCTCGCCGACGCGGGTCGGGTTGAGGTTGACCAGCGCCTGGCGCATGCGCTCGGCGTGATCGATGTCCTCGCAGAAGACGATTGTTTTCTGGAAGGGATCGCTGCCGTGCAGATACTCGGTGATGCGCTCGGCCACTGCTTGGGTGCGCTGGTCGATGACGAGCTTGCGGTCGAAGTCCTTCTGGTTGTAGATGCGGTCCTCGATGGCGTGGCCGTATTTGTCGGTCTGCCCCTGGCTCGGGCGCCAGCCCTGGAGGTCCTTGTCCAGGTCCACGCGGATGACCTTGTAGGGCGCGAGGAACCCGTCCTGGATGCCCTGCTTGAGCGAATAGGTGTAGATCGGTTCGCCGAAGTAGTCGATGTTGGAGACATCCTTGGTCTCCTTCGGCGTCGCGGTCAGGCCCAGGTGGGTGGCGCTGCTGAAGTAGTCGAGGATCGCGCGCCACGCGGACTCCTCGTCCGCGCTGCTGCGGTGGCACTCGTCGATGACGACCATATCGAAGAAATCGGGCGAGAACGCCTTGTAGATGTTTTTGTCTTCCTCGTTGCCGCTGACGGCCTGATAGAGGGCGATGTAGACCTCGTAGGACTTGTCGATGGTGCGGTTGGTGACCTTGGTCATGGCCTGGCCGAACGGCCGGAAATCCTTGTTCTTGGCCTGATCGGCGAGCACGTTGCGATCGACCAGGAAGAGGATCCGGCGTTTCTGGCCCGCCTTCCACAGGCGCCAGATGATCTGGAAGGCCGTGAACGTCTTGCCCGTGCCCGTGGCCATGACCAGCAGCAGGCGATTGCGCCCCTTGGCGACGGCCTCGACGACGCGGTTGATCGCGACCCGCTGGTAGTAGCGCGGCGCCCGGCCGCTGCCGTCGTCGTAGTAGGGCTGCTCGACGACCGGGCGCGCGGGCGCGTCGATGCCCTTCCACTGGCAGTAGCGTTCCCACAGATCGGCCGGCGACGGGAATTCGTCGAGGCCCAGCTCGGTCTCCGTTTGCGCGGCCAGGCCGGTGCGGTCGTGGAAGAGGAAGCCGTCGCCGTTGCTGGTGAAGACGAAGGGCACGTCCAGGTCGTCGCTGTAGCCCAGCGCCTGCTGCATGCCGTCGCCGAGGCTGTGGTTGTTGTCCTTGGCCTCGATCACGGCCAGCGGCACGTTGGGCCGGTAGCTCAAGACGTAGTCGGCCCGCTTGCGCTGGCCGCGGGTGTGCAGGCGCCCCCGCACGATCACGCGCCCTGCGGTGAACGAGACCTCCTCGCGCACCTGGCGCTGGATATCCCAACCGGCCCGTTGAAGGGCGGGCGTGATGTACTTGGTGCAGATGTCGCGCTCGCTGAGCGCGCCCTTGTCAGCCATGGGGCCCCCGAGTGGGCGAGGTGGCGCTGAGCGCGGCGGACTGGGGAGGGGTCATCCGGAGGTGCTTCCCAGCCATGGGCCGCAGCGGCCACCCGCGCGCCGAATGCGCTCCTTCAACGCACGATACGGAACGCCCAACGGCTTCGCCAGTGGCCGAGGCCGCCATCCGCCCAT
>CAYUKN010000131.1:5364-6036 GCA_964445325.1 uncultured Ectothiorhodospiraceae bacterium
GGCACAGTAACCCTAATTCCTTTGCGAGTTACAGTGGCTGTCCCGGAAGTCGGCGCCGGGGAGGCGTCAGACGTGGTTGGGCGCAAGGACTTGAAACGGGCTATGCCACGGCATCGGGTCGGCCCGCTACCGCGCCTCCCCTCGCCGAAACAGCGCTGGAACGGCTCGAACGCGGGGGGCGCCGGCCCTCGGATCGAGGACGGCAAAGGCCACGGTCTCGAAGCTACCGGCGTAGCGGCCATTTTCGACCAGGAGCTCGCGGATGGCGCGCGAGCGCGACCATGCAGCTCGTGTGGCGGGGCCCTTCCCGACGGCTTTACGATCGCCCTACGAGCTGGGTGGCGGAGTAGCCCCGTCGGCGCCTTGTCGCTTCGCGACGAAGGCGCCCTACGTTGTCCAAGAAAGCCGTCGCCGGGCGGGCAAACGTGTAGGGCGGATTCGCCGCGCAGCGGCAATCCGCCGGCCTCCGGCCGATTCGTGACGTTTTAGGCGGATTTCATCTGTTTGGCCTCGGCGGCTTGTCGCTTGGGTGCGAAACCGGCCGCCCCATTTGCCCGATCAGTCCCGATGGAGGCGCCTTGCCGCTTCGCGGCGAAGGCGCCCTACGTTGTCCAAGGAAGCCGTCGCCGGGCGGGCAAACGTGTAGGGCGGATTCGCCGCGCAGCGGCAATC
>CAYUKN010000132.1:0-5892 GCA_964445325.1 uncultured Ectothiorhodospiraceae bacterium
GAAGTAGTTGCCCGGTGTGACCCCGAACACCCGCTTGAACGCGGCGATGAAGGCGCTCGTCGTCTGATACCCCAGCGCCATGGCTACCGCGGTCACCGGCCGTCCCTCGGCCAGTAGCTCGACCCCGCGATGCGCCCGCAAGCGTTCGCGCCAGGCGCCGAAGGGCAAGCCGGTCTCGCGCCGGATGAGACGGGCGAGGGTGCGCTCGCCGGCACCGACGCTCGGCGCCAGCTCCGCCAGGCTCGCGGTGTCGTCGGGATGCGCGCGCAGCCAATCGCACAGTCGTCGCGCCCGCGGCTCTTCCGGCAGCGGCAAGTGCAGCGGCTCGGCACGCAGCTCGGCCAGCTCGTCGGCGACCACGGCCGCCAGACGATGGGCGGCATCGCCGGCCTGGTAGTCTCGCGGCAGCTCCACGGCCCGCAGGATCAATTCGTGCAGAAGCCGGCTGACGTCGACGACGCGGCATGCGGCAACGGGCAAAGCCGCGAAGCCGGGCTCGACGTACAGGGCGTAGACCTGGGTCTCGCGTTCGCACGAGAGCCCGTGGTCGAGCTCGGGCGGGATCCACAGCGCGCGCTGCGGCGGCAGCACCCATTCGCCGACGTCGGTGCGCACGTGCATCACACCAGTGGTCGCGTACAGCACCTGCCCCTTGCGGTGACGGTGCCGCGGCAGCGGCTGATCGGGCATGAACGTGGCCGCGGTCCCCGCCACGGGGACCGGTGCGACGTTGACGTCCGGCTCGGCTTCCGCGTTCATGGCTTCCCGCGCGCTCGGCAGAATACGCGTACAGATCAACATAATACGCGTATTCGGTGTGCGGCGTCACGCGGATCATGTGCGGTGCTTCACACGCAACAGGAGGTAAGCACCATGATCCGTAGTCGCATCGTTCTCGCAGCCGTCGTAGCCGCCATGCCCGCGCTGGCAACGGTCAGCGCCCAGGCCGGTGACCTGGGCGTCTATACCTCGGGCAGCAGCGGCTTCAACACCCACACCTATTACTACGACGACGGCGAAGAGGTCACCGTCTTCGATACCCAGTTCACCCCAGGGCTGGCGCGCGAGATGGTCGAGACCATCCGTTCGGAGACGGACAGCCCGATCACGCGAGTCGTCGTCACGCATCCCAACCCGGACAAGTTCAATGCGGTCTCGGTGTTCGAGGAGCTTGGGGCGACGTCGATCGCCTCGAGCGCGACCGCCAACGCGATGCCGGGTGTCCACGAGTACAAAAAGCACTTCCTCACGGAAGTCGCCGGCGTGTTCGAGCCCGACGAGTACCCCGAGTTCGAGGCCATCGATCGAACCTTCGAGGGCCGCAAGAAGATCGAGCTCGCATCGGGCGAGACCATCACCTTGCTCGAGCTCGACCACAGCGGGATCTCGAGCACGCAGACGGTCGCTCGCATCGACGCGACCGGCGATCTGATCGTGGGCGATCTGATCCACCACGATGCCCACGCCTGGCTCGAAGGCGGCATCGTCGACGGTCAGCCGCAACCCGATCTGGACGCCTGGAAGGCCGCGTTGCGCGAGCTGCGCCAACACGGCGGCGACGAAGTCTATGCGGGCCGCGGTACCATCGGCGTGCCGGTCGACGAGGCCGTCGGTCAGCAGATCGACTACCTCAACGCGGCTGATGCGATCGTCGATCGCTACATCGCCGAGCACGACGAGCTCGCCCAGGACCTGCAAGACGGCGAGGCTGCGCAAGCGCACTACAAGGCCTTGCAAAAGCGCCTGGCCGAGCGCTTCCCCGACCATGATCTGGCCTATCTGGTCAGCGCGGGGATCTACGGGCTGGTCCAGTCGAGGGTTAGCGAAGGCAACGCCTGAGACCCGCGAATCTTGTCACACGGCTGACCCGATGCCCCCGGTGGCGCCGCCGCCGGGGGCTTTTGTTATTGCGCGACGGGACGATAAACGCGGCCGGGTTGTGCCCCTCGGGATTCCTTCGCGGTAACGAAGACGCCTCGGGTGAATCGCTCGGATATCCCGCGACGAGTAGGCCGGCTTGTGCCCCTCACAGGCCTTCGCGGTCTCCGGAGCCATCCCGGTAAATCTTCTCGCAGCGCTCGCGGTGGCACAGGCACCAGCCGGCACATAGGTCGCCCGGTTTCGCCCCAAAGCAACGAGCGGCTCCGACTAACCAGATGAGACCCGCCTACAACGGCACGAATCGGCCGGAGGCCGGCGGGTTGCCACTGCGCGGCGAACCCGCCCTACACGCGTTCGCCCGCCCGGCGACGGCTTCCTTGGGCAACGTAGGGCGCCTTCGTCGCGAAGCGACAAGGCGGCTCCATTGGCTGGCCCCGTAGGAGCCGGCAGGACCGGGCTGCGTTGCCACTGCGCGGCGAAGCTAGCCTCGAACCTGGCGAGTACTGCCGACTCAAGGAAACCCTTTGTGTAGTTACAATAATATAACTACAATCGAAAGATGCGGTTTGAATGGGATGGGCGCAAGGATCAGCGCAACCGGGCGAAGCACGGTGTTAGCTTCGATACCGCTCGCCTGGTCTTCAATAACCCGAGTCATCTGTCAATCCAGGATCGCCACGAGGGGCCCGAGGAGCGATGGCAGACAGTGGGCCTGGCGGGAGGCATCGTGGTGCTTCTCGTAGCCCACACGTGGCGCGAGGATGATGATGGTGAAGAAGTCATCCGGATTATCTCGGCTCGCAAGGCCACCAAGCGTGAACGAAGACGATATGAGCAAAGTGACCCGACAGCAGGCTGACGAGCTTCGACGGCTGGGCGAGAAGCCCGAGGCGGAGATCGATACCGAGGACATGCCGGAGTTGACCGACTGGTCGGACGCGCAGCGGGGCGTTTTCTATCGCCCGCTCAAGAAACAGATCACCCTACGCCTGGATGCCGATGTACTCGCGTGGTTCCGTGCCCAGGGGGATCGTTACCAGACCCGCATCAACGAAGCCCTGCGCGAGTACATCAAGAATCAGCAACGCTAAAAGCTCCCCGCTTGCGGTTCGTTGACGGTTTTTCCCGATCGAGCACCGAGTCAGGCTGCTGCGCGCCAAGGGTCAATACGTATCGCTATCGACAGCGACTCCAGGAGCCATCACCCGTCGGGCCCGGTCTTGAAGCCCTTGGGCAGACGGGGTAGGCCGGCTTGTGCCCCTAAGATGCCGCCACGGTTGCCGCGGCGATCCGCGCCGAATCTTCTCGCAGCGCTCGCGCTGGCACAGGCACCAGCCGGCATGCCGAAGACTGAACCCACCACCCAAGCCATCCCACCGACCGACGTAGGCCGGCTTGTGCCCCTAAGATGCCGCCACGGTTACCGCGGCCATCCGCGGCGAATCTTCTCGCAGCGCTCGCGCTGGCACAGGCACCAGCCGGCATGCCGAAGACTGAACCCACCACCCAAGCCATCCCACCGACCGACGTAGGCCGGCTTGTGCCCCTAAGATGCCGCCACGGTTGCCGCGGCCATCCCGGTAAATCTTCTCGCAGCGCTCGCGCTGGCACAGGCACCAGCCGGCGTGCGCCAGCCGCCATGCCCGAAGCCCTGCATCCTCTGAACACACGGCATGCAACACGCCTGCATGAAGCCCCGCCACCGCAATGGTGCAACCGGTATCGTTGTGCCCATCGCCACCACGGCTCACACCGCGGGCCCGCCTTGCGCGCAAAGCGATTGACCGGCCGTTCCCGGTGCCTCGATCCTTCGCGTCCGCATGAGCGGCTCCATCCCGACCGAATCGGGGACAAGGGGGCCGGCATCCCGATTGAACGGCCACAGAGCTCGGCCGGTTTCGTGCCCAAGCGACAAGGCGCCGCCCGGCGTGATCGAGCAGCATGTACGACGATGCCGAACACCGTCATCGGTGATGCCGTTGGCAGCCTGCGGGCATTGCCTAATGCACATTCGGCCTTGAGGAACCGCGCGGGATGAGCCGATGAAACCACGTCAGGCGCGCGCCCGGCTCGCACGCGAAACGCTTGAGATCCTCGAGCACGGTGGCTACCGCCTGCCCGACGGTCGCTGGATCTCGATCGGGGACTGGCTGGCCGAGGCCCAGCACGCCACGCGCGTGTTCACGCCGGACGAGCTGGCGGCGCTGGACGGGGCAGCCGATCGGCGCCCGACTACGCCGCCCGAGACCCGGGTTCGCAACGCCTCGACCCTGGCCGCGGCCCGAGCGCTCGCCGACACCACGGGCCACGACCCGCTGTGCCTGAACTTCGCCTCGGCGCGCCAGCCCGGCGGCGGCTTCCTCAAGGGGGCGCAGGCCCAGGAAGAAGCGCTGGCGCGGGCGACTGGCCTCTACCCATGCCTGCGCGAAGCGAACACGTACTACAGCGCCAACCGCGACTGCGCCACGGCGCTCTACACCGACCACATGATCCATTCACCCGGCGTGCCTGTCCTCCGCGACGACGCCGGCCACCTGCTCGGCGAGCCTTACCGCGTGTCGATCGTCAGCGCCCCGGCGGTCAACCGAAGCGCCCTCGCCCAGAACGAGCCCGACCGACTCGAACAGGCGCGGCCGACGATGCGCCGCCGCATGAGCCGACTGCTCGCGCTCGCGCACCACCATGGCCATCGCCACCTGGTCCTCGGCGCCTGGGGCTGCGGCGTTTTCGGGCACGATCCCGAACAAATCGTGGCCGATTTCCGCGACCTATTGGTCGAAAACGCCGGTTACGCCGGCGCCTTCGACACCGTGGTCTTCGCCGTCCTCGATCCCCGGGCCGGCGCGCCCGCGTTCGACGCGTTTCGGCGGTGCTTCGCCGACCGGCAGCGCGTCATCGGGCCGACCTGATGTCCGGGCATAATCCGTTTCAAGTCTTTCCGCAGACCCACGTCTGACCTCCCCGGCGTCGGATTAAGGGCCAGCGACGGT
Source organism: uncultured Ectothiorhodospiraceae bacterium (assembly GCA_964445325.1). Lineage (GTDB taxonomy): Bacteria > Pseudomonadota > Gammaproteobacteria > XJ16 > Halofilaceae > Halofilum. Next base: position 4,872 of record CAYUKN010000132.1, read on the forward strand.
AATTCGGGAACGAATTAGGGGACCAGTTCTGGGGACAGTAACCAGGATCACCTCGAGAGCTCCGAGCTGAGCAAAAACGGACTAGTGGTGGTTAGGATCCCGCCATTCGAGCTCGCGGACGAGCGGCGTACTTCGATGCCTTACGACATCATCGGCGACATCCACGGCCAGCTCGACGCGCTCGAGCGCTTGCTGGCGCGGTTGGGCTACGCCTCCAGTGATGGCGTTTGGCGCCATCGGCAGCGCCACGCGCTGTTCCTCGGGGACTTGATCGATCGCGGCCCGCGCTCGCGCGAGGTCGTGGCGACGGTGCGCAGCATGGTCGAGGCCGGTGCCGCGCGCTGTGTGATGGGCAACCATGAGCTCAATGCCATCGCCTACCACACGCGCGACCCACGGCGCCCGGAAGAGTGGCTGCGCCCGCATACGGCCAAGAATGCCGCGCAGCACGAGGCGACGCTGGCGTCCTACGCGGGCCATGAGCAGGCGTTGGCCAGCGACCTGGCGTGGTTCCGCGAGCTGCCGTTTTGGCTCGATCTGGGCGAACTGCGCCTGATCCACGCAGCGTGGCAGCCGGCGGCGATCGAGACGGTTTTGGCCAGTGGTCTCGGCGCCGCTTCCGACTGGCCCGAGCGGCGGCCCGATGCGTTCGAGGCGGATTGCGAGCTGGGCGCGGTGCTGGAGACGTTGCTCAAGGGCGTCGAGTGGCCGTTGCCGCAAGGGCTTTCGTTCACCGACAAGGATGGCCAAGTGCGCCATGACACGCGCGTGCGCTGGTGGGACGCCGGGCCCGGCATGCCCTGGGCGGATGTGGGCTTTGGTCCGCCCGAGCTCATCGCGGCATTGCCCCGCGATCCGGTGCCCGACGACTACCCGCGCCTGACCTATCCGAGCGACGCGCCGCCGGTGTTCTTCGGCCATTACTGGCTCACCGGCGAGCCCGAGCCGCAGGCGTCCAATGTGGCCTGCCTCGATTACAGCGTCGGTCGCGGCGGCGATCTGGTGGCCTACCGCTGGGACG
>CAYUKN010000133.1:0-5666 GCA_964445325.1 uncultured Ectothiorhodospiraceae bacterium
AGCAAAAACCGGCCTCCGAGGTGGCGGCGTGTACCTAGGGCCTGTTAACACCCCGTTTGATCGCCGCGGCAGGGCCTGTGCGGTGCAAGGCAAGGCGCGCCGAGCGAGCGTAGCGGGCCCTACGTGAGTGCGGCGCACCAATTCGTTGTCAACAATTTGGGACAGCCGGAGGCCGGCCCGTAGGCCGAAGCCCACGGACGGGCTTCTGCGGCGCCGCATTGCGCCGCACAGGCCCCGCCCCGACGGGTTGCGGCCCGCATATCGGGGGCCGCAACGCCGTGACCAAGCGGAGTGTTGACAGGCTCCTAGGTGCCGCAGAACGTGCGCGGCACGACCTCGTGGGCCTCGGGCGGCGCCGCCAGGTGCGCGAGTTCGTCGTGGTCCGCGTACGGCTCGGCCAGCACGGTCAACAAATCCTCGATCGGCTGCAAGTCCCCCTCGTTCTTGGCCGCATCGATCGCCTGCTCGACGCGGTGGTTGCGCGGGATGTAGGCCGGGTTGACCGCGCGCATCGCCTCGCGGCGCTCGGCGTCGCCGCGTCCCTCGCTGGCCAGGCGCTCGCGCCACTGCCCCACCCAGGCGTCGAACGCCTCGGGCTCGGCGAACAATGCGCGCACCCCATCGTCGGCGCTGGCGTCGCCGGCGTGCAGGTCCGCCAGGCGGCGGAAGGTGAGCGTGAAGTCCGCGCGCTGCTCGGCCATGCGCTTGAACAGATCGCTGACGAGCTCGAGGTCACCGTCCTGGGCGTGTTCCAGGCCGATCTTGGCGCGCAGATCGGCGTGGTAGCGCGCCTCGAACGCCTGTGGGTAGACCTCGAGCGCCTCGCGTGCACGGGCGACGGCACTGTCGTGATCATCGGCCAGGATGGGCAGCAGGGTTTCGGCCAACTGCGTCAGGTTCCAGTGGCCGATCTGGGGCTGTTGGTTGTAGGCGTAGCGCCCCTGCATGTCGATCGAGCTGAACACCGTCATGGGATGATACGTATCCATGAAGGCACACGGGCCGTAGTCGATGGTCTCGCCGGCCAGCGAAACGTTGTCGGTATTCATCACGCCATGGATGAAGCCGATCCGCAGCCAGTCGGCGATCAGCTCGGCCTGGCGCCGTGACACCGCTTCGAGGAGGGCCCGATACGGCTGCTCCGCCTGGGCGAGCTCGGGGTAGTGGCGCGCGATGACGTAATCGGCCAATGCCTGCACGGCCGCGTAGTCGCCACGGCGGTAGAAGTACTCGAACGTGCCGACACGTACGTGGCTCGCCGCGACCCGCGTGAGCACACCCCCCGGCTCGACCACTTGGCGATAGACCGACTCGCCCGAGGCCACCATCGACAGCGCCCGGGTGGTAGCGATCCCCAGGCCCGCCATGCCCTCACTGACCAGATACTCGCGGATGACCGGGCCGAGCGAGGCCCGCCCGTCCCCCATGCGCGAGAACGGTGTCAGACCCGCGCCCTTGAGCTGGAGGTCGCGGCGCACGCCGTCGCGATCGACGACCTCGCCGAGCAGGACCGCGCGCCCATCACCCAGGCTCGGGACCCAGTTGCCGAATTGATGGCCCGCATACGCCAGGGCCAACGGCGACGCCCCATCCGGCACCCGATTGCCCGCCAGAATGTCGACGCCCGCCGGCGAGGCCAGCGCCTCGGGATCGAGACCCAGGTGCCGGGCGAGCGGGCGGTTGAGCCGCAACAGCCGCGGCTGCGCAACCGGCGTCGGCTCGACGTGGGCATAGCACGCCGACGGCAGCTGCAGATAGCTGTTGTCGAGGGACAACGGCGTCTCGGTCACTGTTTCGGCTGCGGTCATGTCGCTATCACCTCTCGATGCGGGGCACCGTGTTTGCCCGAGTATTGTACTCGGGAATTATGCGGGCGCCGGTGCCTCGGTTCAACGCGTCGCGGCGGGCACGGCGAACGGACGCAACCAACGCACCAGCACGGGCAGCAGCGCCAGGTTGCTCACCAGGGCGAAGACCATTGCCAGGCCCGTCAGCAAGCCGAAGTAGATCGTCGGCATAAAGTTCGACAGCGTCAGGATCGAGAAGCCGAGCGTGACGATGATGGTGGTGTAGACGAGGGCCCGCCCCACCTCGGCGTGGGCGATTCGGCTGGCCCCTTCGTAGTCGGCGCCCGCGGCGACCTCGTCGCGCACCCGGTCGACGTAGTGGATGGTGTCGTCGACGCCGATGCCGATGACGATCGCGGCGATGGTCATGGTCATGATGTCCAGCGGCAGCCCGATCCAGCCCATCACGCCGAGCTCGAGGCACGCCGCGACCGCGGTCGGGATGGGCCCGATCAACGCCATGCGCCACGAGCGGTACAGCCCGCCGAACATGAGCACAATCGCAACGAAGACGATGGCGAGTGTCACGAACTGCGAGTGGAACAGGCTCTGCAGGACGTTGTTGTAGAGCACGAGCATGCCCGACAGCGTGACTTGCTCCGGCTTCAACTCGAAGCGCTCCGGCAGCTCGCCTCGGATCCGCTCGAGCAGGGCATTGCGGTTGAGCCCGGGCAGCGAGTCGACTACCCGGATATCGAAGCGGATCTGATTGCCGTCGGGGCGCATGTAGGGCTCGATCAGCTGCTCGCGCAGATCCGGGGGCAGCCGGTTGTAGAGCACACCGAGCTGGAACGGCTCCAGGGTCTCGCCGTCGTTGATCGAAAGCGCCATGCGCCACAGGGTGGCCAGCGACAAGACCTTGCCCGTGGCGTCGAGGCTGTCGAGGTAGTCGTGGATCTCGCCGACCTGCTGGAGCTTGCGCGCGTTGTACCAATAGCCCTCCGCCGGATTGGGCTCGGACGAGGCCATGCCGAGTTCCTCGGCGAACTCCTGATCGGCTTGGTAGTCCTCCAGGAACGACGAGGGCGCATCGACGACCACATCGAGCGGGGTCGTGCCGCCGAGCTCGCGGTCGATGAGCCGCAGGCCCTGGTAGATCTCGGTGTCCTCGTGGAAGTAATCTATGAATCGATTCTCCACCGTGAGCTGCAAGGCGCCACCGACACCGAGCAGCGCGAGGACCGCGAATGCCACGACCGTGGCGGCCGGACGCCGTTGCACCAAGCGGGCAACGCCCAGATTGGCGCGTTGGGTGACGTCGCCGCGCAAGCGCGGCGCGGGCGGGGGCATGAGCCAGCCGAGCAAGACGGGGAACAGCAGGAACGTGGCGATGAAGCCCAGCGCGACGGCCCAAACCATGATCAGACCAAAATCCTTGACCGGCTGGATGTCGGCCAACATCAGCGCGGCGAACGAGATGCCGGTGGTCAGCGCTGTGAACAACGACGGCGTGAACTTGCTGTCGAGGGTCTGGCGCAGCAGCGTCGCCTGGTCGGCGTCGGGCTCGGCAACCTGGAGCTCGCGATAGCGCACGATCAGGTGCACGAGCAGCGACAGCGTGATGATCAAGGCCAGCGAAACGAAATTCGACGAGACCACGGTTACGGGCCAGCCCATCGTGCCGATCAAGCCGAACAGGCCGACGACGACACTGGCGCAGATCACCGTAGGCGCGATCACCCAGCGCGGGCGCCGGAACGCCACTGCGAGCAGCACCACGATGAATAGCCCGACCGCCACACCGAAGGTGCGGATGTCGTTGGCGACGAAGTCGAGCATGTCGACCGCGATCATGGGCACCCCGCCGAGGTGGATGCGGGCATCACCGCGGTATTGCTCGAGCACGCCGCGGATCGCCCCGATCTGTCTCTCGAGGCGCGCCTGAGCCGCCGCCTTGCGCTCGTCGATGCGGCGCTCGACGCGGCGCAGCTCCGCCCGTGCCTCGGCATCGAGCTGGCCCGCGCCCCGCTTCGCGCGCAGCTGGCCCCGGCGCTCCAGGAGCTCCTGGTAGCCGCTGTCGGACTCGAGACGCACGAGCATTGCTGTCGTGTCGGCGTCCCCGTTGAGGATGAGGTCGCGGTACAGCGGGCTGTTGAGGAACTCCTTTCGCGCCTGCTCCGGGGCAACGTCGCCGTCGCCCAGCGTGGGCACGTCCTCGGCGAGTGAGGAGAAGGTCACGTCGGTTGTCTCGATCAAGGGCACGTTGAGCATGTGCGTGATCGATGCGACGCCATCCAGCGCGCTCAGATCACCCGCCAGATCCGCCAGCCTGTCCAGCGAGGCCTCGCTGAAAAGCGCCTCGTCCGGGGTATACGTCACGAACAAGAAGGCGTCGGAGCCGTAGGTCGAGCGCACCGAGCGGTAGGTATCGAGCGCGGGGGACTGCTCCACCAGGAGCGACTCGGGTGAGGCGTCGAGCTCGAAATAGCGCGCTTGATAGCCCGCGGCCGTGATCAACGCCGCGGCAATCACCATCAACCAGATGGGATGGCGGAGCACGAGCCCATAGAAGGCGGCCTGTAGGCGTTGGATCATGCGCGCGTCCTCGCTGGATGGGCGGGCAATACCTCTCGCCGGAGCGGTAAACCGGTGCCAAGGGTACCGATTCGCCGGCGGCGCGTCGCGGGCCAACCCACACCGGGCCTATATAACGAATGGTCACACTGATAGAGATATTGATTACTTTATTTGTGCCGCCGCAGGCCCCATGCTCCCACCCGCCACACAGCCCGCAATCATACGAGCGGATCAACCGGAGGCACGGCCATGGGACAAGTCGTCGCATTCGACAACGCCAAGGATCTCGACCAACCGGCCGGGTTCAACGCGCTGCTGGCCGCGTGCGACGCCCGCGAGCGGGTCGCGCGGACGCTTGAGCGGTTTCCGGGTCGGACCGTGCTCACCTCGAGCTTCGGCGCGCAGTCGGCGGTGATGCTACACATGGCCACGCGCGAGCAGCCCGATCTGCCGGTCGTGTTCGTCGACACAGGGTATCTGTTCGCCGAGACCTACCGCTTCGTCGACGAGCTCACCGAGCGCCTGGGGCTCAACCTCCAAGTCTATCGCCCCCGCCTGAGCGCGGCGTGGCAGGAGGCGCGCTACGGGCGCCTGTGGGAGCAGGGCAGCGAGGGTGTCGAGCGCTACAACCGCATGAACAAGGTCGAGCCCATGCAGCGTGCACTCCACGAGCTCGGCGCCAACGCCTGGTTGTCGGGCATTCGCCGCGATCAGTCGACCAGCCGCGTCGCGCGTCGCTTCGCCGAGGACCAGAACGGGCGCCTCAAGGTCCATCCGATCCTCGACTGGAGCGACCGCGACATCTACAGGTATCTCAAGGCGTTCGACCTGCCCTACCACCCGCTGTGGCACCAGGGCTACATCTCCATCGGCGACTGGCACACCACCCGCCGCCCGGCCGATGGCATGAGCGAGGAGGGCGCACGTTTCTTCGGCCTCAAGCGCGAGTGCGGTCTGCATACCGAGGTATAAGCCGTACCTCGCTGTTCAGGCTCTCGCCAAGACGCCAAGTCCACCAAGAACGCGGAGTTCAAGTACTCTCGCGAAGCCGCGAGGCACGCGAAGACACGATTGTTTTTGGGTGCCGGCCTTCGCGGGGGTGCTTCAGGCCAGCGTCGGTCCAAGCCCGCCCAGCCGTGCAGCCGGGTCCACGCAAAGGCGCCAAGATCACCAAGAACGCCAAGATGACGCCCTCTCACTGGGCATTTCTTTTCCCCACCCGGTTCCTCCTCATCAATTGCAAGCAAACTTTGCGTCTCTTGGCGCGCTTAGCGTCTTCGCGAGAACCATGAGCGAGGGCTG
>CAYUKN010000134.1:0-5644 GCA_964445325.1 uncultured Ectothiorhodospiraceae bacterium
CAGGAAGTCGATGTTGAGGCTGCGCTCGTGCGCCTCGTCGATGATGAGCGTGTCGTAGGCGGTGAGCTCGGGGTCGTGGCGGATCTCGGCGAGCAGGATGCCGTCGGTCATCAGCTTGAGCGCGGTGGCCTCGGCGACGTGCTCGCGAAAGCGCATCTTGTAGCCGACCGTTGCGCCCACCTCACACCCGAGCTCCTCGGCGACACGGGCCGATACGGTCGACGCCGCGATGCGCCGGGGCTGGGTATGGCCGATCATGCCCTCGACGCCGCGGCCGAGCTCGAGGCACATCTTGGGCAGTTGCGTCGTCTTGCCCGAGCCGGTGTCGCCGCAGACGACCACGACCTGGTGGTCGCGAATCGCCGCGAGCAGGCGCTCGCGTGCCTCGGTGGCGGGCAGCTCGGGCGGATAGGTGGGCTCGGGGATGGCCGCGGCGCGGGCCTGGCGTCGGCGCGCCGAGGCATCGGCGGCCTCGTGCACACGGCGCAGGCCGCGCTCATGGGGCTGGCCCTTGCGGGCGCGGCGCTTGAGCCCCTTGAGGCGCTTGCGCAGCGTCGCACGCTCGGGGGAAGCCGCGGCCGCGATCGCCGCCTCGGCCTGGGCCCACTCGTCTCGGGTCTCGGTGTCGGCGTTGGCCATCGAATCGGCGCCGGCGCGGTCAGGCCGGCGTGGTCAGTGCTCGCCGCGGCTTTCCTCGGGACATGGGCTCAACCGTCGGCCTTCTCGCGCAGCACGAGGAAGTCGATGCCGTTGTCGCGCAGCCGACTCTGGGCCGACTGGAGGTCGTTGCGGCTGTCGTACGGGCCCACGCGCACCCGGTGCCAGCGCTCGCCATCGATCTCGACCCGCTGGATCGCGACGTCGAGGCCCAGCAGCGCGATCTTGGCCTTCATGCTCTCGGCCTGGTCGGCCTGCTGGAACGAGCCGGCCTGGAGATAGAAGCGGCCTTCGCCACTGGCCTCGTCGGTCGCCGAGGTATCGCCATCGTCCGTGGTGTCTTCCGCCTCGCCGCCCTGCTGGGCCTGCTCGGGGACGACCACCTCGAGCTCGGGCAGGATCGAGTAGAACTCGAAACGGGGATCGTCGCCGCCGTCAGCCGCGTCGCTGTCTTGCGCGTCCGCATCTTGCTCATTGGCGCTGCTCGGCTCGCCCTCGCTCGACTCGACGGCGGCGTTGGGCGGCTCCTCGAGATCGTCGAGATAGACCAGGAAGGCGACGAACAAGCCGATGATCAGGCCGATGGTGAGCATCGCCCACCCGGGCAGGCCGTTGGCCGCACCCGTTTGGCGCTTGTTGCGGCGGCGCGCCTGGGCCATTACATCGTATCCGGGGCGGAGACGCCGACGAGGCCGAGCCCGTTGCGGATGACCTGGCCGGTGGCCTGGACGAGCGCCAGGCGCGCATCGCGCAGCTCGGCGTCGTCGACGATGAATTGCTCGGCGTTGTACCAGGTGTGGAAGGCGTTGGCGACGTCCTCGAGCAGGTAATAGCAGATCCGATGGGGCTCGCGGTCGGCCGCGGCCTGCGCCACCATCTCGGGGTAGCGCTCGAGGACCTCGATCAACGCTGTTTCGTGTGCGCTCACCAGGCGCTCGAGATGGGCCAGCCCGCGCTCGCGATCCCACGGGTAGCCCTTCGCCTCGGCCTGGCGCATCACGCTGGCGATGCGCGCATGGGCGTACTGGACGTAGTAGACGGGGTTGTCGTGCGTGTGCGCCTTGGCCAGCTCGAGGTCGAAGTCGAGGTGCTGGTCGTTGCGCCGCAGGACGTAGAAAAAGCGCGCGGCGTCGGTGCCAACCTCGTCGCAGAGCTCGCGCAGGGTGACGAAGCGCCCGGCGCGCGTCGACATGGGGATGTTCTCGCTGCCGCGGTAGAGCTGCGCGAACTGCACCAGCAGCGTCTGGAAGTGGTCCGCGCGACAGCCGAGCGCTTGCACGGCCGCCTGCATGCGCGGGATGTAGCCATGGTGGTCGGCGCCCAGCACGTCGATGATCGGGTCGAAGCCGCGCTCGATCTTGTCCCAGTGGTAGGCGATGTCGGCGCCGAAATAGGTCCGGTCGCCGTTGGCGCGCACCACCACACGGTCCTTGGTATCGCCGAGCTCGCTCGAGCGGAACCACTGGGCGCCGTCTTGCTCGTAGAGCCAGCCTTTGTCGGCTAGCTGCTCCAGTGCGCCATCGACCGCCCCCGATTCGAACAGGCTGCGCTCGGAGAACCAGCGCTGGAACGTCACCCCGAACGCGGCCAGGTCATCCTCGATCTCGGCGACGAGCTCGGCGCGCGCGTGCTCGAACACGGCCTCCCAGTCGCCGCCGAGCAGCGCCTTGACCCGCTCGACCAGGGCGTCGACGTGGGCCTCCCTATCGCCGCCATCGGCCTCGTCGGCGGGCAGGCCCTCGGTGACGGCCGATGCGGGATGGGTGAGGCCGTCGCCATGCAGGTCGCAGAGCGCGCAAGCGATGCGGCGCACGTAGTCGCCCTGGTAGCCGTTGGCCGGGAAGGCCACGGCGATGCCGTGCTCCTCCTGGTAGCGCAGCCAGACGCTGACCGCGAGGATCTCCATCTGGCGCCCGCCGTCGTTGACGTAGTACTCGCGGTGGACATCGTGGCCGGCGGCCTCGAGCAGATTGGCGACCGAAGCGCCGAAGGCCGCGCCGCGACCGTGGCCTACGTGCAGCGGCCCCGTCGGATTGGCGGAGACGAACTCCAAGTGGATGCGCTTGCCCGTCGCCTCCTGGCGGCGCCCGAATGCGGCCTCGTGCTCGAGGATCCGGCGCACGACGCCGTTGCGCGCCCCGGTCTCGAGGAAGAAGTTGATGAAGCCGGGCCCGGCGACCTCGGCACGCGCGACGCTCGGATCGGCCGGCAGGGCGGCGACGATCGCCTCGGCCAGGTCGTGCGGGCGCATGCCGACGCGCTTGGCCATCACGAGGGCGACGTTGGTCGCCAGATCGGCGTGGCCGCGGTCGCGTGCGCGCTCGACCCGGAAATCGGGGATGCTGTCGCGGTCGATGGTGCCGGCGTCGGCGAGCTGGTCGAGCGCGTGGCGGACGAGGTCGGTGACGGTGTCTTTCAAGAGGCGATCCGCGGCGAGATTGGATGCATGAGCAAGGGAATCGGCTATCTGTGGCGCTTGTGTGGCTCGGGCGTTGGCTCCGACAGGAGCGGTCTTCGACGCGGGCCGTCCGGGGTCGGCCCTCCAGCCGGGTGTGGCACCGGCCGGCAACGCAGAGGACCGCCTGCAGCCTCGCGGCCACGTTGCCCTCATCGGCGGCTGCTCAGGGCCGCGCATTCTACAGCCGCCCGCTTGCGCCGAGAAGATGGGAGGCGTCGGCGCCATGGTATCGTCGCTCCATGGCGCGCGAGCTTGTCCAGATCCCCTGGGACACCATCGACACCGTCCTGCTCGACCTCGACGGGACCCTGCTCGATCTGTACTTCGACAACCACTTCTTCGGCGAGCATCTGCCGCGCCGCGTGGCCGATCACTGGGGCATCGATCTCGCATCGGCGCGCGCCGACCTGCACCGGCGTTACCAGGCGGTCGAGGGCACGCTCGACTGGTACTGCCTGGACTACTGGCAGCGCGAGCTCGGCCTCGACCTGGTCGATCTCAAGGCCGAGATCGGCGAGCTGGTCCGGTGGCGCCCGCACGCGCCGGCGTTCCTCGAATCCCTTGCGGCGGCCGGCAAGCGCCGGGTGCTGGCGACCAACGCCCACCCCGGCTCGGTCGGTTTCAAGTTCGAGCGCCTGGCCCTGGGCGACGCCTTCGACGCGCGCTATTCCGCGCACGACTTCGGTGCGGCCAAGGAGGACCAGCGGTTCTGGCACGCTTTGTGGGCGCACGAGGGTTTCGACCCGGGCCGGACGTTGTTCGTCGACGACAGCCCGGCCGTGCTCGAAGCGGCCGATCGCTTCGGCTTGCCGCACATCCTGGGGATCCGGCGGCCCGACTCGGGCCAGCCCCGGCGGGAATTGGCGCGCTTTACGGCTGTCGATGATTTCGACGAGGTGGCGCCCCCAACGGCGAGCGAAGGCGGCTCATGATGCGCCCCCGGTGCGCGCCGCACTGACCCAGCCCTTGGGGAACAGGCTGGCGACATAGCCGTCGCGTTGCTCGCCGACGCCGATCACGTAGCCGCGGTAGCGCACCAGCACGTGGCAACGCCCGCCCGTGCCCCACTGGCGCTCGGGCGCGAGCGGGAAGGCCCGGCGCTGGAGGAAGGCGTCCGCCTCGCCGGCGTCGACGTCGACGAGGTGGCGCGTGGCCCAGGGCCCGAGCGCCAGGGCGGTGGCGGTGGCGGGCTTGGGCGGCTTCGACTGCACGCCCACCGCCGGGATGCCGACACGCAGGCGCATCGACTCGGGCGGCGGGTCGATGCCGCGGCCCACTGCGTCGACGTACTTGCGCCTCTGGCGCACGGCCCGGAGGCGGTCCACGATCGGCTCCGGCAGGCCGAAGTGCTCGCGCAGGCCCAGCAGATGCTCGCGTGCCTCGGTGTCTTCCGGCGGTGGCCCGGAATCGCCCGGCCGTTCATTCGCGGCGCCCGCGTCTTCGCTGCGCTCGATCACCGCGGCGAAGAAGCCGCTGGTGTCGTTGTGGTGCGGCCAAAGGCGGGCGCAGCCGGCCAGAGCCTTGTCCCAGCGCTGGCCATCCCATTCGGTGAGCCCGGGCGCGATGGTGAGCCCGTCGATGTGCGCCGGGCGGATGCGGAAGCCGCCGCCGGTGGCCGCGAGGGCCGCCGCGACGACGCCCTCGTTCTCCTCGGGGGCGAAGGTGCAGGTGCTGTAGACCACGCGCCCGCCCGGACGCACCAGCCGAAGCGCCCGTTGCAGAAGGCGCTTCTGGCGGGCGACCAGCCGATCCCGGAACGCCCCGGGCGTATGCTCGAGCGCATGTGCTCCCTTGCGGTAGGTGCCCTCGCAGGAGCATGGCGCATCCACGAGGATGCGGTCCCACGTGCCCGCGGCGGGCGGGTAGCCCTGGCCGTCGCGCAGGGTCGTCGCCGCGTGGAAGACCCCGTGGCGCTTGAATGCCTGGTTGAGCGAGCCGATGCGCCCGGGGCTGGCGTCGTTGGCGACGACCGTGCCCGCGCCCGCCAGGGCATCGGCGATCTGGACGGACTTGTTGCCCGGGGCGGCGCACAGATCGAGCACGCGCTGGCCCGGGCGGACGTCGAGCAGCGTGACCGGCAGCAGCGAGGCCGCCTCCTGGACCTGGAACAGGCCTGCGGGCATGCCCCAGTGCCGCCCCGGCCGGAAGGCCGGGTCGACCTCGAGCGCGCCCGGTTGCCATGGCAATGGACGCGCGCCGTAGCCGTCGGCGGCCACCAGCTCGGCGAGCTCGTCGACCCCGATCCGCCCCGTATTGGCGCGCACCACGGGCGCCAGCGGGCGCTCCATGGCACGGCAGAACGCCGGCCAGTCGTCGATCAGGCCGCGGTAGCGCGCGAAGAGGGTCTCGATGGCCGGGGCATCGCGGTCGCGGCGCTCGGAGGGGGCACCGGCGGACGGGTCGCCGCCGACCTCGGGGATTGCTTGGGCGTGGCGCTTCACGGTTGGGGGACGTCGCGGCGAATGGCGGCGCATTCTAGGAGCCTGTCCGAGAATTCTGTGCCGTAGCGAGCGCGTGGCACAGCGTGCA
>CAYUKN010000135.1:0-5575 GCA_964445325.1 uncultured Ectothiorhodospiraceae bacterium
CCACGCCGGGGTTGGCGCGCCGCTGGCGGGTCGGACTGAAAGTCCGACCCACAGGGTGTTATGAGACCCCAATCGGGAATGCCCTCGCCGATTTCTGATCGATCTGCTCGTCGCGGGGTGGGTCCCACGCCGGGGCTGGCGCGCCGCTGGTGGGTCGGACTGAAAGTCCGACCCACAGGATGTTATGAGCCCGCAATCGGTTATGACCAGGCCCTAGGAGCCTATCTGACAAACCTGCGCCGTCGCGAGCGCGTGGCACAGCGAGCAGATTTCAGGGATCGTGAGACGAGCATGGTGGGGACCATGTGAGTCGAGCGATCGTTGAAAGATGCCGCTGTGGGACGCGCGCAGTAGGTGCCGGGTTTTTCAGACAGGCTCCTAGGTCGATGGGCACGGCAGTGGCTCGGCTGGGCCGGGCTTGCAGGGGAACTGGCCTGCATAGGCCGCCCGAAGGAAATCGGACACGATCGCGCGCTCGAGCTCGGGCGCTTTGTCGATGGGGCAGAACAACAGCACGAGGTAGCGGATCTTGCCGATGTCGGTCGTCGTTACGCTGACGAAGGGCTCGGGCCCGGCGACGTCGACGCCCAGGCGGCGGTCGGTGGCTTGGTTGAGCTCGCGGCCCTCGTCGATGTAGGGCGCACACAAGCGCTCGGTCCGTTGCCTGAGCCAGTCGAGCCCGGCAGCGGCTTCGATCGGGAATTCGAGCGTGATCCCGAATCGGTGATGAACGTAGTGGCGTGCGGGCGGCGAGGTGTAGACGGGGAACGTGAGGAACAGGCTATTGGGCAGAATGAGGCTGCGCCCCGTGTAGCCATAGCCGTATTCGGCCGACTCGAGCTCGAGTATCCGGGTCGACATCAAGGTGTAGTCGGCGACCTCGCCGCGCATCCCGTTGCACTCGATCCAGTCGCCCACCGAGAACAGGCGATTGGTCGTTCGCATCACGAAACCGCTCAGGCACATGAGCAGTTCCTTGGTCGCGATGACCACGGCCAATGTCACCGCCGTCAGCGACAGCAGCAGATTCTGGAGCGCGCTCGCCCAGATGACGACGAGCCCGACGAGGATGCTCGCGGTCACGGCGCTGCGCAGATAGAACATCTGGCGGCGCTGGAGGTCGTTGAGCATGTGGGTGCCGCCGCTGATCCACCGCGCGAACACGTGGCGTGCGATCAATACCGCCGTCACCAGCACGACGCTCGCGATCAGGCGGATGATGGCGGGATGCTGCAGGAGTTGGAGCATGGTGGACTCGGTGCTTTACGGGGCGTCGAGTGTAGCCTCGTCGCCCCGGTGCGCGCACAGCCGATGCCGCCCGGGACAGCGTGCGCGCAGCCGTCGCGCGCGCCGCGGCGCCCGCGTTGGCACGGCCCTCATCGGTCCTGCGGCAGCACTCGCTTGAGGGCGTCTTGCCAGCCCGCGATCAGGCGCTCGCGCTCGTGGCCCGCGATCGACGGCTCGAAGCGCCGATCGAGCGCCCATTGGCCGCGCACGTCGTCCAGCGAGCGCCAGATGCCGTAGCCGAGGCCAGCGAGGTAGGTCGCGCCCAAGGCGGTGGTCTCGGTCTCGCGCGGGCGTTCCACGGGCACGCCGATGAGGTCGGCCATGCGCTGCAGCAGCCAGTCGTTGACCACCATGCCGCCGTCGACGCGGAGCTGGCGCAATGGCGAGCCGCTGTCGGCCGACATCGCGACCACCAGATCGTAGGTCTGGAAGCAAACCGACTCCAGGGTCGCCCGCGTGATCTCCGCGAGGCCGGTGTCGCGGGTCATGCCGAGCAGGGCACCGCGCGCCTCCGGTGCCCAGTACGGGGCCCCGAGGCCGGTGAAGGCGGGCACGAGGTACACGCCGTCGTCGAGCCGGGCCCGCCGGGCTTGCGTCTCGCTCTCGCTGGCGCTGGTCAGTACCCCCAGATTGTCTCGCAACCATTGGATCGCGGCGCCGGCGACGAAGATCGCGCCCTCCAGAGCGAAGGTGGGCTCGCCCTCGATGCGGTAGGCCATGGTCGTCAGCAGCCGGTTGTCCGATTTCACGGGGGCCTTGCCCGTGTTCATCAAGGCGAAGCACCCGGTGCCGTAGGTGCTCTTGACCGTACCGGGCGTGAAGCAGCTCTGGCCGACGACCGCCGCGTGTTGATCGCCCGCGACACCCCGGATGGGCAGCGAGCGTCCGAGGTGTGCCGATTCGGCCGTGCCGAAGTCGTCGGCGGAGTCGCGCACCTCCGGCAGCAGCGCACGCGGGATGTTGAACAGCTCGAGCAGCTCGTCGTCCCAGCTTTGATCGTGGATGTTGAACAGCATCGTTCGGCTGGCGTTGGTCGCGTCCGTGGCGTGGACGCGCCCGCCCGTCAGGCGCCAGATGAGCCAGGTATCGACGGTGCCGAAGGCGAGCTCGCCCCTCTCGGCGCGGGCACGTGCGCCGTCAACGTTGTCGAGCAACCAGCGCAGCTTGGTCGCGGAGAAATAGGGATCGAGCAAAAGGCCGCTGCGCGCGGTGACCTCGCTCTCGTGGCCCGCCGCCTTGAGTTCGCTGCAATGGTCGGTCGTGCGGCGGTCCTGCCAGACGATGGCGTTGTGGATGGGCTCGCCGGTGCGGCGATCCCAGACGAGCGTGGTCTCGCGCTGGTTCGTGATCCCCAGCGCGACCGCGCGGCTGCCGTCGCGCTCCGCCTGCTCGAGGGCCTGGCGCGCCACCGACACGGTCGATTGCCACAAATCTTCCGGATCGTGCTCGACCCAGCCGCCATCGGGGTAGTGCTGCGGGAACTCCTGCTGCGCCGACGCGACCGGGTAGCCCCCGAGGTCGTGCACGATGGCACGGGAGCTGGTCGTGCCCTGGTCGATCGCTAGGATCCGTTCGCTCATCGCTGGCGCCTCCCCAAGATGCTGCTGGCCGCAATCATCGATCGAAAACGAAAAAAGTCAACCCGGGTATGTTCGGAACCGAAATCTTCGGCTAGACTCGCTCGCGCGGACGGCTGCCGGTGAGGAGCCCATGACGGACGATCGCGCGCCCGACCTCAATGCCCGTCAGCGCGAGATGCTCGAGCTGGTGCGCCAGCAGGGCTTCGTCGCCATCGAGGGCCTCGCCGAGCACTTCGGTGTGACCACACAGACCATCCGTCGCGATGTCAACGCATTGTGCCGTGGCGGCCTCCTCCGGCGCTATCACGGTGGCGCGGGGCTGCCCTCGAGCGTCGAGAACGAGGCGTACACGGCGCGTCGCGTGCAGCGCCGCTCCGAGAAAAAGCGCATCGCCGGGTCGGTCGCGCGGCAAATTCCGAACCATGCGTCGCTATTCATGACGCTGGGGACGACCACGGAGGAGGTCGCGCGCGCGTTGATGCATCACCGCGGGCTGCGGGTGATCACGAACAACCTCAACGTGGCCATGACGTTGAGTGCCAACCCCTCGTTCGAGGTCATCATCGCGGGGGGAATGGTGCGCCACCGCGATCGCGGCATCACGGGGGAGGCCACCATCGACTTCGTCAATCAGTTCAAGGTCGACTTCGCCGTCATGGGCATCTCAGGCATCGACGAGGACGGCACGCTGCTCGACTTCGACTACCGCGAGGTGCGGGTGCTGCAAGCGATCATGCGCAGCGCGCGCACGGTCTTCCTGGCCGCCGACCACAGCAAGTTCGGGCGCAGCGCCATGGTGCGCCTGGGCCAACTGGACGATATCGACGGCTTGTTCACCGACGTCGAGCCCCCCGAGCCCTTCGGTACCGTCGTCAACGAGTCCGGGGCGGCGTTGTTCGTCGCACCAGCGCCGGGCTAAGACGCACTGACGAGGTGCTGAACCCCAGCGCCCGCTGTTCATTTGCCCAAAAAATGAACACAGAATTTTCGGTTTGCATCATTTCAGTGCATTGATAATGTTACATTTCGAAAAAACAGGCCCCGAGCCCGGCGGCTGCCCCATCGCCGGGATCGGGCAGGGGCGAGCGGCATGACGCAAAGCGCGGATTGGGATCTGCTGGTGGTGGGCGGCGGTATCAACGGCGCCGGGATAGCGCGCGACGGGGCGGGTCGCGGGCTCAGCGTCGCCCTTTGCGAGCAGGCCGACCTCGCCCATTACACGTCCTCTGCCAGCACCAAGCTGATCCACGGCGGGCTGCGCTACCTCGAGCAATACGAGTTCCGCCTCGTGCGCAAGTCGCTGCGCGAACGCGAGGTCCTGCTCGGGATCGCGCCCCACATCATCTGGCCGCTTCGCTTCGTCATGCCGCACGTACGCGAGCTGCGCCCTGCCTGGATGATCCGCGCCGGCCTGTTCCTCTACGACCATCTGGGTGGCCGCCGGCGCCTGCCCGGCTCCGGCGGGCTGCGCTTGCGCGAGCATCCCGCGGGCGAGCCGCTCGATCCGGCGTTCGATCGCGGCTTCGTCTACTCGGACTGCTGGGTCCAGGACACGCGCCTGGTCGTGCTGAACGCCATGGATGCCGCCGAGCGCGGCGCCGCGATCTGGCCGCGGACCCGCTGTGTCGCCGCCGAGCGAGGCAGCGATGCCTGGCGGGTCACGCTGCGCTCGAGCCTCGACGGCAGCGAGCGCACGGTGACGGCGCGCTCGCTGGTCAACGCAGCGGGCCCATGGGTGGCGCGTTTCCTCGACGAGGCGGTCCACGGCGAGGGCGATGCTGTGTCGTTGGTCAAGGGCAGCCACATCGTGGTCCCGCGCCGCCACGACCACGACTACGCCTACATCTTCCAGAACACCGATGGGCGCGTCGTGTTCGCGATCCCCTACGAGGGTGACTACACCTTGATCGGCACCACCGACATCGCCTATGAGGGCGATCCGCGCGACGCGGTCACCTCCGACGAGGAGATCCGCTACCTTTGTGATGCGGTGAATCGATATTTTGCCGAGCCGGTGCGTCCCGAGGATGTGGTCTCGACCTACGCGGGCGTACGCACGCTCCACGACGCCGGTGGTCCCAACCCCTCGGCGCTGTCGCGCGACTACGCGCTGCAGATGGATCGCAGCGGCGCGCCGCTTCTCAACGTGCTCGGCGGCAAGTTGACCACCTACCGCATCCTGGCCAGCGAGGCCTGTAGCGAGCTCGCCGATGTGTTGGGCGCTGACGAGCGCGACTGGACGGGCACCCGTGCGCTGCCGGGCGGTGACATCGAAGGCCGCGATTTCGACGCGTTCCTCGCCGGGGTGCGCCGGCGGTGGCCCTGGCTCCCGGGTGACATGGCGTGGCGCCTGGCGCGCAACTATGGCACGCGCATTGCCCGGATTCTGGGAGCAGCGGGCCAGCTGGCGGATCTGGGCGAGCACTTCGGCGCTGACCTGTACGAGGCCGAGCTGCGCTATCTGGCCCACGCGGAGTGGGCGGCAACCGCCGAGGACGTGCTCTGGCGCCGCAGCAAGCTGGGACTGGTGCTCGATAGCGAGGGGGTGCAGCGTGTGGCGGACTGGATGAACGGGCATGGGCGCTCGGCTGCGTGGGAGGCGACGGCCTGATGACGCTCGTGCTCGACCAAATCAACAAGGTCGTCGAGGGCGAGACCCACATCGACGGTCTCGACCTCGAGTGTGAGCGGGGCAGCTTCACCGTCCT
>CAYUKN010000136.1:0-5572 GCA_964445325.1 uncultured Ectothiorhodospiraceae bacterium
CGGCGCGCGAGGCGTTGTGCGGAAACACCTTGCTGACCAGGAAGCACTCGTCGCGGCGGCCGCCCATGGTCTCGCCGATGAGGCGCTCGGCGCCGCCGACACCGTACATCTCGGGGGTGTCGATGAGCGTGAAGCCCGCGCGAATGCCGGCGTGCACCGTGGCGATGTCACGCTCGCGTTGCCGGGGCTTCTTGGCCATGTGCCAGGTGCGCCGGCCCAGCGCGGGCACCCATTGATCGCCGGGTAGCTCGGCTCGTTTTAGGGTGGCTCCGAAGCGGCGGTCGAAGGACCGGACGCGGCGATTGTAACCGGCGTGAACGCCACGCGGGCCAGGCTCAGGGGATCATCAGTGGCCCACGCCCCCTATCGATTGCCGACGTCGACGCGAGCGGTTTCGGCGCGGTGCCGCCTGTGCACTGGCGCGTTGCCGTGGATGAGGGTGTCTTCGCGAACAAGGCCGGCAACGAGCTCGCAGTCTCGGCGAGTGCCGACGGCGGCGAACACGTGTAGCCCGGCAGGCCCGGTGGACACGCCGAGTGCTCGACGCGAGAATCCAGCGAGCCGTCGATGGGCGTCCAAAAGCAGGCAACCATTGCTCATCAGGCACCAAGACGGTCGCCTCGCGTGACGGACACAGGCGGTGAGGGCCCACACGGCGAGCGGACGAGATGCCCATGCTCAAGACCGCGATGGCACTGGCGCAGCTGGCAGGCCGCGAAGGAATCCGCATTGCCGACCAGGATGTGCGTGAGGCCCACGCCAGAGGGGACCTGGCGGACATGACCGGGCTGAAACGCTTTTTTGCCGCGTACGGGCTCGCCCTGGCGGGCGAGACGCCCTCGCGCAAAAGGTTCCCGACGAGTGCGAGCCAAACCCCCTGCGTGGCGATCTTGCTGGACGGTTCGCCGCGCATCGTGCTCGGGCCACCCGAGGCCTCATCGGAAGGGCCGCGGATTCCGCTGGTCGACCCACTGCAGCCGGGTGTTCTCGATCGGCAGGATCCGGAGGCGTTTCGCAAGGATTGGTCGGGGCGCATTCTGCGATTTGTCGGCAGCGCGTCAGGCGAGCGCCTGGACGCCATCTCGTGGAGCTACGTTGCTTCGTGGTTGACGCGCCCACGGATGTACGCCGCCGCCCTTGCGGGGTTATCGATCGTCGCGATCCTGACTAACCTCGCACCGATCATCTATCTGCAGGTCGTCCTCGATCGTGTGATCGGTTATGAGGCAACCTCGACGCTGATGGTCATGACCACTGGGGTGCTCATCGCGCTCGGGGTTGGCACTGCCGCGTCGGCCTATCGTGATCGGCTCCTCAGTCGCTCCGGCGCGGACTTCGAGACGCACGTCGGCGAAGCCCTGTCGAGCCGAGTCGCACGCGTCGGTGTGCCGTCACCCGGCGCCGATCAGCAGGGTGAGGCTGCATTCAACGGACTCGAGCGCACCCGGCGCTTCGCCTTCGAGCAAGTGGCTAAAGCCGGACTCGATGTCCTGGGAGCGGTCGTGCTCGTGCCGGTGGTTTTTCTCTACAGCACCGTGCTTGGCGCCATTCTGTTGGGGTTTCTGGTCGTCGCCGTGGTAATGAATGCTTGGATGGGCCGGCGTGGCAAACGCCTGCTCCAACCCGTGCGCGAGGTTTGGGAGGACCGGCGCCGGGCCGTATTCGAGACCTTTTCCAATGCGGCATTGAACGACGCAACGGGGCTGGGCGAATCACGCCGACGAGAGATTGACCGGCGCATGCACAAGCATGCCGAGACGCGCACGTTGAGCGATCACAACGCCGCATTTGCAAGTCATGCCACGCGGCTTCTCCAGGGCACGATGACGGTCGCTCTGATCTTCGCGGGTGTGCAATTGGTCTTCGCCGGCCAGCTGAGCGCGGGCGCGCTGATCGCGGTCAATCTTTTGGCGACTCGGACGCTGCAACCGGTGAACCGCTGCGGCGGCCTGCTGGCGGAAACCGGTGAAGCGCAGCGCGCGCTCGACCAAATCAACGCGACCCTCAGCTGGCGCGAGCGGGCGGCGGCCACGGGTCGACGACCGACCATCCTCGGCAACTACAGGCTTCAGGGGGTCCTCCTCGAGGCAGGACCCAACGGCGTGAGAACCGAACTCAACATGGCCATCGAAGCGGGTCGATGGCACTGCATCCTGGGCCACGACGAGCGCATACAACAGGTCGGGGGACTGCTGGATGCGACCCGCCAGCCGGGCGAGGGAAGCGTCCTGCTGGACGGCACCGGCATCGCCACAATCAACGCCGCGCACCTCCGACGCAACATCGTTCGCATTACGAGTCGACCGACCTTTTTTGCCGGCACGGTCGCCGACAATCTGCACCGACTGTACCCGGACATCGATCCAGCGGAACTCGATCGGTCCATCGCCGGACTGGGCCTCGACGACCCGCTGCTGCCCCAGGGATTGGACACGGAAGTGACATCCGACGGCGCCCCTCTGGCTCAAGAGGCGATCGCTCGCCTCGCGATTGCACGCGCGCTTCTGGCGGGCCCAACCGTCATCGTCCTTGACTGCACAGTGGATTCCTTACCGACGCGCTGCGCCCGGCGCATCCTCTCGGATGTGCGCGGACGGGCGCCGCGGCAGACGATCGTCCATATCACGGGCATGCCCGCGCTGGTCGAGGGAGCCGATCGCCTGACCGTAATGCATCCGGACGGTGCGAGCGTCTCGGGCACGCCGGATGAGATTAGCGTGGAAGATGGGGCAGCCGCGCCAACACATGCCAGTGAGGGATCGCTGACATGAGCGAGGAACAAGACGAGATCGAAGGCTTCAGCGCGGGACAGATCATCTTCCGCGAAGGTGATCGCGCGACGTGCGCCTACATCGTCGTCGAGGGCTCGGTCGAGCTCGTCAAACAGCCCGACTCTGACGCCGAGGTCGTGCTATCGACGCTCGGTGAGGGCGAGCTGCTCGGTGAGATGGGGGTGCTCGACGACGCCCCCCGGTCGGCTACTGCTCGTGCCTGCGGGGCGTGTCGGCTGCGGCGTATCGATCGCGCGCATTTTCTCCAATACGTCTCGACCCGACCGCAGGCCGCCCAAACAGTGATCGGGCGTCTGTCCGATCGCCTGCGCCAGACGACGGCCTTGCGAGCCGCTGAGTCAGGGCGGAGCGAGGCGGGCGATCGCGGTGAATCGTCCGCGGCAACCGCACAACCGGCGTTTTTCCCTGCCACGCATCGCAGCTGGATACGTACGCTGGCGCCGGCGGCTGCCGTCATCGGCGTCGTGGCGGCGGCCTTCACGGTCGTAGCGGCGACACGGGTGGAAACGACGATCTCCGCGCCGGGCGAGATAAGGACACGCGCACCCAACGCGCGCGCTGAGGCCGAGATCACAGGCACCCTCGACGAGATCCTCGTCGAGGAAGGCGACACCGTCGAACAGGGGCAGATCCTGGCACGCCTCCGCACCAAACAACGACGCGCCGAGCTGCGCAAGCTGGAGCAACGCCTGGCGTCGGAGGAGACGCGTCTGGCGCGCCTGCGAGGCGAAGTGAGCGCGCTGCGCGGATCGCCGCCCGAACAGGCCCCGGCATCGCCCGTCTATGCAGAGCGCATGGAGGCCCACCGAGCGGAGCTGGCGAGATTCGAGGCCTCCCTCGCGGCGGCGCAAGACCGGATCGAGACCAGTGAGCCCATTGTCGCTGCCGCGGAGAACGCATTGAGGGTCGAGCGGCGGATACTGGCCCAGAAGGAGACCCTCCGGGCGGATGGTGCGGAGCCGAAATCGGCTGTGCTCGAGGCGCGACGTCGGGTCACTAGTGCCGAGGAAGAGCTGGCTCGAGCGCGTCAAGCGCTCAATGAGGCCCAGAGCGAGGCCGCCACGATCCGCCGTCGCCGCACATCGTACGAACGTGAGCGCTTGGCCGAGGTCGCCGAGCGGACCGAATCGAGCGCTACGGAAGTCGACACACTCCGGGCCGAGATCGACGGGGTGCGGGTCGAGCTCGCAGAACACGTGGTGCGTGCCCCGGCGGCGGGTACCGTGCTGCGCCTCCATGCGGAAACGCCGGGGACCGTCGTTGAGACGGGCGATCCATTGGTCAGCATCGTGCGCGCGGGCGAGCCGCTCCGCGTGCGCGCCTGGGTGCCGCAGCGCGAGATCGATGGCGTGGATCCCGGCATGCCCGTCTCCGTGAAGCTCGATGCGCTGCCGTTTCCACAGTACGGGGATCTCCAGGGCATCGTCACGTACGTCGCCGCGGATACCAGCGAGCGCGACGGTGCCTCGGCGAATTCGGGCAAGGCCTACCGAATCTGGATTCGCCTCGACGACAAATCGCCCGCCAATGCACCGGCCGGCTTTGAGCTCGAATCGGGCATGAGTGTGACGGCCGATCTCGTAACGGGCTCACGGACCGTGCTGTCGTACGTCACCAACCCCCTCGTCGAGGCGATGACCTCGGCCTTCAGCGAGCCGCGCTGAGCCCGTCTCATGGGCAACGCCGTACGGACCGGGCTCCGCGCGCCGCGGGGTGCTTTCCCCTAAGCGGTGCTCGTGGCACCGCACGAGCGCCCCCCGGGCACTGTGTGATGCACTTCACGCCAGCGAACAACGTTGTTGCGTGGCTGTTGACCACCCATTCGAGCCATTGCTACAGGTCAACTCACACCGTTAGCGAAAGGGGGTGATCATGCCCGATCGTCATGGACCGCTGAAAGATGAGTTCAGCGAAGGTGACGGCAAAGCGTTTGCTGATCGTCATGGACCGCTGAAAGACGAGTCCGGCGAAGGTGACGACGAGGCGTTTGCTGATCGTCATGGACCGCTGAAAGACGAGTCCGGCGAAGGTGACGGCGAGGCGTTTGCTGATCGTCATGGACCGCTGAAAGACGAGTCCGGCGAAGGTGACGGCGAGGCGTTTGCTGATCGTCATGGACCGCTGAAAGACGAGTCCGGCGAAGGTGACGGCGAGGCGTTTGCTGATCGTCATGGACCGCTGAAAGACGAGTCCAGCGAGGGTGACGGCGAGGCGTTTCCGGGCTCGCTATCAATGCAAGGCACCGATTCGGGGTTTGGTGAAAGCCAGGACTCTGCCGTGTCGAACTATCAGTCGACGGGGACCGAGGTATCCGGCAACCTTTGGGACGAAAGCGGTGCCGCCGATACAGAGGACGGCTACGCGGGTGGTGATTCGACCGTTCCGGATATGGACGACGGCGGGGCCGTCGGGTAACACTGCCCACACCATCGAGCTTTCGGTACTCGCCGATGACAGAAGGCCGGCTCGCCACCCGCGAGCCGGCCTTTTTCGTTGGTGCGCCGGGCACGGCGCGCCAGCGCCGTGCGCGGCGCTGGATAACCGGTAAGCGAAAGCGAGCCGGAAATTGACCTGGGGTGGAAGTCCCCTGCGGGCCTTGGTGACAGGAACCGCGAGCAGAATGGCAAGGGCATTGCCGCGAGGTGTTGTCTAAAGAAACCCTTTTTGGATGGCCACGCGCGTCGACGGCGACGACTGGAACATCCTCTACACCGAGGATCACGGCTACGATATCGCTGAGGGGAGGACGTTTCGCTGGTCCGACTCGTTCTGCATGCGGA
>CAYUKN010000137.1:0-5547 GCA_964445325.1 uncultured Ectothiorhodospiraceae bacterium
CCCGTTGGCCGTGGCAACCGGGCGTGGGTCCTCGGGATCGAGAACCGGCCTACGTCGCATTGCAGGCGCGCTCGGCTTACGACGCGGCCCCCGGCGCTAGCCGCTTGCGATAGAACTGCACCCCCACCGGTACGGCCACCAGCGCGAGCGCGGCCAATAGCGCCGGCACGCTGCCCCACCGGGCGAACGGCGTGAGCCCGCCGCGGGGCTCGATGCGCGCCTCGACCACGGCCGACTCGAACTGCGGGGCGCTCGCCATCACCTGCCCGCGGTGGTCGATGATCGCGCTGATGCCCGTGTTGGTCGCGCGCAGCATGGGGCGGGCGAGCTCGCGCGAGCGCGTGCGCGCGATCTGGAGGTGCTGGGCGGGCGCGGCCGAGTCGCCGAACCAGGCGTCGTTGCTGACGTTCATCAACACCGTCGCCGGGGGCACGGCCTGGGCGATCACCCCCGGATAGGCGGCCTCGTAGCACACCGATACCCCCATGCGGTAGCGCCCCACCTCGAGCGGCTCCTGGTCGGGGCGGCCCTGGGCGATGTCGGACATCGGGATCTCGATGAAGCGCTCGAACACGCCCAGCAGATTGCGTAGCGGCATGTACTCGCCGAACGGCACCAGGCGCTGCTTGCGGTAGTCGCGCTTGCCCGGGCCCAGCTGGCGCACCCCGTTGTAGTAGCGCTCGCCCGCCTCGCCGAAGGTGAACACGCCGCTGACCACGTGGGTGTCCTGCTCGTGCATCGCGCGTGCGAAGGCGTTCAGGCGCTCGGCCTCGCGCTCGTAGAAGGTCGGCACCGCCGTCTCGGGCCACAACACCACCTCGGCGGTGTCCGCGACCTCGCGGGTGCGGCTCGTATAGCGCTCGAGCGACGCCTCCAGATCGGCGAACTTCTGCTCGGGGGCGACGTTGCCCTGCACCAGGGCGGCATCGAACGGCAGCGCGCCGGAATGGGTCCAGTGCACGCGATCCAGGGCCAGGCCCCCGACCCAGACCGCCGCCGCCACCAGGACCGCAACCGCCCCGTGCAGCCAGCGCGTGCGCACGAGCGCGGCCAGCGCACCCGCGCTGACGGCGACGGCGAGGCCGGCGCCGTAGACCCCGACGGCCGGCAGATAACCCGCCAGCCAGCTATCGGTCTGGCTGGTGCCCAGCAGCAGCCAGGGGAAGCCCGTGAGGAACCAGCTGCGGAACCACTCGAGCAGCACCCAGGCGCCGGGCACGACGAGCAGGAACCAGGCGAGGCCGCGGCGCTCGGGCTCGCCCCAAGCGACGAGCACGCCCAACAGCGCCAGCGTGAGCGCCATGCCCATCGCGAAGACGACCGTGAGCACCCCGGCGAGCGGTGCGATGGCCGCGCCGAAGTGGTGCAGACTGAAATAGATCCAGTAGACGCCGGCGCCCCACAAGCCCAGGCCGAAGAGCCAGCCGCGCCAGGCCGCCCGCCCCCGCGTGCACGCGCGCCACAGCAAAAACAGCGCGGCCGGGCCGACGACCGCGAGGGGCCACCACCCGGCTGGAGCGAAGGCCAGCACCGTCGCCGCGCCCGCCACGAGTGCCCAGGCGTCGCAACGCCGGCGCGTGGCAAACGGGCGATGGGCGTAGACGAGCGCGCGGCGTATATCGGTCGACAACGCCATGGGCTAGGCGGTGCCGCCACCCGCGCCACGGGCGCGGCGAGGCAGGCTGGGTATGGGACGAGCGATCATGGCGCAGCGCGCGCTCCCGTGTCGCGGCAACGGGCGCAAGCCTAGCCGATTGGCCGGCGCCACCCAATCATCGCCGCTCGCGCGGCCCGCGCGCCTCAGTCGGGCTCGTCCTCGGTGGCGGGGGTGTCGGCGCGATCGAGCCACACCACCTGGAGCTCGCGGATGCGGCGGCTGTCGGCATCGAGCACGCGGAACCAGAAGCGATCGATGGTGGCGGTCTCGCCGGCGACGGGCACGTGGCCCAGGTGGTGGACCACCAGGCCGCCGATGGTGTCGAAGCCCTCGTCGCTGTAGTCGCACTCGAAGTAGTCGTTGAAGTCCTCGATCGGGGTGAGCGCGTCGACGGTGTAGCGCCCCGAGCCGTGCTCGCGGATCTGGGGCTCCTCGTCGGCGTCGTGCTCGTCGTCGATGTCGCCGACGATCTGCTCGAGCACGTCCTCGATCGTGATGAGCCCCGCGGTGCCGCCGTACTCATCGACCACGATGGCCATGTGATTGCGGCTCGAGCGGAACTCCTGGAGCAGGGTGTTCAAGCGCTTGCTCTCGGGGACGAACACGGGCTTTCGCAGGATGTCGCGCAGATCGAAGCGTGCGCGCTCACTCTCGGGGAAATAGCGCAGGATGTCCTTGGCGAGCAGGACGCCGACGACCTCGTCGCGGTTGTCGTCGATGACGGGGAAGCGCGAGTGCCCCGACTCGATGATCGGCGGCAGCATGGTCTCGAGGGTGGTGTCGCGCTCGACCACCACCATCTGCGAGCGCGGGATCATGAGGTCGCGCGCCTGCATGTCGGCGACCTGGAACACGCCCTCGATCATGGTCAGCGCGTCGCGGCCGAAGATCTGGCGCCGCTGCGCCTGGCGCAGCAGCGTCAGCAGATCATTGATGTCGCGGGGCTCGCTGCCGAAGGCCTGCAGCAGGCGATCGAGCAGCGAGCGCGAGTCGCCGTTGTCGCGCTCCTCGTCAGCCGCGCGCTGGGGCATCGCTCACCTCGGTCTCGCGGCCTGCCTCGGATGCATAGGGATCGTCGAAGCCGAGCGCGACGACGATGCGGCGCTCGGTCGCCTCCATGCGCTCGGCCTCGTCGTCGCGCTCGTGGTCGAAGCCGGCGAGATGCAGCACGCCATGGACGATCATGTGGCACCAGTGCCCCGGCAGGGCCTTGCCCTGCTCCTCGGCCTCGCGCGCGACCACGGGCGCGCACACGGCCAGATCGCCCCAGTACGGCGCGTCGAGGTCGTCTGCGGCCTCCGGCGCGAGGTCGTCGAGCGGGAACGACAGCACGTTGGTGGCGTAGTCGCGCCCGCGGAAGTCGCGGTTGAGCGCCTGCTGCTCATCGGCGTCGACCGCCCGGATGGTCAGGCCGCCACCGGGCTCGCCGATCGCGGCGAGCGCGTGCGCCGCCCAGGCGCGTAAATCCGCCTCGTCGGGGGCCTCCGATCCGGACGCGATCTGGACCTCGATGGCCTCGCTCATGCCGCGCCCTCGCCCTCCTCGCTCTCCTCGGCGGCCTCGTAGGCATCGACGATGCGCTGGACCAGCGGATGGCGCACCACGTCGCGCGAGTCGAACTGCACGAACGCCACGCCCTCGACGTCGCGCAGCACGCCGCGCACGTGGCGCAGCCCCGAGGGCTGCTTCGGGCCCAGATCGGTCTGGGTGATGTCGCCGGTGACCACCGCGGTCGAGCCGAAGCCGATGCGCGTGAGGAACATCTTCATCTGCTCGATGGTGGTGTTCTGCGCCTCGTCCATGATCACGAAGGCGTGGTTGAGCGTGCGCCCGCGCATGTAGGCCAGCGGGGCGACCTCGATGACGTTGCGCTCGATGAGCTTGTTCGTGCGCTCGACCCCCATGAGCTCGTAGAGCGCGTCGAAGATGGGCCGCAGATAGGGATCGACCTTCTGCGCCATGTCGCCCGGCAGGAAGCCCAGGCGCTCGCCGGCCTCGACCGCCGGGCGCACCAGCACCAGGCGCCGGACCTGGTCGTGCTCGAGCGCCGACACCGCCGCGGCGACCGCGAGATAGGTCTTGCCCGTGCCCGCCGGCCCGATGCCGAAGGTGAGATCGTGGCCGCGGATGCTGCGCAGATAGGTCACCTGGTGCGGCCCGCGCCCCTCGACCCGGCCCCGGCGCACACTGATCGCGTCGCTCGGCGTCGCCGGCGGCTCGCCAGCGTCATCGTCCATGCGCGCCTGGATGTCGGCGTCCTGGAGCTCCAGGTGGACGCGCTCGGGCGAGACGTGCTCGTGCTCGGTCGCACTATAGAGCGTCTTCAACACCTCGACCGCCGCGTGGGCGTCGGCCGGATCGGCGATTACGCGGAAGCGGTTGCCCCGATTGTGGATCTCGACGTTCAGCCGCGACTCGATCTGGCGCAGGTGCTCATCGAATTGCCCGCACAGATTCGCGAGCCGATCGTTGTTCTCGGGCGTGAGATAGACCTCGAGCGTCGCCGAGGCCTCGGGCAGCGATTCAGGTTGGCTCAATAGGGCATTTCTCCTGGCCGGGCCGCACCCGGCGAGGCGTCCTTCCGGTTTGCGTGTGGCGCCATTGTCCAATGGAAGGCGGGCATTGCGCTAGTGCGAGTTGCCTTTCGCTGGCCGCGGGGCGCGCCCTCCCCGGCGAACGCCCCCGCCACGGGCCCCAAACACCCGCCAGCGCCCTTCGTTCGCCGCCCGTCCCCGTGTCCCAGTAGCTTGGACTCCGCAACCCCAGCACCCGTTCCCCGTCCTCCGTCCCCGTCGCCCGACTTCTGTGATTACTCGTTGCGATTCCAATCACTTGGCGTGATAATCCCCGATGGATGTACGCGCTTCGGTACAAGAAGGCGGCGGTCAAGGGACTCCGTAAAATGCCGCCGAAACAGCGCCAGCGGATGGTCGAGGCGCTGCAGCTGATCGCTGATGGCCACACGACAACCGACCTGGACGTGCGACCGTTGATCCAACGGGATGGCCACCGCCTCCGGATCGAGCAATGGCGGGCGATCTACCAGGTGCGCGAGTCGGAGTTGATCGTACTCGTATTGGACATCGGCCCGCGAGGAGCCATCTACAAATGAGCACGCAAGTGATCCGCAAGAACGGCGACCCCGAGTACGCGATCGTCCCGTGGGACGAATACGAAAGCCTCTTGCGCAAAGCCGAGGCGCTCGACGATGTGGCCGCGTTCGATCGAGCCGTGCACGAGCTGCAGCAGTCGGGTGACGAGAACGTAGCGGCTGACATAGTGAATCGGCTGGTCGCGGGCGAGGCACCGGCCAGGGTATGGCGCGAGCACCGTGGGCTCACGCAAGCGGCCCTGGCACGCCAGTCGGGGGTATCGCAGTCCTACATCGCCATGCTCGAGCGCGGCACCCGGCGAGGAACCCCCCACAAGCTCGCACAACTAGCGCGAGCACTCGAGGTCGACCTGGAGGACCTGCTACCGGAGGCGTCTCGTGGAACCGACTCGCCAGAGGACTGATACCCCCGGTGAAGCGAGAGCGACATCGCCAAACGAAGACTACGTCGACCCGCTTCATCTCGCCGATGGCCACAGACCCTGTGCCGGGCGCGAGCCGGGCTACGCCCTCGCTCGT
The DNA here is from genome assembly GCA_964445325.1 of uncultured Ectothiorhodospiraceae bacterium. Lineage (GTDB taxonomy): Bacteria > Pseudomonadota > Gammaproteobacteria > XJ16 > Halofilaceae > Halofilum. The sequence goes on from CAYUKN010000137.1 coordinate 5,289, forward strand.
CACTCGTCACTCGTCACCCTTCGCCCGTCGCCCTTCGCCCTTCGCCCTTCGCCCTTCGCCCGTCGTCCCCCCTTCCGACCCACCGGGCAACGGTGTACCTTGAGCGCACCGGGGCCGTTTCACGCCCCGCTACCCATCACGCAGCCCGGATGAACACCATGGCCAAAACGACCCAGGACCTCGTCGCCGAGGCCCGCCAGCACATCACCGAGATCGACCCGGCCGACGCCCGCCAGCGCCTCGCCGACGGCGCCATCGC
>CAYUKN010000138.1:0-5541 GCA_964445325.1 uncultured Ectothiorhodospiraceae bacterium
TGGGGCGGGGAGAGGGAAGCGAGGTGGGCTCCATGCTCGGCGTGGTGAATGAGCGCTACGTCGGCGCGCACCGCTCACCCGAGGCGCCGGGCATGTGGGTCGGCGCTCAGCCGATCTCGTCGACGCCCAGTGGGGCGCCGCCGAACTCGTCCATGGCGTCGAGCAGGTTGTCCCAGAACCAGATGGCGGACGCGGTGTCCGCCAGGATGAGGAACGACGGGGTATCGCCCCCTGGGATCCGGCAGACGACGCTGTTGAGCCGGGCCACCGAGGTTTGGGCGATCGTGCCTTCGGGGAAGTGTCGGGGCCGGAAGTCGATCCCGCAGACCTTGGCGAGGCAGGCCACGGCATCGTCACCACGAAGGAGGAAGGCGCAGTGGCTGTCGCGGCGAGGCGCGTGCCAGACACCGTCGCCGGGGATCGTGGCCTCGAGGCGGGTAATGGCAACGCTCGCGCCGCCCGGATTCGCCGCCACGAGCGCCTCGCGGTCGCTGAGGCGCAGCACGTGGTCGCCGTCGGCCGTGGTCAGCGAGGCATTGTTGCGCTCGGGCACGGGCCAGCCCTGCTCGCGCAGCCAAGACCAGGCGCGCGGCCCTTTCACCCCGGTGCGCGGCAGCGGCGAGAGATCGACCAGGCCGAGCCGGGGCACCGGGGTGTCGGGGTAAGCGCCGGCGATCACGGTGTCGCCGATCTCGACGAATCGCGCCCCCGCGGTCTGGAGGCGCGGATACACCGGGCTGCGGCGGAGGTATTGCTGCGGGTCGACGGCCATGGGGTACTCGCTCCTACTGGTGCGGGCGCTCATTGTCGGGGTCGACGAAGGGGGTCGAGACCACCTCGGCCTCGATGAAACGCCCGCCCTGCGCCTTGATCGTGAACGGGTTCCCGGGCTCCGCTCGATCGGGGCCGACGAAGGCGAGGCCGATCGGGCGGCCCAGGGTGGGCGACCATGCGACCGATGTGACGCGCCCCGTGATCTGATCGTTTTCCATCACGAGATGACTCTCCTCAGGTAGCGGATCGGTCTCGATGGGCAACTGGAAACCCACGAGCCGGCGGGTCGGCGTATGCTGCTCGCGCGCGGCGATCGCGGGGGCGCCCACGTGGAACGGCTTGCGCCGCTGGACGGCCCAGCCCATGCCGGCCTCGCTCGGGTGGGTTAGGTTGTCGGTGTCCTGGCCCACGATGATGTGGCCCTTCTCGAGGCGCAGGGTGCGCTGGGCCTCAACCCCGAACGGCTGGATCCCGTAGCTGCGACCTGCCTCGAACAATCGATCCCAGAGGGCCTCGCCGTAGCCGGTGGGGCAGTGCAGCTCGTAGCCGAGCTCGCCGACGAAGCCGACGCGCAGCGCACGCACCGGTATGCCCGCAAGCTGCCCTGTGCGCGCCTCCAGATGCGGGAACGCCTCGGCCGAGAAATCGATGTCGCTGTCGAGGGCCTCCACAACGCGGCGGGCATTGGGCCCGGCGATGTTGATCCCGGCATAGGCGGCGGTGACGTTGGCGAGATCGACATCGAGGCGCCACTGGGCATTCCACCACAGCATGCGCCGGTAGACGTTCTCGACGCCGCCGGTGGTCGCGGTCACGTAGAAGTGATCCTCGCTGAAGCGTGCGGCGACACCGTCGTCGACCACCGAGCCGGTATCGTCGGTCATCAGGAGATAGCGCGTACGCCCCGTGGGTTGCTTGCGGTAGGCGAAGGTGTACATGCGGTTCATGAACTCGGCGGCGTCGGGGCCGCGGACCTCGATGCCGCCGAGTGTCGAGACATCGATGAGCCCGACGTTTTCGCGCACCGCGCGCACCTCCGCGCGCATCGAGGTCTCGCGGTCGCTGCCGTAGTATGCGGGCCGCCACCAGGGTCCGGCGACCATCATGTGCGCGCCCGCGTCGAGGTGGCGCTGATGGATCGGCGTGTAGCGAACGGGGTCGAAGGCGCGGCCGGCGAGATGACCGAACTTCTCCGGGGTCGCCGGCGGCCGGTTGGTGGAGGCGCGCGCGCCTTCGACCGGTTGCCCGAGGGCGTCGGCGACAATCCGCACCGCGTTGACGTGGGCGGTGCGGCCCTGGCTCGGTCCCATACCCACGGTGGAGAAGCGCTTGACCAGCTCGATCGAGTCGAAGCCCTCGCTCACGGCGTTGCGCAGGTCGGCAACGGTCAAGTCCTCGTCGAAGTCGACGAACTCCTTGCCTTGCGGATGCTCGAAGATGGGCCAGGGGTCGTTCGACGGCCCGTCGCGCTCGCTCGCGTCGGGCACAGCGCCCGGCTGCCCCGCCGCTGCGGCGCGACCGGCCGCGTCGCCCTCGGTGCCCGCCGTGGCCAAGCTGGCCGGTCCAGCGACCGAGCCGGCGATGTGCATGCCGCGGGGCAAAGCCCGCACGGTCAGGCCGGCGCTGGCGGTGCTATACGACACATCGGCCCCGGCGTGGGCGACCAGCGAGACCGCGGGCGTCTCGCCCACGTCGATGGTGACGAGGTCGCACTCGAAGTCGATCCCAGGGGCGCTGGTCTGGCCCGTGCGTTCGCGGCTAACGATGCGCACACCCGCGACGTGCTGGTTGCGCTCGACCGCGTGCATGACGGCCGAGCCCGGATGCACCGCGATCCCCTTGGAGTGCACCGCATTCACGCGCGGATCGAGCTCGGGATGATGGCGTGTATCAACGACGGCGGCGACCTCGACACCGGCATCGGCCAGCGCCAGGGCGACCCCGTAGCCGTCGGCGTTGCTCGTGAGGCAAACGGCGCGGCGCCCGGGGCGCACCCCGAAGCGATGCATCAACCGAAGCGCGCCGCTGCCCGAGCAGATCCCGGGCAAGTCGTTGTAGCGGAATACCGCCGGTTGCGGTATGGCGCCCGTGGCGACGACCACCTGACCCGTGCGCAGCTTGGTCAGGCGTTGCCCATGCACCAGCGCGAGCAGGTTGTCCGCGAAGCGCCCGGTACAAGTGGTCTCGGTTCGAATGCGGATATTGGCGTGCTCGCGTACGCGCGGGACGAGTTGATCATGCTCACGCTGGGCCGCCGTTCCCGGCCCGTCGAAGCGCCCGTAGTTGAGGGCACCGCCCAGTGTGGACTCGCGCTCGATCAAGATGGTGTCGGCGCCCTCGTCGGCGGCCGCGATCGCCGCGGCTAGGCCGGCGGGGCCGCTGCCGATGACCGCCACGTCGCAGAAGTCGAAATCCTTGTCGTAGTAGCGATGCGGTGCTCGGGTGTCGACGCGCCCCAGCCCGGCGGCGCGACGGATGAAGCGCTCCCAGAAGTTCCAGATGCCCCGGGGGCGGTAGAACGCGTGGTAGTAGAAGCCGACGAAAAGGAATCGCGCCAAGCGCTCGTTGATACGGGCGCGGTCGCGCTTGAGGCTGCCGCTGTAATGCTGTCCCTGGACCCGAAGGCCCTCGGCCGCGCCAACGTGCTCGGCGGGGACGTTGGGCTCCTCGGGTAGCTGCACCAGTGTATTGGCATCGTCGCCGTTGAGGGTGAAAGGCCCTCGCGGGCGGTGGTACTTGAGCGAGCGGCCCTGCAGCCACTGGCCCTGGCCCAGAAGCGCCGAGCTCACAGTATCGCCGGCATAGCCGACGACTCGTTCACCCTCGAAGGTGAAGGCCAGGGGGTGCTCGCTGTCGATGAGCTGGCCCCAGGGCTGCGGTAAGCGTGCGCTCATGACGTGTTTCCTCGATGGTCGATCTCGACGCGCTCGCTGAAGACGCGATCGGCCGGATAGGCGTCGATGAGCTCGTCGCGCATGGTGTCGCGTTCGGCGATGAACCAGTAGCTCGAGGGCGCATGGAGCCACCACTCGCGCACCACTCCGGCCGTGTTGTTCTCCATGAAAACCCAGTCCGCCCACTCGGTCGTTGGGGCGTCGTGGGCCGGCGCGGGCGTGACCTCGCCCCCATAGACGAATTCCCCGATGTTGCGCCAGCCGTTGAGCGGGCAGTACATCAGCTTCATGGATGATCCACCTTGGTCGTTCGTGTCAGCGAAGGGTTGAGGCGCGTCAGTGGCCGACCGAGGCGGCGCCGCGTTCACCCACTTGGTCGAAGCGGCTGAAGCGCTCGATGTCGAAGGCCGACAACACCTCGGGTACGCGATCGGTGGCGACTGTTTCGGCCATGCGCTTGCCGCATACCGGGGTTGCCTTGAAACCCCAAGTGCCCCAGCCGGCATCGATGTAGTAGTTGTCGAGGTGCGTCTTGCCCATGATCGGCGAGAAATCGGGCGTCATGTCCGTCATACCCGCCCACTGGCGGTTCAGGCGGACTTCGCCCAGGAACGGGAACAGCTCCAGTAAATGGGCGATTAGCCCCTCCTTGAAATCCAGTGTGGAGCGCGTGAGATAGCCCGGATAGGGATCGCTGGAGCCGCCCAGCACGAGCTCGCCGCGGGCCGTTTGCCATACGTAGGTGTGTAGCGTGCCGGAGACGACGATGGGGTCGAGGAACGGCATCATGGGGATCGACACCCCCGCCTGTAGCGGCACCGTCTGGATGGGCAGGCGCAGCCCGGCCATGTCGCCGAGCAGCGAGGACGCCCCGGCCACGGCCTGCAGGACGCGGCCGCAGCCGATGCGTCCCCGATCGGTCTGGACCGCGGTGACGCGATCGCCGTCACGCTCGAGGCCGGTCACCTCGGTGTGCTGGTGGATCTCCACGCCGCGTTGGGCGGCGCCGTGGGCATAGCCCCATGCGACGGCGTCGTGGCGCGCGGTCGAGCCCGGCGGGTGATAGAGAGCGCCCAGAATCGGCCAGCGCGCGTCGGCGGAGAGGTCGAGATGCGGGCAGATTCGGGCGATGTCGTCGGGGCCGATGACGTCCGAATCGACGTCCAGGTGCTTGTTGACCTCGGCGCGCCAGCGCATGGTCCGCAGGGTCGAGTCTGCGTGGGCCAGGGTGATGTGGCCCCGGTTCGAAAGCTGGATGTTGAAGTCGAACTCGTTCGACAACCCGCTCCAGAGCTTCATCGACTCGTCGTAGAACGCGACTCCCTCCGGCGTGAGATAGTTGGAGCGCACGATCGCCGTATTGCGCGCCGTGTTGCCGCCCGCCAGGTAGCCCTTGTCCAGGACGGCGACATCGGTGATGCCGTATTCCTTGGCCAGATAGTAGGCCGTCGCCAGACCGTGGCCGCCGGCACCAATGATGACGACGTCATAGCTGGATTTGAGCGGCGGGCGTTTGGGCAGTAGCGGTTGCGGCTGGTAGTGGCGGCGCAAGCCCTGCTTGAGCAGGCCGAGTGGCATCGATCTTGGACTCCGCGGGATCAGGTCGTTGCTATCCGCCCATGGTGCCGGTTTCGGGCGAACGCTTCAGCGATTTTTCCTCATGGGCTCATGAGCGCACTTGACGGCAGCGCTCGACGGCGAGGGTGGCGAAGCCTTCGACGGGGCACGGGCAACGGTTGCAGCCCGAGGCGCGCGTGCCGGGGGATCCACGGAGGCCCATTACTCATCAGTAAGAAAGTAGGGCCTCATAAAGCCGCGTATTGGCGGTCAGGAGGGCGCACGAGCGACATGATCTTCGCCGGCATTTTTCGTA
>CAYUKN010000139.1:0-5537 GCA_964445325.1 uncultured Ectothiorhodospiraceae bacterium
GGTGTTGTCGGCGTCGGTCATGATGGCGATGCCGTCGATGGTTTCGATGTCCTCGCCGAAGATCTCGCGCCAGTCGCGGCGCACGTTGCGCCGATGAGCGACCCATTCACCGGCGCGCTCGCGGCCCGTGGCGACCGCGCGGCGTACCGAGCGCTCGGTGAACGGCCCCCGCCAGGTCGTGCCCACCGCCTGTTCGCGCGACCAGACGTAGTTGATCGTCTGCGCCGTTAGTCGGCCGAGCAGCCCCTCCTTGATCACGTAGACGCGCGCGGCGAAGTCGTCGCCGCCTTGTGCGCGCTCGTCCGCGTTGGTGCGCGGTAGGGCGTCGATGCGCCAGCGCCACTCGATGTAGGGCGTCTCGGTGAGATCGATTCGGTGGGCGTAGTAGAGGGCGCTGCCCGTGCCCTCGGCCGAGGCGCGCAGGGCCGAGCGGCCGTCGATCTCGACCTGCGCGTAGTCGGTCTCGCCGGCGAACGAGTGCGTCGGCCAGTCGGCCATCTCGGCCGGGCGCAGCACGGGTCCGCTGAAAGCGGCCGGGGACAGGCTCACGCCCAACACCGTCAGGGCGAGCCATCCTGTTCTCATGAGCCGGACTCGCGCTCGAGCAGGCGCTCGAGCAGGTAGGGATCGTCGAAGTGGCGCCGGCCGATGAAGGCGATCGCATGCGTGCCCCACTGGCGCATCGCTCCGGCGCTGGGCACGCCCAGCGGCCAGAGGAAGAAGCGCTCGCTGCGGGCGCTCGAGGGGATCAGCCCATCCTCGGCGAACGCGCTGGCGCGGCCGCCATCGGGCAGCGGCAGCGAGCGCAGGCGCTGGAGCTGCAGCGGCGCCAGGCGGTTGCCGCCGGCCGGGCGTTCCACGGTGTCCAACCCGGCGAGGAAGTGGGTGCCCGCCTCGAGGCCGACGACCATGCGCTCGTCGTCGGCGGGCGCCGGTGCCTCGGCCGGGCTGGCGACCGGCTCGGCGTCGCCCGCGACGTCGCCGATCGACCAACCCTCGGCCGGGAACAAGGTGTAGTAGCAGCCGCAGGGGTGGATGCTGTCGTAGGCGATGGGCTCGCCGTCGGGGCCCAGCGTGACCCGCCAGACGATGCCGTCGAGGTGGCCCGCGTAGATGTCGAACCAGGCGTCCGCCGGGCGCTCGGGGAACCACAGCTGGTAGGTGAGCTGGAGCAGGACCTCGCCGTCCATGCGCGTCCAGGACAGGCGGCGATACTCGACCGGCTTGTCCGTTTCGACCCGCGGCCGTGCCTGCGCGTCCAGCGTCAGCGCGCCGGGGCGATCGGCATCTGAGGCGGTGGTTACGGCCCACTGGGGCGCGTGCGCCGCCAGCAGTCGCGCGCGCGAGCGCGCGTCGGGTGCCGGGATGCCCAGGGCGTCGCGATCCATCGCGCGTGCCAACCGTGCCGGCGCACTGGGTGCCTCGACCGAGGTCGCGTAGCGCCGTACATCGGCGCGATCGGGCACGGCCGCGTCGAACGCCTCGGCCCGCTCGGCCTGGTAGGCCTCGACCCGTGGCCGGGCGACGCGCCAGGCGATCGGATAGAGGCCGAGCACGCGCTGCCAGGTGTTGTAGGCATCGGGGGCGACGGCGGCCGAGCGCAGGCGCTCGCGGGCACTGGGCTCGCCCAGGATATCGGCGCGCAGCGGCGCGCGGCAGGCGGACAGCCCCTCGGCCAGGTCGGCGGGCATGCTGTGGCGTGCCGCAGCGGGGGCCCACTGTTCGCGCAGGCGCTCGCGCGTGCCTCGGTCGAGGTTGGCGAGCTCGTGGCGCCGCGCGCTTTGATCGGCCGCCGCGAGGCGGTCGACCCAGGCGGCGAACCGGTCACCATCTTCGACCTCGTCGCGGTACGAGGCCAGTGGTCGGGTCACGCGCAGCCAGGGGAAACCGTCGATGCGGGCGGCGCCGGCGTCGCGCGTGTCGGCGGCATCGACGGCCGTGTCGACGCGCTGGAACAGGGTTCGGCATGCCTGTGCCGCAGCGCCGGCCGACGACTGCGGCGCGCTCGGGGTGGTGCTGCAGCCGGCCAGCGCGGTCAGCGCTGCCACAACCCCCATGCGACGCACCCGCATCCAGGGACGGCTTGCGCGGCGATACCGGATTTCGGGAGACGCGATCGGGCCCGACCGCGCCGCGGATCTGCGCATCGTCAGCGGCGCGATCAGGCCTCGCCGCCGACCTCGCCCCACTCGGACGGGGTGTAGGCGCGGATGCTCAGCGCGTGGATGGCGCCCGATTTGATGTGGGGATCCAGCGCGGCGTAGACCATGCGGTGCTTGGCCAGGAGGTTCTTGCCCTCGAAGTCGTCGCTGATGACGGTGGCCTCGTATTTGCCGCTCTCGCCGACCACGTTGGCCTGGGCGCCCGGGATGTGCTCCTCGATCAGGCGCGCGAATTCGTTGATGTCCGCCATGCGGCCTCCGCCGGTTGATGTGCGCCTATTGTAGCTTCGCTTCGTCGTCGACCGAACCGTCGTCGTCGGGGGCCGCCGAGAGCTCGACGTGCTCGATGCCGACGTAGTCCTCGATCAGGGGCATGATCTCGGCGATGCGCTGCTGGATGCGCTCGGACACCAGCAGTGTCCGGTCGACGCCCTCGGTCCAGCCGTAGATCGAGTGGGTTAGCTCGTCGGCGGTGCGCACGTGGTGCTCGATGTCATGGATGAGCTTGCGGAACTCCGACGGCGTCGGCTGGACCCCGAGCTCGCGGAACAGCGCGCCCAGCGCGTCCATCATGGGCCCCGCGTCGGGCTCGAGGCCGAAGTCCTCGGGCTTGTAGTCGGCCTCGCCCACGGTGGCGCGCGGTACCCAGGCGGAGAAGCTCACCTTCTGCAGCGAGTGGTAGATCGGCTCCTCCGAGATCAGCAGCACCAGCAGATTGTTCGGATTCGCGCTGAAAACGCCCTCACGGTATTCCCACTCCCGGTCGACGATGAAGCGATACAGGCGCAGGTGCTCGCGGAAGTCGGCTGCCTGGAGCTGATCGAGCACGAGCACGGTCTTGTCGCCCTCGGAATGGGCACAGGCGTCGATCATGGTGCGCTCGAACGCGGGAATGGGCGGCTCCTCGCGGCCCTCCTCATCCTTCGACGGCGGCGGAATGACCTTGGGCGGGGGCGTGTTGACCTCGGTGAAGTCGTGATAGATGCGCTGCGGATACGCCAGCGCGTGCGCCAGGGCCATGGCGAAGGCGGTCTTGCGGCGGCCCGAGTCGCCCTCGACGTTGAGTGTGGGGATCTGGCGGTTGGGCTGCGACAGGGCGCAGCGCACGTGGTAGGCGTAGTCGATGTTCGACTCGAAGCCGTGCTCCGCCATTTTTTCGCGCAGCGCATGCATGGTCGGCGTCGTCGGTTCTCGCTGGCTGAATCGGGGGCAGTCTAACGCGAGCCTTGCGGATGGGCGCCAACCCGCCCGTCAGGCCAGCGGCGCGACCCGTCAGGCGCCACGAAAACGCATCGACAGGTCGAGCGAGCGTACGTGCTTGGTCAGTGCCCCCACCGAGACGGCGTCGACGCCGGTCGCGGCCATGGCGGCGATGGCGTCGAGATCGACGCCGCCCGAGGCCTCGAGCCGCGCCCGGCCGGCATTGCGCGCCACGGCGGCCGACAGGTCGGTCGGGGCGAGGTTGTCCAGCAGCAGCCGATCGGCACCGGCGGCGAGGGCCTCGTCCAGTTGCTCCAGGGTCTCGACCTCCACGGTGATCTCGATATCCCCATGGGTGGCCCGGATTGCGGCGAGCGCCTGGGTAATGCCGCCCGCAGCGTGGATGTGGTTCTCCTTGATCATGGCAGCGTCGTACAGGCCCATCCGGTGGTTGGCGCCGCCGCCGACCGCCACGGCGTACTTCTGCGCCTGGCGCAGCCCGGGCAGTGTCTTGCGGGTGTCGAGCACGATCGCCCCGGTGCCCGCAACCGCGTCGGCGTGCGCCCGCGTGGCGGTGGCGACGCCGGACAGCAGCCCGAGGAAATTCAACGCGGTGCGCTCGCCCGTGTAGAGCGCGCGGGCGTCACCGGCGAGATTGCACAGGGGGGTGGCCGCTGCCACGGCCGCGCCCTCGGCGAGTGACCAGGTGACCTCGACACCCGGATCGAGATGGGCGAATACGGCGTCGAACCAGGGGCGGCCCGCCACCAACCCCGGCTCACGGGCGACGACGGCGGCTTCCTCGCCACGCCCCGCGGGCAGAGCCGCGGCGCTGACATCGCCGGAGCCGACGTCCTCGGCCAGGGCGCGGGCAACGTCGCGCCTGACGGTGGCGTCGTCGATGGCAGGGGCAATGCTCACGCTCGACTCCTTTGGATCAACGGCCCGCGCGAATTGTGCCGCGCGGTGCGGGCTCGGCCGAAGGGGCATCCGCGACGCCCCCGGTCACTCGCGGCGATCGGCGTAGCCCGTGAGCTCGACGTAGCCGCGGCCGCGCGCGTCGTCGCCCTGGTGGACGTCGACGGCGCCCTCCCAGTAGCGCACCGTGGCGTCGAGTTCCTGATCGGCGAGCACGGGCTCGACCCGCAGCGCCTCGGCGATGCCGTCGATGGCGAGGCGCCAGCCGCTGGGATAGCGCCCGCCGCGCGGGCTGTCCCAGTGGCCGGTCGCCTCGAGCGCGAACTCGTCCGCTGCCAGCCGGCGGACGCCGCCGTCGGGGCCGATGATCGTGCCGGCCGAGTGCGGGTCGGTGCCGCCGTCGCCGGTGCGCAGCCGGTAGATCATGATGTCGCGGCCGTCGTCGAGCTGTAGGGCGAACCAGTCCCAGCCCTGTTGATCGGCGTCGAGCGCGCCCGTGCTCCACTCGCGATCGAGCCAGGCCGTGCCGCTCGCCTGGCGCTCGTGGCCGCCGACCTCGATGCGCCCGTCCGCGCGGAGCCGCGGTACGGAGTAGTAGTACGACGCCTGGCCTTCGCCCGCGCCCTTTTTCGACCAGCCCGCATCCCCCTGCAGCACGGGCTCGCGCTGCGGCGCCAGCTCGAGGTCGACGCCGAGGCCGTCCGAGGTCGCGTCGAGCCGCCAGGTGCCGCCGGCGTCGCGTTCCAGCGACCAGTCCTCGAGCCAGATGCGAACGGGGCCGCGCTCGGCGCCCGCGAGGCGCATGCCACCACCTCGGGCGAAGCGCTCGCGATGGGCGAATGCGCCCGCGCCGGCATCGGTGACCGCCAGATGCGCCATCCAGATGGCGCGGCTCGCCCAACGCGAGCGGCGCTCGGGCTGGCCCGGCGCGATGCCGACGCGGAAGAAGGTCACCTGGAAGCCGTAGCGTCCGCCGTCGGCGCCGTCGAGGTTGCCCGTGATGTACCACCACTCGTTGCGATAGGCGGGGTGGGGGCCGTGGTCGCGCGGGAAGCGGAAATCGCGCGGTCCGTCGGCCCGGGCGAAGCCGGGGTCGGGTTCGCCCCCGAGCTGCTCGGCGAGGCCGCCGCTGCCCGCCGGTGCCCGACTGCGCTCGGCGTCGCTACAGCCCACGATTGCGGCCGCCGCGAGCAGGATGGTCGCTAGGAGCCTGTCCGAGAAATTTGCGCCGTAGCGAGCGCGTGGTACAGCGTGCAG
>CAYUKN010000140.1:0-5531 GCA_964445325.1 uncultured Ectothiorhodospiraceae bacterium
GGGCGACGCGCGGGCCGCGGCCGCCGCCGCCCTCGGTGGCGCCGCCGGCGTCGTCCCGCAGGCCTGGTTCGCCTGGCGCGTGCTGCGCCGGGGCGTGCTCGCGGGCGACGCCCAGGGCATGTTGCGGGCGATGTATCTGGGCGAGGCCGTTAAGCTCGCGGCCGTCGCCTTGATCCTGGTGGGTATCTTCCGGTATTGGCCGGCCGTGCCCCCCTTGCCGTTGCTGGCGACATTCGTGGCGGTACAAGCAGTGCACTGGGTGGCACCGCTGCTGCTGGACAGTTGATCCGCACCGACATCGGACCCCCGATATGGCAGGCGAACAACTAACGACAAGCGACTACATCCGCCACCACCTGACCAACCTCACCTACGGTCAGCACCCCGATGGCACGTGGGGCTTCGCCCATAGCGCCGAGGAAGCCGCCGAGATGGGCTTCATGGCGATCCACGTCGACACGATGTTCTGGTCATTGCTGACCGGCATCATCTTCTGTGCCCTGTTCCGCATGGCGGCCAAACGTGCGACCGCCGAAAAGCCCGGCCCGTTCCAGAACTTCATCGAGTCCATCGTCGAGTTCGTCGACGCCCAGGTGCGCGAATCGTTCCATGGCCGCAGCGAGCTCATCGCACCGCTGTCGCTGACGATCGTGGTCTGGGTCTTCCTGATGAACCTGCTCGACCTGGTGCCGGTGGACTACGTACCCGAGCTCGCCAAGGCCATGGGCATCGAGTACATGCGGATCGTGCCCTCCGCCGACATCAACGCCCCCGTGGGCATGGCACTGGGCGTGTTCGCGCTGATCCTGTACTACAACATCAAGATCAAGGGCGGGATGGGCTTCGCCAAGGAGATGACACTCCATCCCTTCGGCAAGTGGGCACTGCCGTTCAACCTCTTGCTCGAGACCGTGACGCTGCTGGCGAAGAACGTATCGCTGGCGATGCGCCTGTTCGGCAACCTCTACGCCGCCGAGATGATCTTCGTCCTGATCGCTGGCCTGCTGCCGTGGTGGTCCCAGTGGGTCCTGCACGTGCCGTGGGCGATCTTCCACATCCTGGTGGTACCGCTGCAGGCATTCATCTTCATGATCCTGACCATCGTCTATCTGTCGATGGCCCATGAATCCGAAGAGCACTGACGCGCGAGGCCTCCACGGCACTGAGCGCAACATCAACTAACGACAGCTGGAGTAGACAATGGAAATCGCAGAAGGTCTTCAGATGATCGCCGCGGGCATCATGCTGGGCGCCGCCGGCTTCGGCACGGCCATCGGTTTCGGCATTCTGGGTGGTAAGTTCCTCGAGGGCGCGGCCCGCCAGCCCGAGATGGCGCCGATGCTGCAGGTCAAGCTCTTCATCGTGGCCGGCCTGCTGGACGCGCTGTCGGTGATCGGACTGGCGATCGGGCTCTATCTCGTCTTCGTCGGCTAAGCACGCGCCCGCTGCCGTGGCAGCGGCCCCGTGATCCGAACCGCCTGGGGACGCCGTTATGAACATGAATTTCACGCTGCTCGGCCAGACGATCGGGTTCGTCCTGTTCGTCGCTTTCTGCATGAAGTACGTGTGGCCGCCGCTGCGCGACGCCTTGCACGAGCGCCAGAAGAAGATCGCCGACGGCCTGGCCGCCGCCGAGCGCGGCGAGCACGAGGAGGAGCTGGCGCAGCAGCGCGCAGCCGAGAAGCTGCGCGAGGCGAAGGACCAGGCCGCCGAGATCGTCAACCAGGCCCAGCGGCGTTCCAACGAGATCGTCGAGGAGGCCAAGCAGCAGGCGCGCACCGAGGCCGACCGCATCAAGCAGCAGGCCCAGGCCGAGGTCGAGCAGGAAGTGACCCGCGCGCGCGAGCAACTGCGTGGTGAGGTCGTCGGCCTCGCGGTCACCGGCGCCGAGCGTGTCCTGCAGGCCGAGATCGACCAGGACAAGCACGCCCGCGTCGTCGACGACCTGGTCGAGAGCCTCTAGAGGGGGACGCGCGCGATGGCCCAGACCAATCTTGCCCGGCCCTACGCCCGTGCCGCCTTCGCCCTCGCCGAGGAAGCCGGTGATCTCGCGGGCTGGTCCCAGCGCCTCGAGCTACTGGGCGCGCTCGTCGGTGATCACCGCGTGGCCGGCGCGATCCGGGCGCCGCGCGCAAGCCGCACCGAGCGCGGCCAAATGGTGCTGCGCATGGCCGCGGACCATCTGGATCAGGGCGCGACCAACCTGGTTCGCCTGCTCGCCGAGAACGGGCGCCTGACGCTCCTGCCCGATATCGCGGCTCAGTTCGAGCAGTTGCGCCGCGACGCCGAGCACCGCGTCGAGGCGGAGGTGCGCTCGGCGGCGGCGCTCACGCCGGAGCAGGAGGAGCGCATCGCGGAGCGGCTGCGCCAGCGGCTCAATCGCGAGGTGACGCTGCACTGCATAGTCGACGAAACGCTGCTGGGCGGTGCGATCGTGCGCGCCGGCGATCTGGTCATCGACGGCTCCATTCGGGGTCGACTCGACCGGCTGGCGACCCGTCTCGCCCACTAGGGCTACCAATTAAGAGGAACAACCGATGCAACTCAACCCGTCCGAAATCAGCGAGCTGATCAAGCAGCGTATCGAGGAATTCGATACCGCGACCGAGGCGCGCACCGAGGGCACGGTGGTGTCGGTCAGCGACGGTATCGTGCGCATCCACGGCCTCACCGAGGTCATGCAGGGCGAGATGATCGAATTCCCCGGCGATACCTACGGCCTCGCGCTCAACCTGGAGCGCGACTCGGTCGGCGCGGTGATTCTCGGCGACTATACCCATCTGAGCGAGGGCGATACGGCGAAGACCACCCAGCGCATCCTCGAGGTCCCCGTGGGCGAGGGTATGCTGGGCCGCGTCGTCGGGCCGCTGGGCACGGCGCTCGACGGCAAGGGCGAGCTCGATGCCGCTGCCACCCGCCCGATCGAGGAGGTCGCGCCCGGGGTCATTACGCGCCAGTCGGTCGATCAGCCCGTCCAGACGGGGCTCAAGGCGATCGACTCGATGGTGCCGATCGGCCGCGGCCAGCGTGAGTTGATCATCGGCGACCGTCAGACCGGCAAGACGGCCGTGGCGGTCGACGCGATCCTCAACCAGAAGGGCACGGGCATCAAGTGCATCTATGTCGCGGTGGGCCAGAAGCAGTCGTCGATCGCGCAGGTCGTGCGCAAGCTCGAAGAGCACGGCGCCATGGAGCACACCATCGTGGTCGCGGCGGGCGCGGCCGAGTCCGCCGCGGCGCAGTACATCGCGCCCTACGCGGGCTGCGCCATGGGCGAGTACTTCCGCGACCGCGGCGAGGATGCCCTGATCATCTACGACGACCTGACCAAGCAGGCCTGGGCCTATCGCCAGGTCTCGCTGCTGCTGCGCCGCCCGCCGGGCCGCGAGGCTTACCCCGGCGACGTGTTCTACCTCCACTCGCGCCTGCTCGAGCGCGCCGCGCGCATCAATGAGACCGAGGTCGAGCGCCGCACCAACGGCGAGGTCAAGGGCAAGACGGGCTCGCTGACGGCGCTGCCGATCATCGAGACGCAGGCGGGCGACGTCTCGGCATTCGTCCCGACCAACGTGATCTCGATCACCGACGGCCAGATCTTCCTCGAGACCGACCTGTTCAACTCGGGGATTCGTCCGGCCATCAACGCTGGCCTTTCGGTCTCGCGTGTCGGCGGCTCGGCCCAGACCAAGATCATCAAGAAGCTCGGCGGTGGTATCCGTCTGGCGCTGGCGCAGTACCGCGAGCTCGCGGCCTTCGCCCAGTTCGCCTCGGACCTGGACGAGAACACGCGCAAACAGCTTGAGCGCGGCCAGCGTGTGATGGAGCTGATGAAGCAGAAGCAGTACTCGCCCATGTCGGTCGGCGAGATGGCGCTGTCGCTGTTCGCGGCCCACGAGGGCTATCTCGACGACGTCGAGCTCAAGAAGATCGTCGACTTCGAGGCGGCGTTGCACAGCCACGTGAACTCGAACAACCCCGATCTCATCAAGAAGATCAACGAGTCCGGGGACTACAACGACGAGATCCAGGACGAACTCAACAAAGCAATCAGCGATTTCAAGGAAAACGGCGTCTGGTAACCACCAGCGGCGACTAAGCGGAGCCGACTATGGCCGGTGCAAAAGAGATCCGAACAAAGATCTCGAGTATCCAAAATACCCAGAAGATCACGCGCGCCATGGAGATGGTCGCCGCCTCCAAGATGCGCAAGGCGCAGGACCGGATGGCGGCGTCGCGGCCCTATGCCGATCGCATGATCAATGTCATCGGCCACCTGGCCCACGCCAATCCCGAGTATCGCCACCCCTACATGGAGACCGCCGACGCTGTGCAGAAAGTCGGCTACATCGTCATCACGACCGATCGCGGCCTGTGCGGTGGCTTGAACGTCAATGTCTTCCGTCGGCTCAATCGCGAGTTCAAGGCCCAGCTCGACGCCGGCGTCACACTCGAGACCTGTGGCATCGGCCGCAAGGGAATCCAGTTCCTCAAGCGCACCGGTGCGAACGTGGTCGCCGAGACCGCGGATCTGGGAGATCGCCCCGGCCTGGAGGACATGATCGGGCCGGTGAAGGCGATGCTGGAGTCGTATGACGAGGGCCGGATCCAGGAGCTGCACCTGGTGCACAACCGCTTCGTCAACACCATGACCCAGCAGCCGGTGATCCGCCAGCTGCTCCCGCTCGATCCGACCGAGCCCGACGACGTGGATAACCGCCAGGATGCCAAGGAGCTCGAGACGCTCAAGCGCACCCACTGGGACTACATCTACGAGCCCGACGCGCAAGAGGTCCTGGATGCCCTGCTCCAGCGCTATATCGAGTCGCTGGTCTATCAGGGGGTCGTGGAGAACGTGGCCTGCGAGATGGCGGCGCGGATGATCGCCATGAAGAGCGCGTCGGACAACGCCGACAGCCTGATCGACGACCTACAGCTCGCCTATAACAAGGCGCGCCAGGCCGCGATCACCCAAGAGCTGTCCGAGATCGTTTCGGGCGCGGCCGCGGTGTCTTGATTACACGCGGCTGCGCGATTGCACTAACAGTGATTTCCTTTTGAACAAGGTTTGCCAGAGGACTGCCCCATGAGTTCCGGAACCATCGTATCCATTATCGGCGCCGTGATCGACGTCGAGTTCCCGCGCGCCGAGGTACCGCAGGTCTACAACGCGCTCACCGTCGATGACTGGGGGCTCGTGCTCGAGGTCCAGAGTCAGCTGGGCGACGGCGTGGTCCGCTGTATCGCCATGGGGTCGTCCGATGGCCTGCGCCGCGGCATGGGCGTGACCAGCACGGGGGGCGCGATCAGCGTGCCCGTGGGCGAGAAGACGCTCGGGCGCATCATGGATGTGCTGGGTCAGCCCATCGACGAGGAGGGCGACATCCCCGCCGAGGAGAACTGGGCCATCCATCGCAAGGCGCCCAGCTACGAGGAGCAGTCGGGCGCCGCCGAGCTGCTGGAGACGGGCATCAAGGTCATCGACCTGCTGTGCCCGTTCGCCAAGGGCGGCAAGGTCGGCCTCTTCGGCGGTG
>CAYUKN010000141.1:0-5424 GCA_964445325.1 uncultured Ectothiorhodospiraceae bacterium
GATTTCCTGCGGCGTCGCCAGGTATTCGTCGGCCTCGCGTTCACGGGGCTGTTCTACAACCTCGCGATATGGGCGGACAAGTTCGCGTTCTGGTACAACCCCGCGACCTCGGAACCGGCCATTGGGCCGCTGCGGACCTCGCTGATCTATGATCTGCCGATCTTTATCGCCTATCTGGGCATCATCCCCGGCATGGCGACGTTCCTGCTGCGTATCGAGACCGATTTCGCAACGTACTACAACCAGTTCTTCGATGCCGTGCGCGAGGGCGACACGCTTGAGCGCATCCATTTCTTCAAGGAACAAATGGTGTTTTCGGTGCGCCAAGGAATCTACGAGATCTTCAAGGTACAGGGGGTTGCCGTGCTCGTGATCCTGCTGTGGGGCGAGAGCGTACTCGCCACGCTGGGGATTTCCGGTGTTTACCTGCCATTGTTCCGCATCGATCTCGTGGGCGTGAGCGCGCAGGTCGTATTGCTCGCGCTCCTCAACGTGCTGTTCTATCTCGACGAGCGCGTCGCCACGGCTGTCCTAACCGGCTTGTTCGCGGTTCTCAACCTGACGCTCACGTTGATCAGCCAGGCGCTGGGGCCAATGTTCTACGGTTATGGTTTCGCCGTGTCCGCGAGTATTACCGCGCTCGTGGCGGTGCTCTGGGTCAACCGCCGCATGGACCGCCTCGAATACGAGACCTTCATGTTGCGCTCGTGATGGCGACTTGCACGTGCTGGGTTCGGCCCGAGCACGCGAGCGCCGACACGGGCAGTGAGCTATGACCGCTACGATGCTCATCACCGGCGGCGCTGGTTGCATTGGCCGTCATATCGTGGGCCGCCCGGGCGGATGCGGGCACGGCGTCGTCACCCTCGACGATTTCTCGAGCGGTCTCTCGTGGGGCGGACCGCCCACGCCGATTGGGCGTGCTTGATGGCGGTCAACGGCAACGCGGTGTTTCGCCTCTGCCGGGCTACGATCCCGGCCATGCGCGACGGTGGCGGTGGAGCGATCGTCAATCTCGTATGTCGCTGGGGTGTCGACTCCGCGGGCTGTCATCTCGCTTACGCGACTGCGAGGGCGGCGGTGGCTGCGATGACTGGGTGCCTTGCGTGCGACCACGGGTGTTCGGGCTCGCGTCAACGCGGTTTGCCCGAAAGAGGCCGACAGGCCCATGCTGCGCTCGGGATTCGCGACCCGCGGCCTTGATCCGGACACGGCGATCGACGCGCTCGCCCCGACGATTCCGCTCGGGGGCGTCGCGGAGCCAGCGGATATAGGCGATGCCATTGCCTGCCTCGCCTGTGTCCATGCCCGCTATGTCAGCGGGACCCTGCTCGATCTCAGCTGTGCCAAGGTCCCGCGGTAGGTGGGGTGGCGTCTTGGTTCCTCAGGGCGCTGCGGCTGGATCAAGGATCGGCCACCGCAGCGGGCGATCGCTATGCCAGTCGATCACTGGTACGAGGCGAATGGCTCCCCGAAGAGTTGGCGATCGATGGCTAATCCGAGGCCTGCCCCCTCGGGCACCTCGATCGCGCCATCGCGGATCGCGATTCCGCCTTTGGTGTCGTAATGCTCGGCGATGTGAGGGGCTGCGATCCAGGTGCCCTCGAGGAGCCGCGGTGAATCG
Source organism: uncultured Ectothiorhodospiraceae bacterium (assembly GCA_964445325.1). Taxonomy (GTDB): domain Bacteria; phylum Pseudomonadota; class Gammaproteobacteria; order XJ16; family Halofilaceae; genus Halofilum. The sequence continues at coordinate 1,625 of CAYUKN010000141.1, forward strand.
CTCGCGGCGACGTGGATGCAGGCGGCAGATATGATATCGCCACCCCAAGCATCGTTGATTGTGTGGGGTAATGAGCGCGCAGAACAGACGTCGCGGATGGCCCGCATGCGACCAATACCGCCGGCCCGCGTGAGCTTGAAGGCAAAGCCGTCGCAAGCACCGGAGGCGATCGCTCGCAGGACGTCGGCCAAATCGGCCGCACTCTCATCGAGATAGATGGGGTGGCGCAATTGGGGGCGGATCGAGTCGACCTCTTCGCGCGTCGCGCATGGTTGTTCGAGAATGGCCGGGATATCGGCGCAGCCGTTGGAGAACAGCAGGGCATCGCGCGTGCTCCAGCCCCGGTTGGCGTCGGCGACCAGGCGCACACGATGGCCGACGGCGTCGTGTACCAAGCGCATGGTCTCGATGTCGGCCTCGACCGGGCGCCCGCCGAGCTTGATCTGGAGCTGATCGAGGCCCTCGTCCGCTTTGTCGCGGGCCAGGCGTGCCGTTTCGGCCGGCTCGCCCACGGCGATCGCATAATGGGCGGGCACGCGAGTCATTCGACGCCCGCCGAGCAGATCGCACACGCTCACACCGTAGTGGTGTCCAGCCAGGTCCCATAGTGCGATGTCCAGTGCGGCCTTGGCGTAGTCGTGCCCGTTGAGACAGGCGTCCATCCGGTCCCATGCCGGTCCGGTCGCGAGTGGATCGAGTCCAATGAGGCCCGGTGCCATTTCGGCGAGCGCTGCACGCGCGCCCCGTGCATGATGCGGCTGGTAGACCGGCCCGACGGGACAGGTCTCGCCCCATCCAGTGAGGCCGTTGTCGGTGACGATCTCGACGATGGTCGTATCGAGCGCGCTGACCGTGGTGCTGGCCATGCGAAAGGAGCCACCCCGAACCGGCAGATCGCGCTGATACACATGGATGGACGAGATCCGCATGGGGTTTGGATTCTCCCCGAAAAAACGGCCTACCGGTGTTGTACCGGTAGGCCGTGGGTAGGTCGGCTTGCTGCCTCAGCTACGGGGCAGCTAAACGCCGCTTACTCAGGCAGCTCGCCGGAGATCCAGAACTGGACGAGATCCTGATGATTCTCCACGTATTGCTCGGCCGCCTTCTCGTACGACTTGCGCTCGCCGACGTCCATACCGGCCTGGACCTGGTCCAGCGGGATGGTCATGCGATCGAGCATCTCGTAGACGTCGGGATTCTCGCGGTAGAAGCCGGTGCGCGCCACGAGGTCCGCACGCTCGATGTCGCCCAAGCTGCCCTTGGGGTCATCGATGTAGCGCAGATCCCAGCGGCCGAACTTCCAGTGCGGCTTCCAGCCGGTGACGACGACCGGCTCGTCGTTGTTGATCGCCCGCTTCAGGGCGGCGGTCATGCCGCTACCGGAGGAGATCACGAGGTTGTAGCCCATGTCCTTGAGGCCGTACTCGTCCATCGCCTTCTTGGACAGGCGGGTCAGCCCGGCGCCGGGGCCGATGCCGATCACCTTTCCGTCCAGCGCCTCCATCACCTCCTCGTTCTTGAGGTCCTCGATGGAGCTGATCATATCCTTCGAGACGTAATCGGGTACCACCCAACCCAGGCTGGCACGGCTATAGACCGGGCCAAGATTGACCACGTCGCCGGCGGTCTTGTCGAAGTAATCGGAGTGCGTGTCGGGCAGCCAGGCGTCGGTGTGGAAGTCGAGATCGTCCTCCGCGACCGCTTGATAAACCGCTGCCGGATCGGCCTTGGTCATCTCGGTCTCGTAGCCCATTTCCTCGCTGATGATGTAGTCGGCTACATGCGAGGTGAACAAGGCATCGGACCAATTGAAGTAGCCGATCTCCACGACGTCGTTGTCTTGGGCATGCGCTGTCCCCGCAACCGAAATCGTCGCGGCGGCGGCTATGCCCAGAATTGCGAAGCGTTTCATGGCATCTCTCCCATGGTACTGGCTTTGCGTGTAGGCGCCGGACATGGCCGGCGCACGAAACCGGTCCGTCGAGGCTCGGCGGGCCGGCTACCCGCACCTTCCTGCCAATGCGCGAGTATTCGAGAGTTAGCTTATCCGGGATCGCTCGCCGACCGCAAACCCATGCGCTGAGTTCATATCTGTTTGAGGCAAATACATGGCCGCTTGGCGCGGTATGGACAGGGTCGCTGTCCCGGATAACCCGGGCTCCGGGCGGTCGCTTCTCCGGTCTTCATAGACGGGCATGCCGCGCACCCGCCACGAGTCCGTGGCCGTCGCGAGCGCGGCGGCCGCCATGCCGGCGAGCGTCCCTTTGGCCGTGCCCCGGCCGTCCGGGCACACCGCTGAGTAGACACCCGGCGCGACCGCGCCGAACGCGGGCACGCCATGGTTGCGAAAGGCCCAGCCGCCCGCCCCAGCGATATGCCATCGCCACGTCGGCCAGCATGGGAAAGCGGGCCGCGAAGGCACGGTGGTGGTCATCGCCGACGCCCTCGATGCGCATCGCTTGTTGCCGCCTGCGGCTTTGTATACGTGGCGTACACAATCAGCCTGTAGCCTGTCAATTTCGGCATCCGTAGGATACGACGGCGCCCGAGATGCGCGTGGAGGCGAGCGGTGTGGCGCAAGATGACCAAGGACAGCCTGTACGAGGAGCTACGGCGCCGCATCATCACGATGGACCTGGCGCCCGGGGCGGATCTGGATGAGGCCGAGTTGAGTGGGGCTTACGGCATGTCACGCACCCCCGTGCGCGAGGTGCTCATCCATCTCCAGTGCGAAGGCCTGGTGATCACACGCCGCAACCGGGGAACCTCTGTTGCGCCGCTCGATGTGACGACCCTGCAGTCCTGGTTCGAGGCCGCGCGCATGATGCATCGCGGCGTCGTACGCCTCGCTTGTCGACGGCGGAGGCAGGCCGACATCGACGCGATCCGCTCGGCCATGTACGACTTCGAGTCGGCCATGCGGTCCGAGGAGACGCTGGGCATGATCTACGCGAACGAGCGCTTCCACGACCGCATCGGCCAGGCCGCGCGCAATCCCCATCTTTATGGCAGTTACCGTCGGATCCTGACCGATCACGAGCGCATCGCGCAGCTGTGCTACAGCTACGAGATCGAGCATCAAGCGGAGCAGGACAAAAAACTCACGCTGGATCAGCACCGCCAGCTCTTAGACGCCATCGCGGCTCGAGACGCCGAAACCGCCGAGCAGACCAGCGAGGCCCATCTCGCCCTCTGCCGCGACGGGCTGCGGGATACGCTGGAAGGCGCCGAGCAGGTCCTCGCCGACGTCTCGCTCGACGCAAGCTAACCGCGTCCGAGCGACGCAGCGCCACACCAGGTAGGCCCGTCTCGCCTCAGCGCGCAAGCGCGTAAGCGATGCGGGCGGATGCCCTGGATGGCGCGTCTGCGTTCACCGGCGCCACGCGTGCCAACGCCAGGCGCGCGGACGCCCGCCGTCCCGGCACATGCGCGATGCGCGACCATCTGTATGCAATCCTGCGTACAGTATGTATAGACGGTGTATGTCTTCCTGCTCGGGGCGCTAGACCATCATCCGTGATGAGTGCGGCGGCATCATCAACGACCCGGTCCTGTTGCGCGTGGCCGAGGACGAGGTCTGGTTGAGCACGCACACGGAGGTCTTGAACTTCGCCCGCGGCCTGCGCATGCACTCGGGCTTCGATGTCCGCGTCGACGAGCCCGAGGTCTCGCCGCTGCTGATCCAGGGCCCCAATCGCAAGCCGCTCATGGAGTCGCTGGTCGACTCCACGATCCCGAAAGGGGGATCCCGCGCTCCTAGAGCGCCCGGGCAACCGACGAGGCAAAACGCCGGCCGGGCA
>CAYUKN010000142.1:0-5400 GCA_964445325.1 uncultured Ectothiorhodospiraceae bacterium
GCCGCGAACGAGGTGTGGCGGCGATTGCCCGAGTCGAACGGCGACTTGCGCACCAAGCGGTGCACGCCCGTCTCGGTGCGCAACCAGCCGAAGGCGTGGTCACCGTCGACGTGGACGGTCGCGCCCTTGATGCCGGCGACATCGCCCGGCGACAGGTCCACCGTCTCCGTGGCGAAGCCGTGGCTCTCGGCCCAGCGCAGATACATGCGCAGCAGCATCTCGGCCCAGTCCTGGGCCTCGGTGCCCCCGGAGCCGGCCTGGATCTCGAGATAGGCGTTGTTGCCATCGAGCTCGCCCGAGAACATGCGCTGGAGCTCGAGGCGCTGGATCCCCGACTCGGCGGTGTCGAGGTCGGTCTCGATACCGGCGACCGTGCCGTCATCGTCCTCGGCGGCCGCCATCTCCAACAGCTCGTCGGCATCGGCGAGCGTCTGCGTGTGGCGATCGAGCTCGCCCACGACCTCCGCCAGCCGAGTGCGCTCGCGATTGAGCGACTGGGCGCGGTCGGGGTCGTTCCAGGTCTCGGGCTGCTCGAGCTCGCGCTCGACCTCGGCTAGGCGTTCGGCGCGTTGGTCGTAGTCAAAGATACCCCCTCAGGTCGTCGAGCCGACCTTGGAGATCCTTGATCCGGTTGCGGACACTGGTGGTTTCGGCCATGGCTTGCTTTCCCGGCTCGGCTGTCGCGGCAGACGCGCAAGTCTACACGAGCCGAGCCCAAGCGGGCACGGGGGCCCTCGCCAGGGACCACGTCGCTAAACGCCCGGCTCCAAGTGCTCGACGACGAGCTGGGGGCGGCGTCGGCCCTTGAACTCGTTGACCTCCAGGCGGTAGACGAGCTCGACGCGATCGTTTACGCGTGGCGCCGAATCCGCGGGCGCGCGGAACCACATCGCCTCGATGGCACCGCCGCCGTCGGTGGCCGTGACCTCGAGCTTCAAGTGGTGACCGCCAACCCATTTCGCCGAGCGCACGATGAACGGCCCGTCGAACACGGGGGCCGGGAAGCCCGCGCCCCAGGGCCCTCCGCGCGCCAGCGCCTCCGCGGTCGCCAGGTTGAGCTCGTCCGCCGCGAGCGGCCCATCGGTGACGATCTCCTGGCGGGGATCGTCGGTACCCAGCGCCTCGGCCACCGAGGCCGCGAAGGCACCGCGGAACTCATCCAGTCGGTCCTCGGGGATGGTCAGACCCGCCGCCTGGGCATGACCGCCGAAGCGCACGATCAGCTCGGGGTGATGGGTGGCGATTTGCGCCAGCGCGTCGCGCACGTGCAGCCCCGGTATCGCGCGCACCGAGCCCTTGAGGGTGCCCTCGCCGGTGCTGGCGAACGCCGCCGTCGGGCGGTTGATGGACTCGCGCACGCGTCCGGCGAGGATGCCGATGACACCCTCGTGCCAGCGCTCGTCGTGGAGCGTGACGCCAGCGGGCAGGGTCGTCTCGGCATCGAGGGCGCTACGCAGTCGCTCCAGCTCTTGCTCGGCCTGCGCGCGCATCTCGGTCTCGATCTCACGGCGCTGGCGATTGAGCCCGTCGAGGCGCTGCGCGCCCGCACGCGCTTCCTCGGCGGTGTCGCTGAGCAGGGTCTCGATGCCGACCGCCATGTCGCCCAGGCGGCCCGCGGCGTTGAGCCGTGGGGCCACGGCGTAGCCGAGGTCCGCGGCGGTGGTGCTCGCCGGACGCCGTTGTGCGGTCTCCAGCAGGGCCTGCACCCCCGGCTGCGCGTAGCCGCGCCGTATCCGGCGCAGGCCCTGCTCCACCAGGATGCGGTTGTTGCGGTCCAACGGGACGACATCGGCGACCGTGCCCAGAGCGACCAGGTCGAGGAGCTCGGTCATGCGCAGTCGCTGGTGCCCGGCACCGGCGAAGTGCCCGCCTTCCTCGAGGCGCGTGCGCAATGCCGACATCAGGTAGAAAGCCACCCCCACGCCCGCGAGGTGGCGGCTGGGGAACCGGCAGTCGCTGCGGTTGGGATCGACCACCGCGGCCGCGGGTGGGATGGCCGTGCCGGGCAGGTGGTGGTCTGTGACCACGGTGTCGATGCCGTGGGCCTGGGCCTTGCGCACGCCCTCGTGCGCGGCGATGCCGTTGTCGACGGTCAGCAGCAGGTCGGGGCCCTGCTCCGCGGCGATCGCGACCAGAGCGGGGGTGAGCCCGTAGCCGGACTCGAAACGGTTGGGCACGAGATAGTCAACGCGGCGGTAGCCGAGACCGCGCAACGCCCGCACGGTGAGCGCGACGCTGGTGGCCCCGTCGGCGTCGAAATCGCCGATGACCAGGATGGATTCGCCTCGGTCGAAGGCTGCAGTCAAGCGCTCCAGTGCCTGGTCGAGGTCGACCATGTCGGGCCGGTGCAGGTGCGCGAGCGACGGGTCGAGCTCATCACGATGCCTGATCCCGCGCGCGGCCAGGACCCGGGCAAGGACCGGGTGAAGGCCATCCAGCTCGACCCCGTCGGGCTCGCGGCGACGGATGTGCGGGCGCGCCCCCGTGGTCACGCTGTGGCCAGCCAGCGATGCCAGGGATGGCTCCGCCGCCAGAAGCGATACCGGCCCAATCGGGTGACATGGAAGCGGCGACCGTCGCCGGCCTCGAGCTCGATGCGGTCGAGGGCCCCCGTCGCCAGTTGCTCCTGCAGCGGCGCCAGCCAGGCCGTCTCCAGGCGGGCAAGCTCTTCGAGCCAGCCCTCGATCTCGCCGTGGACCAGCGGCTCTTCGGCGCCAGGGTCGACAATGAGCGTGGTCCCCGCGGCCCATTGCTGAGGCGGTTGCGCGGGCATGCCTTCGGGCTCGAGCCCGGCCAAGCGCGCCAGCCCCCGTGCCAACGGCTCATCGGCGAGCACGTGCGCCGGCGCCGTGGTCGGCGTCGGTAGTGTGCTCTCGCCCCAGGGCCAGACGCTGTTGGCGGGCAAGCGCCCGGCGCGCTCGCGCGTCGTGTTGGCCTCGGCGTCGTGGAGCAGCATCTGCAGCTCGGTGAGCCAACCGCGTAGGCGCGCGGCGCCCGCGCCCGAGGGCATGAAGGCGCTGACGTTGCGCCCGGCAACCGTGGGCAGCGGCTGGGTCGCGAAATCAGGGGCCTGTTGCAGGCGCACGTACCATCGATGCGGCGCGGGCGCGTCGATGCGCAGACCGTCTTGCGCGAGGTGCTCATTGAGTCGCGCGATCAGACTGGCGGCCTCGTCGTGCGACAATCCCAAGACATAGGGCCCGAACAGCCGCGCGTGGTTGCTGTCGACCCGCAGATGAACCGGATCGACCCGCAGCCACCAGCCGGTATCGGGTTCGCCCACCGCGTCGGCCTCGCCGTGGCGCGCGGCGGCGGCGACGGGCCATGGCGGGCCATCGACCGCAAAAGCGCGACAGACACTGCCCTCGCCGTCGGCGGCGCCATCGCCGGCGACGCTCGCGCGGCGCAGGTAGTCCTCGAGCGCGGGCAGCGCCGGCGCGATGCGCGCGACGGTGTCGGGGTCGGAGATGGGCCCCAGCAGCCCCGGCAGGATCAGGCGAGCACAGCGTGGGCGGGCCATCCGTCGTATCTCCCAGGAACAATGTAGCGCCTTTCTGGTCTACGGGGGAGACTGACCGGCGCGAAGCGCGCATGATAGCGGACCGCTCGGCGGGCGGTCATGCCGGTCCCCGTCCGTCAGCCGGTAATATGCTCCCACAGCCAAGAAGGAACGCCTCATGAGCAAGAGCAAGCTGCTCATCGTCGCTGCCGTGGTCGTCGCGATCGTCGTTTTCTTCGCGTTCGACCTCAACCAGTACCTCACGCTCGACTATTTCAAGTCGCAGCAAGCGGCGATCGATCGCTACGTCCAAGCGCATCCGCTCCTGTCGGTCGGCATCTATTTCGCCATCTATGTCGTTGTGACCGCCCTGTCGCTGCCGGGCGCGGCGATCATGACGCTCGTCGGTGGTGCGATCTTTGGCTTGCTCTGGGGCACCATCATCGTCTCGTTCGCCTCGACAATCGGCGCCACCCTGGCCTTTCTGGCAGCCCGCTTCGTCCTGCGCGACACGGTCCAGCGGCGCTTCCAGGACGCGATGGCCTCGATCAACGCAGGTATCCGCCGCGACGGCGCGCTGTATCTGTTCATGTTGCGCTTGGTGCCGGCGTTCCCCTTCTTCGTGATCAACCTCGTGATGGCGCTGACCTCGCTACGCACGTTGACCTTCTTCGTGGTCAGCCAGATCGGCATGCTCCCGGGTACGATCGTCTACGTGAACGCGGGCACGCAGATCGCCCAGATCGAGAGCGCCAGCGGTATCCTCTCGGCCGAGCTCATCGGCGCATTCGTCCTGCTCGGCGTGTTCCCGCTGATCGCCCGCAAAATCGTCGACTGGATCAAGAATCGCCGGGCACTCAAGGGTTGGACCAAGCCGCAGTCGTTCGACCGCAACCTGGTCGTCATCGGCGGTGGCTCGGCCGGTCTGGTCTGTGCCTACATCGCCGCGGCGGTGAAGGCGAAGGTCACGCTGGTTGAGAAGAACAAGATGGGCGGCGATTGCCTCAATACGGGCTGTGTCCCCTCGAAGTCGCTCATCCGATCGGCGAAATTCCTGCACCAGATCGAGCGCCACAGCGACTACGGCGTACGCTCGGCGGCCGCCGATTTCGATTTCGCCGACATCATGGAGCGCGTGCGTGGCGTGGTGCGCAAGATCGAGCCGCATGACTCGCCCGAGCGTTTCCGCAACCTGGGCGTCGATGTGCGCCAGGCCGCCGCTCGCATCACCGGCCCCTGGACGGTCGAGATCGATGGCGAAGAGATCACCACACGCCACATCGTCGTCGCCGCGGGCGCCGAGCCCTTCATCCCGCCGATACCGGGGATCGAGGAGGTCGGCTACTACACCTCCGACACGATCTGGTCGCTGGAGACGCTGCCCCAACGGCTGATCGTCCTCGGTGGCGGCCCCATTGGCTGTGAGCTCTCGCAATGCTTTGCGCGCTTCGGCAGCCAAGTCAGCCAGATCGAGATGGGCGAGCGCATCATGCGCGTCGAGGATCCCGAGATCGGCCAGTATGTGGCTGAGCAGTTTGCCCATGAGGGCATCGACGTGCGCACCAACCACAAGGCGGTGCGATTCCGTACCGACGACAACGGCGACAAGATCCTCGTATGCGAGCACGGCGGCGCCGAGGTCGAGATCGCCTTCGACGCCGTGCTCGTCGCCGTCGGCCGGGCAGCGCGGACCAGCGACTACGGTCTCGACCGCCTCGGTGTCGGTCTCAACGAGAACAAGCGCCTCGACACCGACGACTATCTGCAGACACGCATACCGACCATCTATGCCTGCGGCGATGTCGTCGGGCCGTATCTGTTTACCCACGCCGCGGCGCACCAAGCCTGGCACGCGACCGTCAACGCCCTGTTCGGCGCCTTCAAGCGCTTCAAGGTGGACT
>CAYUKN010000143.1:0-249 GCA_964445325.1 uncultured Ectothiorhodospiraceae bacterium
GGTGATCTGGCCACCGTGGAGGCCACCGCCCCAATCGATAACCGGCGAGCGAGGGTTCGAGAGGCTCCACGCCGGCTGTTGCCTGTGCCACGCGATAGCGCCGCGGTGTTCATCGCGGGATGGCGTGGGTTACCGGGTGGGTGTCAGTCGGGCAAAAGCCGGCCTACGTCCGAAAGCCCGGGGATGACGCCAGAACGTAGGCCGGTTCTCGATCCCGAGGACCCACGCCCGGTTGCCACGGCCAACGGG
>CAYUKN010000143.1:349-5333 GCA_964445325.1 uncultured Ectothiorhodospiraceae bacterium
GTGATCTGGCCACCGTGGAGGCCACCGCCCCAATCGATAACCGGCGAGCGAGGGGTTCGAGACGCTCCATGCCGGCTGTTGCTGTGCCACGCGATAGCGCCGTGGTGTTCATCGCGGGATGGCGTGGGTCACCGGGTGGGGTCAAACGGGCAAAAGCCGGCCTACGTCCGAAAGCCCGGGGATGCCCCCAGAACGTAGGCCGGTTCTCGATCGCGACGACCCACCCGCGGTCGCCACGGCCAGCGCGGTGAGGCGGCCACCGTGGAAGGCCATCGCCTCAATCGATAACCGGCGAGCGAGGGGTTGGGGCATCCCATGCCGGCTGGCGCCTTTGCGATTCGATCCGCAGCGGAGCGAAACGACGTTCGTCGGTGGATGCCGAACGGGGGGCCCGACCGGGCGCAAGCCGGCCTACGTCCGTGTCATTCGAAGGGCGGCGGAGCGAAATAATGTTCGGCGGTGGACACCGAACGGGGCCCGGGCGGGCGCAATCCGGCCGACGTGCGAAAGCCCGGGGTGGGCGGAGAATGTAGGCCGGTTCTCGATCCCGACGACCCACGCGCGGTCACCACGGCCAACGGGGTGATCTGGCCACCGTGGAGGCCACTCCCCCAATCGATAACCGGCACGCGAGGGGTTGGAGACACCCCATGCCGGCTGTTGCCTGTGCCACCCGGCAGCGCCGCGGCGTTCATGGTGCTGTGGCTTGGGTTACCGGGTGGGTCTACGCGGGGCAAAAGCCGGCCTACGTCCTATCGCCCTTCGCCCGTCGCCCTTCGCCCGTCGCCCGTCGCCCGTCGCCCGTCCTCCGCTTTCACCCCTCGTCCGTGGCGCGACGGAAGGTGGTGCCGTGGCACTTGGGACAGGGCGGGATGTGGCCGGGCTCGTGGAACTGCATGGTCTGGCCGCAGCCGCGGCAGGCGAGGGTGCCGGGGCCCGTCATCTCGCCGCTGCGGTACAGCGGCCCCTCCTTGAGCTCGCGCTTGAACTGCTCGAACTCGAGGCGCGTGCGGTCGGCGGCGCGCACGAACAGGTCGACGAGCCCCTGCTCGGCCATCGACAGATCGATCTGGGCCCACTCGCGGAACTCGCGGCCGGTGCGCGACAGATACTCGCCGGCGTCGTTGAGGTCGCGGCGGACGTAGTGCGCGACCTGGTCGGCCTCCTCGCGCGTGAGCTCGCCCAGCTCGACGGCGGTCTTGCGGGCGGTGTCGATCGCCTGCTGGAGCGTGGGCTGGGCCTCGTTCTCGAGGATCTCGCGCGAGCGGTCCATCATGTGGCGGTAGGCCCGCCCCAGGCGCGCGCCCGTGGTATCGGTCTCGTTGCGCTCGTCTTGGCTCATCGGCCGTCCCCTGTACTTGTTGATGGCACCATTGTAGCCGCCCGGTACATGGTTTGTACGGGCGATCCGCGGGGGCTCGAGCGGCGCTGTGCACGGGCGCGGCGTTTGAGTGGTTGCGCCGGTGGTTTATGATTACGCGTTCCCTGCGGCGAGTCCGTGCTCGCCCAGCCCAGCCAGCACAGCGACCGGAGCCCATGGAACCGACCTACGATCCCCACGCCGTCGAGCGCGCGGCCCAGCAATACTGGGACGAGCAGGACAGCTTCCGGGTCACCGAGGACCCGCAGCGCACCAAGTTCTACTGCCTGTCGATGTTCCCGTATCCCAGCGGGGCCCTGCACGTCGGCCACCTGCGCAACTACACCATCGGCGACGTCATCACCCGCTTCCAGCGCATGCGCGGCTACAACGTGCTCCAGCCCATGGGCTGGGACGCCTTCGGTCTACCGGCCGAGAACGCGGCGATGAAGAACAACGTGCCGCCGGCGCAGTGGACCCGCCAGAACATCGCCCTGATGCGCGACCAGCTCAAGCAATTGGGCTACAGCTACGACTGGTCGCGCGAGATCGCCACCTGCGATCCCAGCTACTACAAATGGGAGCAGTGGTTCTTCACGCGCCTGCTCAACAAGGGCCTGGCCTATCGCAAGAGCGCCGAGGTCAACTGGGATCCGGTCGACCAGACCGTGCTCGCCAACGAGCAGGTCGAGGACGGGCGCGGCTGGCGCTCGGGTGCGCTCGTCGAGCGCCGCGAGATCCCGCAGTGGTTCCTGCGCATCACCGACTACGCCCAGGAGCTGCTCGACCAGCTCGACCACATGCCGGGCTGGCCCGAGGCCGTGCGCACGATGCAGCGCAACTGGATCGGCAAGTCGCGCGGCGTGCAGATCCGCTTCGACGTCGATGGCGCCGACGCCGAGCCGCTCGAGGTCTTCACTACGCGCCCGGACACGCTCATGGGCGCGACCTACATGGCCGTCGCCGCCGAGCACCCGCTGGCGCTGGCCGCCGCCGAGCGCGACGCCGACATCGCCGCGTTCGTCGACGAGTGCCGCCGCGGCACGACCTCCGAGGCCGATCTCGAGACGCAGGAGAAGAAGGGCATGGCGCTCGGGCGGGAGGCCATCCACCCCATCAGCGGCGAGCGCCTGCCGATCTACGCGGCCAACTTCGTGCTCATGGCCTACGGCACGGGCGCGATCATGGCGGTGCCCGGCCACGACGATCGCGACTGGGCGTTCGCGCACAAGTACGGCCTGCCGATCGTGCAGGTCATCGACGCCGCCGACGGCGCGCACGTCGACATCGGCGCGGGCGCGTACACCGACTACGGCCGCGTGGTGAACTCGGGCGCCTACGACGGGCTGGGCTCCGCGGACGCGTTCGAGCGCATTGCCGCCGATCTCGCCGCCGACGGCCGCGGCGAGGTCCGCACGCAGTGGCGCCTGCGCGACTGGGGGGTCTCGCGCCAGCGCTACTGGGGCGCGCCCATCCCGGTGATCCACTGCGACCACTGCGGGCCCGTCCCCGTGCCCGAAAAGGATCTGCCGGTCGAGCTGCCCGAGGACATCACCATCCCGGAGACGGGCGGCTCACCGCTGAAGTCGGATCCGAGCTTCTACGAGACTACCTGCCCCGAGTGCGGCGCCGCCGCCCAGCGCGACACCGATACGTTCGACACCTTCTTCGAGTCGTCGTGGTACTTCTCGCGCTACGCCTGCGCCGACAACCATGAGGCGATGGTCGACGAGCGCGTGAACTACTGGACGCCGGTCGACCAGTACGTCGGCGGCATCGAGCACGCGGTGATGCACCTGCTCTACGCGCGTTTCTTCCACAAGGTCATGCGCGACGAGGGCCTGGTCGACTCGGACGAGCCCTTCACCAACCTGCTCACGCAGGGGATGGTGCTCAAGGACGGCGCCAAGATGTCGAAGTCCAAGGGCAACACCGTCGACCCGCAGGCGATGATCGACTCGGTGGGCGCGGACACGGTGCGCCTTTTCATCATGTTCGCCGCCCCGCCCGAGCAGACGCTGGAGTGGAGCGACGCCGGTGTCGACGGCGCCAACCGCTTCCTCAAGCGCCTGTGGCGTACGACCCACGACCACCTCGAGACGGGCCCGGTCGATCGCAGCGCACTCGATCCAGCGCGCCTGAGCGAGGACCACAAGGCCCTGCGGCGCAAGCTCCACGAGACCCTGTCCAAGGTCACCGACGACATGGGCCGGCGCTACGCGTTCAACACGGCCGTCGCCGCGATCATGGAGCTCATGAACGCCGTCGATCGGGGCCAGGACGGCACCGCCGAGGGCCATGCGGTGGTGCGCGAGGTCCTCGACACGGTCGTTTTGATGCTCGCGCCCATCGTGCCGCACATCAGCCATCGCCTGGCCGGCGAGCTCGGCCACGAGCGCGCCCCGATCGAGGCGGACTGGCCGAGCGTCGACGAGGCCGCGCTTGTGCGCGACCGGGTCGAGCTCGTCGTCCAGGTCAACGGCAAGCTGCGCGATCGCATCGAGGTCGCCGCCGATGCCGGCGAGGACGCGATCCGCGAGCAGGCGCTGGCCGCCGACAACGTCGCGCGCCACCTCGAGGGAAAGGCCGTGAAGAAGGTCATCGTGGTGCCGGGCAAGCTCGTCAACGTCGTCGTCGCATGAGCGCGGCCGCTGGCGGCGGTCCGTCGCCGCGTCGCCGCGCGCACACGATCGCGCTGGCCCTGGCCGCGACGGCGATCGCCGTCGCGGTCACCGCCTGCGGCTTCCATCTGCGCGGCAGCTACAGCCTGCCGGCCGGGCTCATGCCCATCCATGTCGACGCCTCGGGCGCCCGCGACATGGGCCGGGCCCTGGGCGAGGCGCTGGAGCGACAGGGCGCCGAGCTCGCCGCTACCCGCGAAGGCGCGGCGTCGTCGCTGGTCGTGCTCGACGAGAGCGAGGACCGGCGCGTGCTGTCGGTCGATGACGCGGCCGATGTCGACGAGTACGAGATCCGCAAGATGGTGCGGTGGCAGCTCGTGCGCCCCGTGTCGGCCGAGGACGGCGATGGTGAGGCAAGCGAGGCGCGCACGCTGATCCCTCCCACCCGGCTCCAGGTCCGCCGTGACTACGAGTTCGACTCGAGCCGGGTCCTGTCGAAGGACGAGGAAGAGCGCACGCTCTATCGTGACATGGAGCAGGCGCTCGCCCAGCAGATCCTGGCGCGCCTGCAGGCGTGGTCGCCCGAGGACGAGTGATGCGGCCCGCGTGGCCAATGCATGTCGCAGTGTAAGCAGCCTTCGCAGGTCGCTCTCGCGCGTGGCGCGTGGGGTTGATCGAGGCACCCCGCTGGTCCGATTGAAGTCGGACCCACAAACTGATGCCCAAGGCTAGATCGTACTTGTGGGTCACGCCTCGGCGTGACAGGCGAGATGATTGCATGCACCTCGCTGTGTTCGACTGAAGTCGGGCCTGCAAACAGCGAGACCGTGCGGTGTGGGTGTAGGTCGCGCTTTCAGCGCGACAGGCGTGCATCGGCTTCCAGGCATTTACCGATCGCGTACCAGCCCGCGCGCAAGCCGCGACGAGCCCGCCGTCCCACCGAAGGGGTTCCGCGAACCCATCCATTGCCGCGAGGGCCCATGACGCGGCGTCCGCCTACATC
>CAYUKN010000144.1:0-5295 GCA_964445325.1 uncultured Ectothiorhodospiraceae bacterium
TCGCGGTCGAGGCCCAGGCCCTGCTCGGCGTGACCCTGGAGGGCGCTGTGGGGTAGAGACGGGCGTAATCTCGCAAAGGCACCAAGGGCGCGAAGTTCGCGAAGGCAACAAGTGGTGAAAACGTCGGGCTGATCAAACGGTCACCGGCAACGTGATCGGCTCACGGCTGGCGCAGTCGGGGCGCTTGTCGATGCGCGATCAATCGAATATTCCTTAGGGTGCTTCGCATCTTCGCGCCTTCGCGAGAGTGCCGGCGGCGAATAGCGACAAATACCGAATCAACCAGCAGGAAACGAGATGAGTGAACCGATACTGAAGATCGATAATCTGCACGCCAGTGTGGATGGCCACGACATCCTCAAGGGTGTGGACCTCGAGGTGAATCCGGGTGAGGTCCACGCCATCATGGGCCCGAACGGCTCGGGCAAGTCGACGCTGGCCCACATCCTCGCGGGCCGCGACGATTACGAGGTCTCGCAGGGCTCGGTGACCTACAAGGGTCAGGAGCTTTTGGAGATGGAGCCCGAAGAGCGCGCCCACGAGGGGGTCTTCCTGGCGTTCCAGTATCCTGTCGAGATCCCGGGCGTGAACAATATCTATCTGCTCAAGTCGGCACTCAACGCCAAGCGCAAGCACCAGGGCCTCGAAGAGGTCGACTCGGTCGACTTCCTTACCGACGTCAAGGGCAAGCTCAAGCAAATGGGCATGGACGAGAGCTTCCTCCAGCGCTCGGTCAATGCGGGTTTCTCGGGCGGTGAGAAAAAGCGTAACGAGGTCTTCCAGATGATGGTCCTGGAGCCCGAGCTGTGCGTGATGGACGAGACGGACTCCGGCCTCGACATCGATGCCCTCAAGGTCGTATCGCACGGCGTCAGTCAGATGCGCACGAGCGACCGCGCTTTCGTGATCGTCACGCACTACCAGCGCCTGCTCGACCACATCCAGCCCGACCGTGTCCACGTCCTCGCTGACGGCCAAGTGGTCAAGTCGGGCGACAAGAATCTCGCGCACGAGCTGGAGGCCCACGGCTACGACTGGGTTCGCGATCAGCAGGAGACGGAGTCCGCATGAACGCCGTCGACGAAACCGCACAGAACATGTTGACGCAGCTGGCGGGTGAGCGCCCCGGCGACACGACCGACTGGGTGGCCGAGCTGCGCCGCGAGGGCGCCGAGCGCTTCGCCGCCATGGGGCTGCCGCATCAACGCATCGAGGACTGGAAGTACACCAGTGTCAAACCGATCGCCAAGCGTAGCTTCGCGCGACCGGACGCGTCGGCCGCGACCGCCGATGCGGAGCAGATCGAGCGCCTGCGCATCCCCGGGATCGACGCGCATCGGCTGGTTTTCGTCAACGGCCACTTTGCCCAGGCGCTATCCGATCGCGAGGGCGCCGGTGAGGGTGCGCGCGTGCGCAGCCTGGCGAGCGTGCTGGCCGAGGAGCCCGAGGTGCTCAAGGGGCATCTAGGCGCCGCCGCACCAGTGCACTTCAGCGCCTTCACGGCCCTCAACACGGCGTTCTTCGACGATGGCGCCGTCGTCGAGATCGATCCCGACAGCCGCGCGGCCCGCCCCATCGAGCTCCTGTTCGTCTCCACGGCGCAGGAGGAATCGGTCGCGGCCAATCCGCGCGTGGTCATCCGGGCCGGGCATCACGGCGAGGCCACGGTGATCGAGCACTATGTCGGCCTCGACGACGCCCGCAATCTGACCAACGTGGTGACCGAGGCGAGCCTCGACACGGGTGCACAGATCACTCACTACCGCGTCCAGCGCGAGAGCCGCAAGGGCTATCACATCGGCAGCTTCCACGCGAATCAGGGGGGTGCGGCACGCCTGGAGCAGCACAACATCAACATCGGCGGCTCGCTCGTGCGCACGGACATCAACACGGCACTGAACGCCGGCGGCGCCGAGACACTCTACAATGGTCTGTATCTGGCCAATGGGCGCCAGCACACGGACACGCACACACGGATCAACCACAACGTGGCGAACACGACCAGCGAGGAGGCCTATCGCGGGATCATGGACGGCAATGCCCGGGGCGTGTTCAACGGCCGTGTCTACGTGGCCCCGGACGCGCAGAAGACGGCTGCCTATCAGTCGAATGACAATCTGCTGCTTTCGGGCAAGGCCGAAATCGACACCAAGCCCGAGCTCGAGATCTATGCCGACGATGTGACCTGCACGCACGGCGCGACGGTCGGCGAGCTCGACCAGCAGGCGCTCTTCTATCTGCGCGCCCGCGGCGTCGACCACGAAACGGCTCGCGGCTTGCTGCTGTATGCCTTCGCCGAGGCAGCCATCGACCGCATCGGTATCGAGGGACTGCGCAGCTGGCTCCAGGGCTTCGTCATCGACGAATTACCTCATGCGGAAAGAATCCAAGAGTTCGTATGACGCTCGCCACCGAAGCCACGGCCCAAATTGAGCCGCTCGACGTCGAGCGGCTCCGGTCCGAGTTCCCCGCCCTGCAGCAGCAAGTGGGCGGCCACCCGCTGGTGTATCTCGATAACGCCGCGACCTCGCAGAAGCCCGAGGCCGTCATCGAGGCGGTCGAGCGCTACTACCGCGAGACCAACGCCAACATCCATCGCGGCGTGCACACCCTCGCCGAGCGTGCGACTGCCCAATACGAGGGTGCGCGCGATGCCGTAGCGCGCTTGCTCAATGCAGGTGAGCGCCGCGAAATCGTGTTCACGCGGGGCACGACGGAGTCGATCAACCTGGTTGCCCAGGCCTATCTGCGCCCGCTGCTAGCGGCCGGCGACGAGATCGTGGTCACGGAGATGGAGCACCACTCGAACATCGTGCCCTGGCAGCTCGTCGCCGAGCAGACCGGGGCGCGATTGCGCGTCGTGCCCATGAGCGACGCGGGTGAGCTCGATCTCGATGCCTATCGGGACCTGCTCGGCCCGCGTACCCGGCTCGTGGCGGTGGGCCACGTCTCCAACGCCCTCGGCACGGTCAATCCCGTCGACGGGATGATCGAGGCGGCCCATCGCGAGGATATCCCGGTGCTCGTTGACGGTGCCCAGTCGGTGCCCCACTTCGCCGTCGACGTGCGCGCTCTGGGTGCCGACTTCTACGTCTTCTCCGGGCACAAACTCTTCGGCCCCACCGGCATCGGCGCGCTGTATGCGCGCGCCGAAATCCTCGAGGCCATGCCGCCGTACCAGGGCGGCGGTGAGATGATCTCGAAGGTCACCTTCGAGGGCACCGAGTACAACGTCATCCCGCACAAGTTCGAGGCGGGTACGCCGAACATCGCGGGCGCGGTCGGCCTCGGCGCCGCGGTCGAGTACGTCGAGGGCATCGGGCTCGAGCGCATGGCCGAGCACGAGGCCGACGTCCTCGCCTACGCCCACCAGCGCATCCACGAGATCGACGGGGTCCGCGTGTTCGGCGAGGCCGAGCACAAGTGCGGGGTGCTCTCATTCGCCATCGAGGGCGTGCACCCGAACGACCTCGCCATGCTCATCGATCAAGAGGGGGTGGCGATCCGCACGGGGCATCACTGTGCCATGCCCACCATGGAGCACTTCGGTGTCACCGGCACTGCACGGGCCTCGTTCGCGTTCTACAATACGCGGGCCGATGTGGACCGTCTGATCGACGGGATTCACAGCGTACGCGACATACTCGGCTGAGGAGGAAGCATTGTCGTTCGGTAGCGATAACGATCCCATCACCCTGCAGCGCGGTGTCCAGGCCATTCGGGTGCCCTCGGGCGACCGCATCATCCTGCCCAAGGGCATGCAGGTGATGATCACGCAGGCGCTCGGCGGTAGCTTCACCGTCAACATCGGCGGCAATCTGGCGCGCGTCGCCAACGAGGACGCCGACGCGCTCGGTCAAGATCCGATGGAGGGCCCCCAGGTCCCGGAAAACCCGAGCGATGACGACATCCGCGCGGCGGTCTGGCGCCAGCTCGAGACTTGCTTCGATCCCGAGATCCCGATCAACATCGTGGATCTGGGGCTGGTCTACGACTGCGACATCCACAAAACAAGCGACGAGACCTGGCGCGTCGAGATCCGGATGACGTTGACCGCCCCCGGCTGCGGTATGGGCGACGTCATCGCCGACGACGTACGCTTCAGTGTCGAGCAAATCCCCGGTATCGACGCCTGCGACGTCGAGCTCGTCTTCGACCCGCCTTGGGGCCCGGAGATGATGTCCGAGGCCGCGCGCCTGCAAACGGGTATGCTCTGACCCGTGGGTAAACGCCGCTCGTTCCAGCGCGGCCAGCGCGGGCAGGGGCCGTTCGGCGAGCTCGCCGGTCGCGATGGCGAGGCCGGCGAATACCGACAGAAACACCCATTCGTGGAGAGTGGAACGATGTCCGACTGGGTCGATGTCGCCAAGCAGGATGAACTGCTGCCCGGCGAGTACCGCGTCGTCGACGTCGACGATGTCGAGGTCGTGGTGTTCAATCTCGAGGGTGCATTCTACGCTCTAGAGGATGTCTGCACGCACGACGGTGCCGAGCTCTCGGGTGGTCATGTCGAAGACGCCTGCATCGTGTGCCCGCGCCACGGCGCCAAGTTCTCCATCAAGACGGGCGAAGCCCTGACACCCCCCGCCTACGAGCCGACCGAGACCTTTCCGATCCGAGTCAACGACGAAGGCTGGATCCAGGTCCGCGACCACCGTGACGACTGATGCAGTGCTCGCGCGCGGCTCAGATGCGGCGCATGCGAGTCTTTTGTTCGTCGGTCAACGGTACCGACTTGATCGGCCGCCCCTGGACTTGCACGAGCACGGAGGTGGCAATGGCCTTGCAACGGCCGTCACGGAAGATCCCATGGCCCAGATGGAACGAGCTCGTCCCCACGTAGCGCACCGCCGTACCGATATCCACGGTGCCCGGATAGTAGAGCTCCTCGATGTAATCGGCGGCCACACGCGCGAGGACGAACGTCGGTTGGTGCTCGCGATCGCGCGGGGGCAAGCCGCCCAACTGCTCCAGGAAGGCGACCCGGCCGGTCTCGAAGTACACCATGTAGGCCACATTGTTGACGTGGCCCAGGATGTCGAGATCGGCAAATCGGATGATGTCTTGGCGCCACAGACTAAAGCTGTCGGGCTGCATCAAGGCATCGCGCTCGGGCGCGGCATGGTGTGCGCCGTCCATTCCTAACTCCCGCTGCTCGGCCCATGGAGCCGCATCATGACTGTAGCACGCACCCAACAAGCCCCCATGGAATTGCACACGCGCGTCCACGGCGAGGGGCCACCCCTGGTGTTACTGCACGGCCTGTTCGGCTCGAACGAGAACCTCGGTGGTATC
>CAYUKN010000145.1:0-5232 GCA_964445325.1 uncultured Ectothiorhodospiraceae bacterium
GCGTCGCGCCAGTGGATGGTGACGGTGCGCTTGCCCCACTCGCGGGCACGCTCGACGTCG
The DNA here is from genome assembly GCA_964445325.1 of uncultured Ectothiorhodospiraceae bacterium. Classification (GTDB taxonomy): domain Bacteria; phylum Pseudomonadota; class Gammaproteobacteria; order XJ16; family Halofilaceae; genus Halofilum. Next base: position 61 of record CAYUKN010000145.1, read on the forward strand.
TTGCCCATGAAGATGTCGATCTTCTCTTCCCAGCGCTTGTTCATCTTGTCGCGCACGATGTAGGTGCCCGACAGGCCCTCGATGCGGACCTCGGTCTCGTGGTCCAGGCCCTCGTCGATGAGGTCGCGCGAGACCGCGATCGCCTTCATGCCGGGTTTGAGCTCGTCGCCCCAGGCCGCGATGCCGTGGGCGTAGTCCTTGGTCTCGCTGGCGCGCAGCGTGTAGGCGCTGGCGGTGACCTCCATGCTGCGCTGCGGGCCGCCGTCGAAATAACCCATCAGCCAGGGCAGCGCCACGGCCGCGAGCACGGCCGCGCCCACTAGACTCCATTTGATCGTTCGTCGCGTTGGATATCGCATGGTTTCAGCATAGCCCATGCGCGGTGTTCTCGCTGGGCGGCGCCCCAGATGGGCCTTGCAGGCGCCTCGTTGGGAGGGTCCAATGCCGCCCATGACACGCGGGGCGGCCATCGGTGTGATCGACTCGGGCCTGGGGGGCTTGTCCGTGCTCGCCGCGATCCGGGCCCAACTGCCCCACGAGTCCCTGGTATTCGTCGCCGACCACGCCCATCTGCCCTACGGCGAGCGCAGCGCCGACGACATCCGTGCCCGCGTGCTCGAGCTGGGCCGCGCATTGGCGGCGTCGGGCTGCAAGGCGCTGGTGCTGGCGTGCAACACGGCGACCGCGGCGGCGGCCGAGGACTTGCGCGCAGTCGTCGATTGCCCCGTCGTGGCCATGGAGCCGGCGCTCAAGCCGGCGGCCGCGGCGACCGCGACCGGCGTGATCGGCGTCCTGGGCACGGGGGGGACCCTGGCGTCGTCCCGCTTCGCCGGCCTGCTGGGGCGCTACGCCGACGACAAGCGGGTGGTCACGCGGCCGGCGCCCGAGCTCGTGGCCGCGGTCGAGCGCGGCGAGGCCGGCACGGATCGCGCCCGTGGGCGGGTCGCGGCGGCGGTCGAGCCGCTGACCGCGGCCGGGGCCGACGTCATCGTGCTCGGGTGCACCCACTTTCCCGTGCTGCGCGCCGAGATCGAGGGCGCTGCCGGTCCCGATGTGGCCGTCATCGACACGGGGGCGGCGGTTGCCCGCGAGCTTGCCCGGCGTCTGGGTGACGCCGGCCTGCTCAACGCGGCCACGCAACCCGGCGGGGAGCGCTTCCACACGAGCGGCGACCCGCTCGCCGTCCAGGAGACACTCCAGCGGCTCTGGCCGGGGGCACGCCTGTCCGGCTGGCCCGCCACAATGGCCCGGCCCGACACCGCCGAGTGAGCCCTTCGAGCGCAGATCCGGCCGCGCGCCGCGTCACTGCACGGAGCGGATCGCCTCGAGCGCGGCGTCGTAGTCGGGCTCCCGGGTGATCTCCGGGACGAGTTCGGTGTAGCGCACGATGTCGTCGCGATCGATGACGACCACGGCGCGCGCGCAGATGCCGGCGAGCGGTCCCTCGGTCAGGGTGACGCCATAGGCGTTGCCGAAATCCTGCGAGCGCACCGTCGACAACGGCGTGACCCCGGCGATGCCCTCGCTCTCGCAGAAGCGCGCCTGGGCGAACGGCAGATCCGCGGAGACCACGAGGACGTGGACGTCGCCCAGGTTGGCGGCCTCCTCATTGAAGCGCCGCGTTTGCATGGCGCACACGGAGGTGTCGAGGCTGGGCACGATGTTGACCACCTTCGGCCGGCCCTTGAAATCGGCCAGGTTGCGCTCGTTGAGCTCGCAGTCGATCAGCCGGAAGTCGGGCGCGGGGTCGCCGACCGCCGGGAGATCGCCGCTGGTGTGGATGGGGTTGCCGTCGAGAGTGACCGTGGCCATGGGTATTCTCCCTCTCGCTGTGGTTGGTCCGCGGCGCGCCGCGGTGGCGAGCGCGCGCCGCAAGATCGTGGTGTAATAGAACGATTACGAGCCCGGGACGACGCCGCATTGACCCTGCCGCCGTACCAGCTACGCCGCTCCCGCCGCGCGCGGCGCCTGCGCATCGACGTCTCGCCGGCCAGGGGCGTGGTCGTCGTCGTGCCCAAGGGCACGCCCGGGCCCGTCATCGAGCGCTTCGTCTACGAGCACGGCGACTGGATCCGCCGCGCGCGCGAGCGCGTGGGCGCGCGCGCCGACGGTGCCGCTGCCGCGCCACCCGAGCCCATTCCGTCGGCCATCGCTCTGCCCGCGATGGCTCGCCAGTATGGCGTGCGCCACCGACCCGAGGCGAGCCGGCGCGTCACCTGCGATGGCACCGACTTGGTCATCGGCGGTGCGGGCAATGCCGCCGATGCCCGATCCTTGCTCGTGGCCTGGCTCAAGCGCCTGGGTCGGCGCGAGCTGCTGCCGTGGCTCGACGGCCTCGCCGAGCGCCATGGGCTGGTCTACGAGCGCGGCGCCGTGCGCGGCCAGCGCACCCGCTGGGGCAGCTGCTCCGGGCGCGGCACCATCAGCCTCAACTACAAGCTGCTGTTCCTGTCGCCGCCCCTGGTCGAGCACGTCATGCTGCACGAGCTCGCCCACACGCGCCATCTCAACCACTCGCGCGCCTTCTGGCGCCTGCTCGCGCGCCTCGATCCCGACTGGCGCGACCACCACGCCGCCCTCCAACGCGCCGGCGCCGCCATCCCCGCCTGGGTGGAGTGCGATTGACGCGGGCCGCGGCGTGTCTGGGTACCTCGCTGTCGTGATCTCGCGAAGGCGCGAAGGCGCGAAGGGCGCCAAGTTTTATTGTTTTTTCGGCGTTGTTAGCGCCTGTGCGTGCCGATGCACGGCGGTGCGGGGTCAATCCATACCTCGCTGTCGAGATGACAAAGAAGCGCGAGTTACGCAGAGAGATAATTATCAAATCCTTCGCGCCTTCGCGAGAACGTAATGCACGGCGCGTCCGCTCGCAGTGAGTGGGACACCCCGCTCGGAATCTCGCCAAGACGCAAATGGCGCAAAGGAGTCGCCGTCCAATGGCTTTGCGTTGGTGGCGTCTTTACGTGGACTGCGCCTACTACTGTTCAGCGTGCCCGTCGGCGAACGGCTCGCACCGGCTCAGAGCCAGCGCAGCGCGGGCTCGTCCAGGGCGGCCAGTTGCTCGCGCAGGGTGAGGATGTGCTCCTCCCACCAGCGGGGCTCGCCGAACCAGGGGAAGGCGCGGGCGAACGCGGGCTCGGCCGCGCGTGCGGCCAGCCAGCCGGCGAAGTGCATCAGGCGCAGCGTGCGCAGCGGCTCGATCAGGGCGAGCTCGGCCGCATCGAAGTCGCGGAAATCGGTGTAGCCGGCTAGCAGCGGCTCGAGCGCGGCCTCGCGCTCGGTCCGCTCGCCCGGCAGGAACATCCACAGATCCTGGATCGCGGGCCCCGTGCGGGCGTCGTCGAGATCCACCACCGAGGGCGCGTCGTCGCGCCAGAGGACGTTGCCCGGGTGGAAGTCGCCGTGCAGGCGCAACGTCGTGACGGGCACGCGCTGCCACGTGGTCTCGATCCGCGCCAGCAGGTCGTCGGTCAGCGTGCGGTAGGCCTCGTCCAGCGACTCGGGGATCAGGCCCGAGGCGAGCACGGCATCGCGCGGGCCGCGGCCGAAGGTCTCGACATCGATCGCGGGGCGTTCGGCGAAGTCGGCGATCGCACCGACGTTGTGGAGCTGGCCCAGGAAGCGCCCGATGACCTCGAGCGCGTCCGGGTCGTCCATGGGCGGATCGTGGCCGCCGTGGCGGGGATACACACTGAAACGGAAGCCGGCGAAGCGATGCAGGGTCGCGCCGTCGACGGCGAGGGGGGCGACCAGCGGGAGCTCGTAGTCCCGGCACGCGGCCGCGAAGGCGTGCTCCTCGTCGATCTGGGCGTCGCTCCAGCGGCCGTTGCGGTAGAACTTGGCGATGACGGGTGTGTCGTCCTCGCGGCCCACCTGGTAGACGCGATTCTCGAAGCTGTTGAGCTGGAGCAGCCGGCCGTCGCAGACGAAGCCGAGCGACTCGACGGCATCGAGGACGCTGGCGGGGTCGAGCTCGCCGAATGCGGGTGCCTCGGGCATCTGGCCTCCGGTGACGGGGGCGCATGCTAGCATTCGCAGGCGCCAGCGCGCGGAGCGCCGACCTTGTTGCTCAACACCGACCGCTTCCACCGCCTGATCGATCGCGCCGACGAGCTCATCACGCGGCTGGAGGCCTTGCTGCCGCCGGCGCCGCCGCGCGAACCCCACGGCGACGCGGTGGCGTGGCGCTGGCGCCGCGGCGGGCGCGGCGTCGGCGGCTTCGAGGCCGTCGCCCGGCCTGCGGCGATCGAGCTCGCCGACCTCACCGGCGTCGACGCCCAGAAAGCGGCGCTCGAGCGCAACACCCGCCAGTTCCTGCGCGGGCTGCCGTGCAACCACGCCCTGCTGTGGGGCGCCCGCGGCACGGGCAAGTCGTCGCTGGTGAAGGCGCTTTTGCACGCCTATCGCGATGACGGCCTCCGGCTGGTCGAGGTGGGCGCGAGCGAACTCGTGGATCTGCCCGATCTGGTCGAGCCGCTGGCGGCATCGCGCGAGCGTTTCATCGTGTTCTGCGATGACCTCGCCTTCGACGCCGACGATGCCGGCTACCGTGCGCTCAAGGCGTTGCTCGAGGGCTCGATCGCGGGCGCACCCGACAACGTCGTCCTCTATGCCACCTCCAACCGGCGTCATCTCATGCCCGAGTCGGTCGCCGACAACCGCGAGGCGCGCGCGGTCGACGGCGAGATCCACCCGGGCGAGGCGGTCGACGAAAAGGTCTCGCTGTCCGAGCGCTTCGGCCTGTGGCTGTCGTTCTATCCCTTCAGCGAGGACGAGTACCTGGCGATCGTCGAGGGTTGGCTGCAGCGCCTCGACCCGGCGCTCGCCGGCGACGCGGAAGCGCGGCGCGCCGCGCGCCAATGGGCCCTCGAGCGGGGCGGCCGCAGCGGCCGCATCGCCCGCCAATTCGCACTGGATTGGGTGGGCCGTCAGCGACTCTGAGGCGACCGATTCCCCGCGTCGATTGTTTCGGCGCCGCTCGTGGTGGATCTCGCGAAGGCGCGAAGGAAGGAAAATACAAAGAAACAAGATCGCGATCGACACTGCTTTAGGCGCCCCGGGTGGGATCGGGAGCGGGTAAAACCATGGGCGTGCTAGCAGCGCAGCAAGCGTCGAGCCATCATGGACTCGAACAAACCGATGTTCCCCTCATTCACACGCCTTCGCGCCTTCGCG
>CAYUKN010000146.1:0-5021 GCA_964445325.1 uncultured Ectothiorhodospiraceae bacterium
GATGTAGGCGGACGCCGCGTCATGGGCCCTCGCGGCAATGGATGGGTTCGCGGAAACCCTTCGGTGGAACGGCGGGCTCGTCGCGGCTTGCGCGCGGGCTGGTACGCGATCGGTGGATGCCTGTCGCGCTGAAAGCGCGACCTACACCCACACCGCACGGTCTCGCTGTTTGCAGGCCCGACTTCAGTCGAACACAGCGAGGTGCATGCAATCATCTCGCCTGTCACGCCGAGGCGTGACCCACAAGTACGATCTAGCCTTGGGCATCAGTTTGTGGGTCCGACTTCAATCGGACCAGCGGGGTGCCTCGATCAACCCCACGCGCCACGCGCGAGAGCGACCTGCGAAGGCTGCTTACACTGCGACATGCATTGGCCACGCGGGCCGCATCACTCGTCCTCGGGCGACCACGCCTGCAGGCGCGCCAGGATCTGCTGGGCGAGCGCCTGCTCCATGTCACGATAGAGCGTGCGCTCTTCCTCGTCCTTCGACAGGACCCGGCTCGAGTCGAACTCGTAGTCACGGCGGACCTGGAGCCGGGTGGGAGGGATCAGCGTGCGCGCCTCGCTTGCCTCACCATCGCCGTCCTCGGCCGACACGGGGCGCACGAGCTGCCACCGCACCATCTTGCGGATCTCGTACTCGTCGACATCGGCCGCGTCATCGACCGACAGCACGCGCCGGTCCTCGCTCTCGTCGAGCACGACCAGCGACGACGCCGCGCCTTCGCGGGTAGCGGCGAGCTCGGCGCCCTGTCGCTCCAGCGCCTCGCCCAGGGCCCGGCCCATGTCGCGGGCGCCCGAGGCGTCGACATGGATGGGCATGAGCCCGGCCGGCAGGCTGTAGCTGCCGCGCAGATGGAAGCCGCAGGCGGTGACCGCGACGGCGATCGCCGTCGCGGCCAGGGCCAGCGCGATCGTGTGCGCGCGGCGACGCGGCGACGGACCGCCGCCAGCGGCCGCGCTCATGCGACGACGACGTTGACGAGCTTGCCCGGCACCACGATGACCTTCTTCACGGCCTTTCCCTCGAGGTGGCGCGCGACGTTGTCGGCGGCCAGCGCCTGCTCGCGGATCGCGTCCTCGCCGGCATCGGCGGCGACCTCGATGCGATCGCGCAGCTTGCCGTTGACCTGGACGACGAGCTCGACCCGGTCGCGCACAAGCGCGGCCTCGTCGACGCTCGGCCAGTCCGCCTCGATCGGGGCGCGCTCGTGGCCGAGCTCGCCGGCCAGGCGATGGCTGATGTGCGGCACGATGGGCGCGAGCATCAAAACGACCGTGTCGAGGACCTCGCGCACCACCGCATGGCCCTCGGCGGTGCCGTCCTGGCCCCGATCGACGGCGTTCATGAGCTCCATGATCGCGGCGACGGCCGTGTTGAACGCGTAGCGCCGGCCCATGTCGTCGGTGACCTTGGACAGGGTCTCGTGGAGCTTGCGCCGCAGGGCCTTGTGGTCCTCGCTCAGGCGCGCTGGATCGAGTGCGCTGCGATCGACCGGGCCCGTCTCGAGGTGGTCGTGGGTCGTACGCCACAGGCGCTTGAGGAAGCGGTTGGCGCCGTCGACACCGGCGTCGCTCCACTCCAGCGTCTGCTCGGGCGGGGCGGCGAACATGATGAAAAGGCGCACCGTGTCCGCGCCCACCGAGTCGATCATCGCCTGCGGGTCGACGGTGTTGCCCTTGGACTTCGACATCTTGGCGCCGTCCTTGAGCACCATCCCCTGCGTGAGCAGGTTGGTGAAGGGCTCGTCCGAGTCGACCAGGCCCTCGTCGCGCATGACCTTGTGGAAGAAACGCGCGTAGAGCAGGTGCATCACCGCGTGCTCGATGCCGCCGACGTACTGGTCGACCGGCGTCCAGTAGTTCACGCGCTCGTCGACCATCGCCTCATGGTTGTCGGCGCAGGCGTAGCGCGAGAAGTACCACGACGACTCGAAGAAGGTGTCGAACGTATCGGTGTCGCGCTGGGCGGCGGCGCCGCACTCGGGGCAGGTAGTCTCGTAGAAGCTCGGATCCGACTTCAGCGGTGAGCCGCCCGTCTCCGGGATGGTGATGTCCTCGGGCAGCTCGACCGGCAGATCCTTTTCGGGCACGGGGACGGGCCCGCAGTGGTCGCAGTGGATCACCGGGATGGGCGCGCCCCAGTAGCGCTGGCGCGAGACCCCCCAGTCGCGCAGGCGCCACTGCGTGCGGACCTCGCCGCGGCCGTCGGCGGCGAGATCGGCGGCAATGCGCTCGAACGCGTCCGCGGAGCCCAGCCCGTCGTAGGCGCCCGAGTTCACCACGCGGCCGTAGTCGGTGTACGCGCCCGCGCCGATGTCGACGTGCGCGCCGTCGGCGGCGTCGATGACCTGCACGATCGGCAGGCCGTACTTGTGCGCGAACGCCCAGTCGCGATCGTCGTGGCCGGGCACCGCCATGATCGCGCCCGTGCCGTAGGCCATGAGCACGAAGTTGGCCGCGTAGATCGGCAGGCGCTCGCCGCTGATGGGGTGGATGGCCTCCCGCCCGAGCGCCATGCCCTTCTTCTCCTGCGTCTCGAGATCGGCCTCGGAGGTCGTGCCGCGGCGGCACTCGTCGACGAACGCGGCGATGTCGGCGTCGCGCTCGGCGGCGGCCAGCGCCAGCGGGTGCTCGGCGGCGACGGCCATGTAGGTCGCGCCCATGAGCGTGTCCGGGCGCGTAGTGAAGACCTCGAGCGGCTCGGCGTCGGCGCCATCGACGTCGAAGCGGATCTGCACGCCGCGCGACTTGCCGATCCAGTTGCGCTGCATCGTGCGCACGGCCTCGGGCCAGCCCGGCATGTGGTCGAGCTGGTCGAGCAGCTCCTGGGCGTAGTCGGTGATGCGCAGGAACCACTGCGGGATCTCGCGGCGCTCGACGAGCGCACCCGAGCGCCAGCCGCGCCCGTCCTCGACCTGCTCGTTGGCGAGCACGGTCTGGTCGACCGGATCCCAGTTGACCTCGGCGCTCTTGCGATAGGCCAGGCCCTTGTTGAGCAGGCGCGTGAAGAACCACTGCTCCCATTTGTAGTAGCTGGGATCGCAGGTGGCGATCTCGCGCGACCAGTCGTAGCTGTAGCCCAATTGCTTGAGCTGGTCGCGCATCAGGGCGATGTTCTGGCGGGTCCACTGCGCCGGCGGCACGTTGTTCTTCATCGCCGCGTTCTCGGCCGGTAGACCGAAGGCGTCCCAGCCCATGGGCTGGAGCACGTTGTAGCCGCGCATGCGCTGGAAGCGGGTGATGACGTCGCCGATGGTGTAGTTGCGCAGGTGGCCGACGTGCAGGGCCCCGCTGGGATACGGGAACATCGACAGGCAGTAGAACTTGGTGCGCTGCGGGTCCTCGGTGACCCGGAAGCTGTCCTGCTCGTCCCAGTATTGCTGGGCCGCGCGCTCGACGGCGTGGGGATCGTAGGTCGGTTCCATGGGCTCCGGTCGCTGTGCTGGCTGGGCTGGGCGAGCACGGACTCGCCGCAGGGAACGCGTAATCATAAACCACCGGCGCAACCACTCAAACGCCGCGCCCGTGCACAGCGCCGCTCGAGCCCCCGCGGATCGCCCGTACAAACCATGTACCGGGCGGCTACAATGGTGCCATCAACAAGTACAGGGGACGGCCGATGAGCCAAGACGAGCGCAACGAGACCGATACCACGGGCGCGCGCCTGGGGCGGGCCTACCGCCACATGATGGACCGCTCGCGCGAGATCCTCGAGAACGAGGCCCAGCCCACGCTCCAGCAGGCGATCGACACCGCCCGCAAGACCGCCGTCGAGCTGGGCGAGCTCACGCGCGAGGAGGCCGACCAGGTCGCGCACTACGTCCGCCGCGACCTCAACGACGCCGGCGAGTATCTGTCGCGCACCGGCCGCGAGTTCCGCGAGTGGGCCCAGATCGATCTGTCGATGGCCGAGCAGGGGCTCGTCGACCTGTTCGTGCGCGCCGCCGACCGCACGCGCCTCGAGTTCGAGCAGTTCAAGCGCGAGCTCAAGGAGGGGCCGCTGTACCGCAGCGGCGAGATGACGGGCCCCGGCACCCTCGCCTGCCGCGGCTGCGGCCAGACCATGCAGTTCCACGAGCCCGGCCACATCCCGCCCTGTCCCAAGTGCCACGGCACCACCTTCCGTCGCGCCACGGACGAGGGGTGAAAGCGGAGGACGGGCGACGGGCGACGGGCGACGGGCGAAGGGCGACGGGCGAAGGGCGATAGGACGTAGGCCGGCTTTTGCCCCGCGTAGACCCACCCGGTAACCCAAGCCACAGCACCATGAACGCCGCGGCGCTGCCGGGTGGCACAGGCAACAGCCGGCATGGGGTGTCTCCAACCCCTCGCGTGCCGGTTATCGATTGGGGGAGTGGCCTCCACGGTGGCCAGATCACCCCGTTGGCCGTGGTGACCGCGCGTGGGTCGTCGGGATCGAGAACCGGCCTACATTCTCCGCCCACCCCGGGCTTTCGCACGTCGGCCGGATTGCGCCCGCCCGGGCCCCGTTCGGTGTCCACCGCCGAACATTATTTCGCTCCGCCGCCCTTCGAATGACACGGACGTAGGCCGGCTTGCGCCCGGTCGGGCCCCCCGTTCGGCATCCACCGACGAACGTCGTTTCGCTCCGCTGCGGATCGAATCGCAAAGGCGCCAGCCGGCATGGGATGCCCCAACCCCTCGCTCGCCGGTTATCGATTGAGGCGATGGCCTTCCACGGTGGCCGCCTCACCGCGCTGGCCGTGGCGACCGCGGGTGGGTCGTCGCGATCGAGAACCGGCCTACGTTCTGGGGGCATCCCCGGGCTTTCGGACGTAGGCCGGCTTTTGCCCGTTTGACCCCACCCGGTGACCCACGCCATCCCGCGATGAACACCACGGCGCTATCGCGTGGCACAGCAACAGCCGGCATGGAGCGTCTCGAACCCCTCGCTCGCCGGTTATCGATTGGGGCGGTGGCCTCCACGGTGGCCAGATCACCCCGTTGGCCGTGGCAACCGGGCGTGGGTCCTCGGGATCGAGAACCGGCCTACGT
>CAYUKN010000147.1:0-5004 GCA_964445325.1 uncultured Ectothiorhodospiraceae bacterium
TTATGACCAACGAAGACCTGATCCGGTTGACCTACGCGAGCACCTCGGCTTTCCAAGAGCAAGGCGGCGGCACGGCCATCGATCCCGAGGTCGGCCGCATCCTGCGTGCCTGTAAAATCAACAACCCCAAGCGCGAGATCGGCGGCGTACTGCACTACGGCTACGGCTACTTCTTCCAAGTGCTCGAGGGCCCGCGCGACCAGGTTGACGAGCTCTATCAGAAGATCAGCGCGGATGCGCGCCACGAGAACGTCACCACGCTGGAAAAGCGCAGCGTCAGCAGCCGCAGCTTCCCCGATTGGTCGATGAAGTACGTCCCTTTGGAGAAGGATGTCGAGCGCATCCTGGAGCGCCACGGGCTCAAGAGATTCAACCCGTACCAATTCGACAACACCGTCATCGAGGATATGATCGACCTGCTGGTCGGCAGCCAAGCGCCCGAGCAAGAGCCCGACCAGAAGGGCAAGCGCGGCAAGGGCCCCGTGTCTTTCCTGAAACGGTTGTTCGGCGGGCAGGGTTCGTGATCAACACCACAGTTTCGATGAGGAGAGCAAGCCCATGAGCGAAGACGGAAACGGCTACACCCAACTCGCCTATGCGAGCACGGCGGCGTTCGGCGACGGCCGTCTGGAGGACCCGGAGACCCAGCGCAACGTCATGCAGATCGTGCGCAAGAGCCGGCGGAACAACCCCGAATGGGGCATCGTCGGTGTGCTCCATTTCGGCAACGGCTACTTCTTCCAGGTCCTCGAGGGCACGGAAAAGGCTGTCAGCGATGTCTTCGACGTCATCTCGCATGACGAACGCCACAAGAACATCCGTATTCTGCGCCAGCAGGCGATCGACGAGCTCGAGTTCGAGTCCTGGTCGATGAAGTTCCTCACCCTCGATCGCGAGATCGCCCAGATGGTCACGGGCGCACTGCGCAAGCCGTTCAACCCGTACCGCATGGACGCCCAGACGATGGACAAGCTGATCAAGACCCTGGCCGAGCGCCCCGACGAGGAGTAGCGCGGACGACCCCCCCGGAGCGCCCCGGCCGGCGGGGCCGGGATTGCGCGGGTCGCAGCCCGGCCGTGGGCGCTGCGCGGGGTGGTGGGTTATGCTCCCGTCCATCGGGGACACCCCATCGATCGAGAGCCTCACCGACATGGCGGATTCGCTGCAAGAGCAATTGGTGCGCGCGGGCTTGGCCGAGCCCGATCAAGCGAAGAAGGGCAAAAGCGGCGCCGGCAAACCGCGCAACAAGGACAAGGGCCGAGGCAAGGGCAAAGGTAAGGGCAAGCCCCGAGCGACACAGCGCGCGGCGCCACAGGCCGCCGACCAAGCGGGTGCATCGCAGCACTCCGCGCCGCCGCGCGATGCCCACGAGCGGACCGCGCGCATGCGTGGCCTGGTCGCCAAGCACCGCCTGCCGCGCCAGGACGGCCGGGTGCCCTATCGGTTCACGCTGGGCCGGCGGATCAAGGAGATCACCGTCACCAGCGAGCAACAACGCCAGCTCGCGCGCGGTGAGGCCGGGATCGTCAACGTCCAAGGCCGGTTCGACGTCCTGCCGGCCCACGCGATCGAGTCGCTGCGCCAACTGGATCCGGAGGCGGTGGTCTTGCTGAACGGCCCGGACGCGTCCGACACCGCCGCCGATGCCGAGGCCCACAGCGATCGCCCCGTACCCGACGACCTGATGTGGTGACCGCGGTCCGGCGACGGCGACCGCCTCCAGCCATGACCATCGAGAGGTATCTACCATGCGACGCTTGCTAGCGACCGGTGCCCTGCTCGTTTTCACAGTATGCGCGCACGCCGAGGTCGAGACGCGCGAGATCAGCTACGACATCCAGGGCCAAAACTTCAAAGGCTTCCTGGCCTACGACGGTGACCAGGACGGCGAGCGCCCCGGCGTGCTCGTGCTGCACGAGTGGTGGGGTCACAACGACTACGTGCGCCGGCGCGCCCGCATGCTCGCCGACGCGGGCTACACCGCCTTCGCCCCCGACATGTACGGCGACGGCAAGGTCGCGAACCACCCGGAAGACGCCAAGGCGTTCATGCAGGCCGCGACCAGCGACCCCGCCAAGGTCGAGCGCCGCTTCGACAACGCCCACGATCTGCTGCGGGCCCATCCGACGGTGGATCCGCAGCGCACCGCGGCGATCGGCTACTGCATGGGCGGCGGCATGGCGCTTGAGATGGCGCGTGCCGGCAAGGACCTCGATGCCGTGGTGAGCTTCCACGGCACCCTGGACACCGATGACCCCGCGGATCAGGGTGATGTGCAAGCCCCCGTCCTCGTGCTCACCGGGGGCGCTGACCCGTTCGTCCCCGATGACCAGGTCCAGCGCTTCCGCGAGGAGATGAAGGCGGCGGGCGCCGATTTCCGGATCAAGGTGTATCCGGGGGCCAAGCACAGCTTCACCAACCCAGCGGCCGATGACTACGCCCAGCGTTTTGATCTGCCGGTCGCCTACGACGACCGCGCCGACCGCGACAGCTGGCGCCGGATGAAGCGCTTCTTCGACCAGCACCTCGAGTAGGCACTTCCTGACTCGCCCCGTTCACCGCGGGTCGGTGCGCGGCCCGTGCCCCAATGGCCACGGCGGCCGCGTGGCCTCGTGGGCCGCTACCACAGCCCGCGCATCTGGGCCTTGAGATCGACCGCCGGCTCGCCCTGCCCCTCGCCGGCCCCGGCATCGTCCGTGACCGGCGCGGGCGCAACCGCGTCGAAATGCGCCTGCACGGACTCCGGCATGAAGCGGCTGACCGCGGCCGTGACATAGCCGTCGCCCATGCGACGTTGACCGCCGCGGTAGAAGCGATGCGGGGCGAGCACGGCCAGGCGCTGCTGCGCGCGCGTCAAGGCGACGTAGAGCAGGCGCCGCTCTTCCTCGATGCCCTCGGCATCGCCAGTGGCCATGTCCGACGGGATGCAGCCATCGACGGCGTTGAGGATGTAGACACTGTCGTACTCCTGCCCCTTCGCCGAGTGGATCGTCGATAGGACCAAGTAGTCGTCGTCGATGAGCGGCTCACCGGCCTCGTCGCCGGCCGTCTCGGGCGGGTCCAGCGCGGCCTCAGTGAGGAAACGCGCCCGATTGGGATAGGTCGCCGCGATCCGCTCGAGCTGCTCGAGATCGCGGGTGCGGACCGCGGGATTATCGAACAGGCGCTCGATATGACGCGCGTACCACTGGCGCGCCAGCGCGGGCTGCTCGGGCCAAGGAGTCTCAGCCGAACACAGGCGCTCGAGCACGTCGGCGAGCGCGGCCACCTCGGCACGCGCACCGCTGGGCGCATTGAACCGGCGCAAGCCGTCGGCGGGTGTTTCGGCGCTGTCGACGCTCGCCACCGCCCGCCGCGCCAGCCCGGGACCGATGCCGGGCAGGATCTGGAGCACGCGGAACGCGGCGACGCTGTCGCGCGGGTTCTCCGCCCACCGCAACACGGCCAGGCAGTCCTTGACGTGGGCGGCTTCGAGGAACTTGAGCCCGCCGTACTTGACGTAGGGGATATTGCGCCGGTTGAGCTCGAGCTCGAGCGGCCCCGTGTGCCAGCCGGCCCGCACCAATACCGCCTGGCGATAAAGCTCGATCCCGCTCTCGCGCCGCGCGAGCGCCGTGTCGGCGACGAACGCCGCCTGCGCGGACTCGTCCGCCGCCGTCACCAGCTGCGGCCGATCGCCGCCGCTGCGGACGGCGGCGAGCTGCTTGTCGTAGCCGCGGCGCGACAGCGCGATCACGGCATTGGCCGCCGCCAGCAGCGGCTGAGTCGAGCGATAATTGCGCTCGAGGGTGACCACCTCGGCCGGTGGATCGAAGCGCTCCGGGAAGCCGAGGATATTGTCGACCGTGGCGGCACGAAAGCCATAGATCGCCTGGGCGTCGTCGCCCACCGCTGTGAGACCGGCGCCGGTCGGGGTCAGCGCCCGCAGGATGGACTCCTGGATTGGATTGGTGTCCTGATACTCGTCGACCAGCACGTAGTCGAAGCGCGCCCGCATGCGCTCGGCCACGGCCGGCACCGCGAGCGCCTTGGCCCAGTAGAGCAGCAGATCGTCGTAGTCGAGCAGATCGCGCGCCTGCTTGGCCTCGACGAAGGCGCCGAAGAGCTCGCGCAGCTCGTCGGCGAAGTCGGCGTACTGCGGGAAACGCTGCTGCAGCACGCGCTCGAGCGACACGTCGGCGTTCACGGCCTGCGAGTAGATCGCCAGGCAGGGCCCCTTGCGCGGGAAACGCTTGCGGGTGCGACGCGCGAGATCGCGCTCGTCGCGCACCATGTCCATGAGATCCTCGGCGTCCGAGCGATCGAGCACGGTGAAATCGGGGTCGAGGCCGAGCTCGCGTGCGTGCAGTCGCAGCAGGCGCTGACCGAGCGCGTGGAACGTACCCGACCAGGGCAGTGCTGCACGCGTGCTATCGGTATCGCCCAGTGCCTCCGAGACGATCGCCTGCGCGCGGCGCGTCATCTCGGCAGCCGCACGCCGACTGAACGTCAACAGCAGCACCCGCTCGGGGTCCGCCCCGGCGACGATCAAGCGCGCCACCCGGGCGGTGAGCGTGCGGGTCTTGCCCGAACCGGCCCCGGCGATCACCAGCACCGGCCCGGGGGCATTGCCCTGCGCCAGCGCGTCGACGCCGTGCTCGACGGCGCGACGCTGCTCATCGTTGAGGGCATCGAACGGGCTCGTCGCTGCGGTGGCCGAGTGGGACATGGGCCGCCACGATAGGCGATCTGCCGCCCCGCGGCCAGACGGCCAGCCCGCGGCGATGGGCGCTGCGCTACACTGGCGCGCTTGCGCTTGGCATCCGTGCGAATCACCCGGCGCGCCTGTCGAGTGCGGCGCGCCCTGAGAGGGTTTTTCAAAAAATGTAAGCCACCGACATGACAATACATGGGGATCGCCGCCGCGGGTCGTTCAGGCCTCGGCGCCGGTTGTTGCGCGGGGCTGTAGCGGCCGATGTGGTCGGTTGGTCGCGGTGGCGCCGCATCCCGCGATTGGCGTGTCGG
>CAYUKN010000148.1:0-4896 GCA_964445325.1 uncultured Ectothiorhodospiraceae bacterium
GAGCGCCCGCGCCGCCCAGACGAACAACGCACCCACGGGCAACGGGGCCCGACGGAGGAACAGATGAAGGTAAGCGCTTCGGTGACGAAGATCTGCCGCCACTGCAAGATCATCAAGCGCAACGGCTCGGTGCGCGTGATTTGCCGCAACGCGCGGCACAAGCAGCGCCAGGGCTGATGCGGGCGACGCGGCTTGCGTCGGCACGGCAAATCTAGCTAGACTACGCGGCTTCTTACGGCTCAAGGGGACGGTCCGAATGGTCCGCATCGCAGGCATCAACATCCCGGCCCACAAGGCGGCCTGGGTGGCTCTGACTTCGATCTACGGGGTCGGCCCGACGCGGGCGCAGGCGATCTGCGACGCGGCCGGCGTGCCCGAGAAAACGCGCGTGCGCGATCTCTCCGAGGGCGAGGTCGAGGCACTTCGCTCGGAGGTGGGCAACTACACCGTCGAGGGCGATCTGCGCCGCGAGGTCTCGATGAACATCAAGCGGCTGATGGACCTGGGCTGTTACCGGGGCCATCGCCACCGGCGCGGGCTGCCGCTGCGCGGCCAGCAGACCCAGACCAACGCGCGCACGCGCAAGGGCCCGCGCCGCCCCATCAAGCGCTGAATCGTATAACGGCTTAGACGGGAGGCCGACACCATATGGCCAAGGCCAAGGGCAAGACAGCGACGACGCCGCGCAAGAAGGTCAAGCGCACAGTATCCGACGGGATCGCGCATGTGCAGGCGTCGTTCAACAACACCATCGTGACCATCAGCGATCGGCAGGGGAACACGTTGAGCTGGGCGACCGCCGGCGGCTCCGGTTTCCGCGGCTCGCGCAAGAGCACGCCGTTCGCGGCTCAGGTGGCGGCCGAGCGTGCCGGCAATGGCGCGCGCGAGTACGGCATGGCCAATCTCGAGGTCCGTGTGAAGGGTCCGGGCCCGGGGCGCGACTCCGCCGTGCGCTCGCTCAACAACGCGGGCTTCAACATCAACAGCATCACCGACGTAACGCCGATCCCGCACAACGGGTGCCGGCCGCCGAAGCGTCGGCGCGTCTAAGCTCGGAGGCCAACCGTGGCGAAGTACATTGGACCCAAGTGCAAGCTGAGCCGGCGAGAGGGTACGGATCTGTATCTCAAGTCGGGCGTTCGCAGCCTGGACTCGAAGTGTAAGCTCGACCGCCCGCCGGGCCCCGTGACGGGGCGCCGTGGCCGGGCGTCGGACTATGCGCTGCAGCTGCGCGAGAAGCAGAAGGTGCGGCGCATGTACGGCCTCATGGAGCGCCAGTTCCACAACTACTACAAAAAGGCGTCGAAGCGGAAGGGCTCGACCGGCGAGAACCTGCTGCAGTTCCTGGAGCAGCGCCTCGACAACGTCGCCTGGCGCATGGGCTTTGGCAGCACGCGCGCCGAGGCGCGCCAGCTGGTCAACCACAAGGCATTGACGGTCAACGGTGACATCGTCAACTGCCCGTCCTACCAGGTCCAGCCGCACGACGTCGTGGCGGTCCGCCAGAAGGCAAAGAAACAGAATCGCCTGAGCGAGGCGATGGATCTGGCGCAACAGCGTGGCATCCCCGACTGGATCGAGGTGGACACGGACAAGATGGAAGGCGTTTTCAAGTCCGTGCCGATGCGCTCGGATCTGCCTTCCGAGATTCAGGAGTCCCTGATCGTCGAGCTGTACTCGAAGTAAGCTGAGCGGCGGTCGTAATAGCGAGGTTCACGAGACCCATGACCACCAACGTCAACGAATTCCTCAAGCCGCGCATCGTCGACATCACGACGATCAGCGATTACCACGCCAAGGTCTCGCTCGAGCCGCTGGAGCGGGGTTTTGGCCATACGCTGGGCAATGCGCTGCGCCGCATCCTGCTGTCGTCGATGCCGGGCGCGGCGATCACGGATGTCCAGATCGAGGGCGTCGTCCACGAGTACACCACCATCGAGGGTGTCCACGAGGACGTCATGGACATCCTGCTCAATCTCAAGGGCGTTGCGGTGACGCTGCACACGCGCGACGAGGCGACCCTCACGCTCAAGAAGAGCGGCGAGGGCGTGGTCACCGCGGGCGACATCAGCGCTGACCACGACGTCGAGATCGCCAACCCGGATCACGTCATCGCGCATCTCACCAGCGCCGGTGAGCTCGAGATGACGCTCAAGGCGCGCAAGGGCCGCGGCTACGAGCCCGTGCCGTCGCGCGAGGGCGACGAGGAGAGCCACACCGTCGGCGGCCTGCAGATCGACGCGACGTACAGCCCGATCCGCCGGGTCGGCTACAGCGTCGAGAGCGCCCGCGTCGAGCAGCGCACCGACCTGGACAAGCTCATCTTCGACATCGAGACCAACGGCACGATCGACCCGGAAGAGGCGATCCGCCGCGCGGCCTCGATCCTGCAGGAGCAGCTGTCGGTGTTCGTCGAGCTCGAGGGCGACCAGCAGAGCAAGCCGGAGGAGACGGGCCAGCAGATCGACCCGATCCTGATGCGCCCGGTCGACGATCTCGAGCTCACGGTACGCTCGGCCAACTGCCTCAAGGCCGAGAACATCTACTACATCGGCGACTTGATCCAGCGCACCGAGGTCGAACTGCTCAAGACCCCGAATCTGGGCAAGAAGTCGCTGACCGAGATCAAGGACGTGCTGGCCTCCCAGGGCCTGTCGCTGGGGATGCGCCTGGAGGGCTGGCCGCCGGCGGAGCTCAAGCGCCAGGACAAGGCCTCGTCGGGCTGAGCCACGGGGCGAATCGAGTGACAACGGCACGCGCGGGCGCTAATCGCTAGCGAGCCGCCTGCACCGAGGGCCGCCGGGCGAGCGCCCGGCTCGAGCCGAAGACGGTAGAGGAATCGGACCATGCGTCATCGCAAGAGCGGCAAGAAACTGGGTCGCACGAGCGCGCATCGCACCGCGATGCTGCGCAACATGTCGGCCTCGTTGTTCGAGCAAGAGCTGATCAAGACGACGCTGCCGAAGGCGAAAGAGCTGCGCCGCCATGCCGAGCCGCTGATCACGCTGGCGAAAGAGGACACCGTGGCCAATCGGCGCGTCGCCTTCAATCGGCTGCGCAGCAAGGACGGCGTGCGCAAGCTCTTCGAGGAGCTGGGCCCGCGCTACAAGGCGCGTCCGGGCGGGTATCTGCGCATCCTCAAGTACGGCTACCGCGACGGCGACAACGCCCCCATGGCGCTCGTCGAGCTCGTCGACCGGCCGGGCGCGGAAGACGCGGCGTAAGGTCCGCGATGCGGCGGGCCGGCGCCGCCCGCCGCATCCGCTGCCACCGGCCGGGACGAACCCGTCCCGAGACGCGCCGAATGACGCGGCGCCACCGCCCCGGGCGCCGATGCCTTGCTGACACACCTCCTGCCCTACGAGTTCTATCCCGAGGTCGCCCTGTTCTGCGGCGTCGCCGCGGCCGTCTACGCCTGCGGCCTGATCCGGCGCCATCGAGCCGGCAGGCCGATCCCGCATGCGGCGGTGATGGTGTTCTATGCCGGGCTGGTGCTCACCTACGCGGTGAGCCAGACCCATCTCGACTATCTCTCGCAGTACATGTTCTGGGTCCACCGCGGCCAGCACCTGGTGCTCCACCACCTCGCACCGTTTCTGCTGGTCCTGGGCCGTGCGCACGAGGTGCTGCCCGATGCACTCGCGCCGGGGTGGCGCGCGCGCG
Source organism: uncultured Ectothiorhodospiraceae bacterium (assembly GCA_964445325.1). GTDB lineage: Bacteria > Pseudomonadota > Gammaproteobacteria > XJ16 > Halofilaceae > Halofilum. Next base: position 3,664 of record CAYUKN010000148.1, read on the forward strand.
CCGCCGGCGTGCTGGCGAGCCCCTGGGTCCGCTGGCCCTATCGCGTGGTGCAGCAGCCCGTGATCGCGTGCGTGCTGTTCGTCGGCATCATCGTGTTCTGGCTGTTGCCGGAGATGCACTTCGACGCCATGCTGTCGGCGCCGCTGTATCGCCTGATGAACGCCTCGGTGTTCCTCGAGGGGCTGCTTTTCTGGTGGCTGATCGTCGACCCGCGCGGGCGGGCCCATGGGGGCTTGTCGTTCGGTGCGCGCATTCTCATGTTGTGGGGCGTGATGATCCCGCAGATCGGGCTGGGCGCCTACATCGGGCTGAGCCGGTCGGTCATCTACGACGTCTACGCGGTCTGCGGCCGGGCGTGGCCGCTGAGCCCCATCACCGATCAGCAGCTCGGCGGCATGATCACCTGGATCCCCGCCGCCATGATGAGCGTGCTGGGGATGCTGGTGGTATTGCGGCTGTGGCTGCGCGAGAGCGCGGCCACCACCCCGGCCCAGGGCCAACCGACAACGACCTGACGGACCCGCGAGGGAACATGCTGCAACGAATCGCCGCCTCGATACTCGCACTGCTCGCCGCCACGGCGTGCAGCGACGACCATGACTACAATGCCAAGGACGTCTCCGGGCTCATGCCCGATCTGCAATTCGAGCTCGCGCGCGCACCCAGCGGTGAGACCGTGAGCGAGGCCACGTTCGAGGGCAAGGTCACGGCCGTATTCTTCGGCTTCACCCATTGCCGCAACGTATGCCCCGCGACGATGGCGAAGTTCAGCCAGGCGATCGAGGCCATGGAGACCGAGCACGCCGATCAAGTCCGCGTGCTGTTCGTCTCGGTCGATCCCAAGCGCGACACCCTCGAGCGCCTGGATGAGTACACCAGCGGCTTCGGCAAGCGCATCGTCGGCCTGCGCGGCGAGGAGAGTTATCTACGCGAGCTGACCAAGCGCTACCGGGTGACGTTCGGCTATGGCGAGCCCGGCGAGGACGGCCACTACGCTGTCTCGCACTCGAGCGCCACCTTCATCTTCGACGAGTCGGGCGAGCTGCGCCTGCTCGCGCGCCCGGATCAATCGATCCAGGGCTTGAAGGAAGACCTCACACACCTCGTCGAGAGCTGAAAGAACCTTCGGCCCGAGAACCACCTCACGGCAAGGATCTCGCGAAGGCGCTGAGGATGCGAGGAAAGGCCCGATTCCTTCCGCCATCGGATCGCATGGCATCCTGTGGATCGGAC
>CAYUKN010000149.1:0-4828 GCA_964445325.1 uncultured Ectothiorhodospiraceae bacterium
GGTGGAGCGCACCCACGCATGGATCGAACGCGCCCGTCGCCTGGTGATGCACCACAACCGGCTATGGTAGGTCTCGGAAGCATGGGTGTGGCTCAGCGAGGCAAGGCGTTTACTGAAACGCCTTGCCATCTGACAAATATGTAAACACCCTCTAAGGAATGTCCGATCATCCTTGGGCATCGTGGCCATCGGCTCAGTGGGGTGTTCCCAAGTCACTGCCGGACTAAAAATTCGCCCACAGGATGTTATGAGATCGGAATCCAGTATTAATCGGACCTTCCCTAGCGGCGTTTGCAAGGGGATCGGATGAGTCAGGAAGCGGATCGAGGCGTCCAGCCGGTTCTTCTGGCCGGCGGATCGGGCACACGGCTATGGCCGCTGTCGCGTCATAGCTATCCGAAGCAGTTCGTGCCGCTCGTCGATGGGCGTAGCCTGTTCGGGCTGACGCTCGAGCGGCTCAGCGCCGTCACGGACGCGCCAGCGCTGGTGGTCGCCAATGAAGCGCATCGGTTCATGGTGGCCGAGGCGTTGCGAAGCGCCGATCACAGCGGGGATTCGATCCTGCTCGAACCCCAGGGGCGCAACACGGCACCGGCGATTGCGCTGGCTGCGCATGAGGCGCGCGCGGGCGGTGCGGACCCGGTTTTGCTCGTCCTGCCCGCGGACCATCTCGTCGGCGATAGTGCGCGGTTCGCGCAAGCCGTGGAAGAGGCTTGCGCGGAAGCGCAGACGGGCTCGCTGGTGACGTTCGGCGTCGAGCCCGATGCGCCGCTGACGGGCTACGGCTATATCCGGGCGGCGTCGAGCAGCGGCGGGCGCGATGTGCTCGCGTTCGTGGAGAAGCCCGACCAGGCCACGGCTGAGCGGTATTTGGCCGCTGGCGGCTATTTCTGGAATAGCGGCATGTTCGTCTTCCGCGCCAGCGCGTATCTGGAGGCGCTGGCCGAGCACGCGCCCGACATGGCGGCTGCGGTCGAGCGGGTCTACGCGGGCCGCGGCACCGACCGCGATTTCGTGCGCTTCGACGAGGCCGCATTCGCCGACTTGCCGGCCGAGTCGATCGACTACGCCGTCATGGAGCACACCAACCGCGCCCGCATGGTGCCGCTGGCGACGACCTGGAGCGACGTCGGCTCGTGGCAGGCGTTGCACGAGGCGGCCAGTGCAGCTGGGCAGTCGGACGGGGCCGGCAACGTGGTCCAGGGCGACGTGATCGCGCGTGACACGCACGAGAGCTACCTGCATGCCGAGCACCGGCTCGTGGCCACGATCGGCCTGTCCCATTGCGTCGTCGTGGAGACGGCGGACGCGGTGCTCGTCGCAGCGACCGACCGCGCGCAGGAGGTCAAGCACGTCGCCGAGCAGCTCGCCAGCACGGGCCGCAGTGAAGGTGACACGCATCGCCGAGTGTATCGGCCCTGGGGCAGCTACGAGGGGCTCGACAATGGCGAGCGTTTCCAGGTCAAGCGCATCGTCGTCGAGCCCGGTGGCCAGCTCTCGCTGCAGATGCATCACCACCGGGCCGAGCACTGGGTGGTCGTGCGTGGTACGGCGCGCGTGACGCACGGTGACGCGACGTTCCTCCTGAGCGAGAACCAGTCGACCTACATCCCGATCGGGACCGTCCACCGCCTCGAAAATCCCGGTCGGATGCCGCTCGAGCTCATCGAGGTGCAGTCCGGGAGTTATCTCGGGGAGGACGATATCGTGCGGTTTGAGGATCAGTACGGGCGGTGAACGACGGGCGAAGGGCGAAGGGCGAAGGGCCAAGGGCCAAGGGCCAAGAGCCAAGAGCCAAGAGCCAAGGGCCAAGAGCCAAGGGCCAAGAGCGAAGGAACAGGCGCTGCCGGCTAGGGAACAAGGGGTGCGAGCAAGAGGATAGGGCGGCGGCGTCTTCGGTTGCGCCGGGCCCGGGGTGGAGTGCCATCGGTGTTGGGGCGGTGACGCTGCTCTGACACGTGGTGATTGGATGGCGACGTCGGCCCCCGGGGCGTCCGATGGTTCGCGCTGCTCGCCACCGCGTCCTTGCTCGGCGCCTGCCCTACCCCCTATGCCGGCGAATGTGCCCGAGGCACTGGTCGGCCGTGTCGACGGTCTCACTCGGGGCAGCGGCGCCCTTGTCGATCCCCCAGCGCCGTATTGTGTCGCTGCACCTGTTGCCTGGGCTGCTATGGTGACTGGGACGCAGGGTGATTTCGCCGTCGCGACCGCTGGCCAGCGTTTCACCCCTCTCCGTCAGCGATCGCGCTTGCCCGCTTGGCTCGAATTGTGCCTCCGAACCGTGACCTGGGGGAACCGTGGGCCATGAGCGCACGTGTCCCCCAGTACATCGAGCGGCGTCGAGCAGGTACCCCGCGGATCCGGGATCCGTCTTGTCCGCAACGCTGCAGCGACTTGCCTTCATCCTGCGATGCGAATCGGTTCACGGATTCGCGGTTGTTCTGCTGCTTGGCGGCCCGGCGGCGGTGTACAATACGCATTGGAGGCGCGCAACGGATGGAAAAAACACCAAAAACAATTGGCGGCTAACGGATGGCCATGAGTCGGAGGTACGCAAAGGATGGTTGAGGGTGCGCTGCTGGCGCCGTTGACGGCGGTATTCGCCGCGTATTTGATCCATCGTCTGCGCTTCCCCGCCGAACGCCTCGGGCTGGTCGACGAGCCTGGCGGGCGCAAGGTCCACGTCGGGCAGATCCCGTTGGTCGGCGGTGTCGCGATCTTTGCGGCCTTCGCGCTGACCGCACTCCTGTTGTCCTCCGATCTCCAGCCCTATCGGCCCTTGTTCGCCGGTATGGGGCTGCTATTGATCACGGGGGTGCTCGACGATCTGCACGACCTGCATGCGCTGGAGAAGCTGTTGCTCCAGGTGTTGGCGGGGGTGGTCCTCGTCGTCTGGGGCGGATTGACGGTCGCGCACCTGGGCCGCATCCCCCCGCTGGGCCTGTTCGAACTGGGCTGGCTCGCCGCGCCGTTCACTATCGTTTGTGTCGTGGCGCTGATCAACGCGGTCAACATGATCGACGGCATCGACGGGCTCTGCGGCGGTGTCGTTTTCGCCGCTCTGGGCTGGATCGTCGTCGTCGCCGCCGTTGCCGGCGGCAGCGGCTCGGCTCTGGCGCTGCCCATCCTCCTCGCGGCGGCCGTGCTCGGGTTTCTCGCCTTCAATCTGCCGCACCGCTGGCGCGGGCACGCGGCCGCGTTCATGGGCGACTCGGGCAGCACCATGCTCGGCTTCGCGCTGGCGTGGTTTGCCATCGAGTGCGCGTTCCGCACCGAGGGTGCGGTGCCGCCCGTCGTGGTGGCCTGGATCCTGGCGTTGCCCATCTCCGACACCATCGCCTTGACGTCCCGGCGCTTGCTCAAGGGCCAGAGCCCGATGGTCTGTGACCGCGAGCATCTGCATCACTTGCTCGAGCGCGCGGGCTTCGGCAAGTGCAGTGCCTGTTATCTGCTCGTCGGCGCATCGGCGCTCTTCGGCGGCATCGGTGTGGGGGGGTGGCTTCTCGGCGTGCCGGTATGGGTGCTGTGGGTCGGCCTCGTCTTGCTGATCGCCGGGCATTTCGTGCTCGTGCATCACGCCTGGCGGGCGCTGCGTTGGCTGCGGCGCGCGCGCTGGGCCGAGCGCGAGGTGTAGCGGCCCGGCCTGCGATTCCTGCCCGTTGCGGGCGCGGCCGCGTCCGTTGTTCATCGTGAACTTGTTCCTGGCCCGTTTTCGGGCGCCGGTTATGGATCGCGGCGGTGGCGCCTGGGTGCCCCGTTGGTCGAGGTCGCCGGGTTCATCGCGGGTGGCCTTTCGGGATCAAGCCTTGGGCGGCCGAGCCGCGGCTGTGATTGCGCGTCCGGCGTCAAGGCCAGCTATGAGCCCCTACCTCCGCGGGCGGCCGCATGGCAAAGGCGACCGGGGGCAAACGCCGCCGGTGGCGGCCTCGCCGCGCCTGGCGTTTGCTATCATCATCGGCCTCTCGAGCGAGCAACACGCGGGTTCCGCCATGGCATTCAAGGTGTATCTGCAGACCCAGGGCTGCCAGATGAACGAGTACGACTCGACGAAGATGCTCGACGTGCTCGCCGAGTCCGAGGGCGCCGAGCGGGTCGACGACCCCGCCAGCGCCGACCTGCTGCTGTTGAACACCTGCTCGATCCGCGAGAAGGCCGAGCAGAAGGTGTTCTCGCAGCTGGGGCACTGGCGCCGGTTCAAGCAGGATCACCCGGACAAGCTCATCGGCGTCGGCGGCTGCGTGGCCTCGCAGGAGGGCGAGGCCCTGGCCGAGCGGGCGCCGTTCGTCGACCTCGTCTTCGGTCCACAGACGCTGCACCGGCTGCCCGAGATGCTCGCGTCGGCGCGCGCCGGCGACGGGCCCGTCGTCGATGTGAGCTTCCCCGAGATCGAGAAGTTCGACCGCCTGCCCGAGCCGCGCGCGGAGGGCCCGACGGCGTTCGTCTCGATCATGGAGGGCTGCTCGAAGTACTGCTCGTTCTGCGTGGTGCCCTACACCCGCGGCGAGGAGATCAGCCGCCCGTTCGACGATGTCATCGCCGAGGTCGTCGATCTGGCCGAGCAGGGCGTGCGCGAGGTCACCCTGCTGGGCCAGAACGTCAATGCCTATCAGGGGCCCATGCACGACGGCACCGTCGCCGATCTGGCGCTGCTGGTGCGCTATGTGGCCGTCATCGACGGCATCGAGCGCATCCGCTTTACGACCTCGCACCCGGTCGAGTTCTCCGACGAGCTCATCGAGGCGTATCGCGACGTCCCCGAGCTCGCGAGCTTCCTGCACCTGCCCGTCCAGAGCGGCTCCGACCGCATCCTGGCGGCGATGAAGCGCGG
>CAYUKN010000150.1:0-4755 GCA_964445325.1 uncultured Ectothiorhodospiraceae bacterium
TGCCTCGATTACAGCGTCGGTCGCGGCGGCGATCTGGTGGCCTACCGCTGGGACGGTGAGGCCAGGTTGGATAGGGCCAAATTCTGGCATGAGCCCGCCGATGTGACGGAGCGGTCGATGTGATCGGGCGCAGGCGCTTCTGCCGCTTCGGCCTGTTCGGGTCGCTTTCGAGTCGCTCCGTACAAGGCGATGCTGGGTTTCGCTGCGCTCAACCCAGCCTACCGACTCACCGGCGTCGTGCGCTCGTGCCGAATCTCCCGAGCCGGTCGATGAGGCGGGCGCGTTTGCCGTTAGAATAGCGGTCGGCGCCCGCACGCCCCCCTGCTGGATCAGCGGTTGTTCGAAGCCGCGCGGTGCTGTGGTGAGGCGAGGTGCGCATGCATCTGCTCTCGATCTCCGGCAGGCAGGGTCATCGGCTCGGCTGCCGCCGTTGAACAGCGACGAAGGTGACGCGCCCCGATGCGCTATCTGGCCTATGGAATCTGCCTCGCGCTGACGCTGTTGTTCGGTGCGCTGATCGGGTGGCACGTCGCCTTTGCCATCCCGTTCGCGGTGGCGGCGGCGTTGTCGGCGCTGGGCACCCGCGATCTGCTGCAGCGGCGGCACAATCTGCTGCGCAACTATCCACTGCTTGCCCATTTCCGCTGGCTGTTCGAGGCGATCCGGCCGGAGATCCGCCAATATTTGCTCGAGAGCGACACCGAGGCCACCCCTTTTCCCCGTTATCAGCGCGCGGTGGTCTACCAGCGCGCCAAGCTCGCCAACGACAAGCATCCCTTTGGTACGACCCTGGATGCCTACGCCGACGGCTACGAGTGGCTCAACCCGTCGGTGGCGGCCAAGCCGGCCTCCGGGGGGCTGTTCCGCGTGAGCGTGGGCGGGCCCCAGTGCGAACAGCCGTACTCGGCTTCGGTGCTCAATATCTCGGCGATGAGCTTCGGCGCCCTGTCGGGTAACGCGATCCGGGCGCTGAACGCGGGCGCGGCGCGCGGCGGATTCGCTCATGATACGGGCGAGGGTGGGATCAGTCGCTATCATCGCGAGTTCGACGCCGATCTGATCTGGGAGATCGGCAGCGGCTATTTCGGTTGCCGCGACGCGCACGGCGGCTTCGACCCGGAGCGCTTCGCCGAGCAGGCCGCCGCCTCCCAGGTCAAGATGATCGAGATCAAGCTCTCCCAGGGCGCCAAGCCGGGCCATGGCGGCGTTCTGCCCGGATGCAAGGTCACCCCGGAGATCGCCGAGGCCCGCGGGGTGCCGGCCTGGCAGGACGTGGTCTCGCCCGCTTCGCACTCGGCGTTCTCCACGCCGACCGGGCTCCTGGAGTTCATCGCCCGCCTGCGTGAGCTCTCCGGCGGCAAGCCCGTCGGGTTCAAGCTGTGCATCGGTCACGGCTGGGAATTCATGGGCATCGCCAAGGCCATGCTCGAGACCGGCATCCTGCCCGATTTCGTCGTCGTCGACGGCGCCGAGGGCGGCACGGGGGCGGCGCCTTTGGAGCTGACCAATCACGTCGGCACGCCGCTGCGCGAGGGGCTGCTGTTCGTGCACAACACGCTCACCGGCATCGGCGTGCGCGATCGGGTTCGCGTCGCCGCCGGGGCCAAGGTGTTCTCGGGATTCAAGATGGCGGCCAACATGGCGCTCGGCGCCGATTGGTGCAATGCGGCGCGGCCGTTCATGTTCGCGCTCGGCTGCGTCCAGTCGCGCCACTGTCATACGGACAAGTGCCCCACCGGCGTGGCCACGCAGGATCCCCGACGCGCCCGCGCCGTCACGCTGCCGGACAAGTCCGACCGCGTGTTCAACTTCCATCGCGGAACCGTGCAGGCCCTGGGCGAAGTGATATCGACGCTGGGCCTGGACGAGCCGAACGAGCTGCGCCCGCATCATCTGTGCCGCCGGATCGCCGATTCGCAAGTGCGAACCGCGGACCACGTCTACACCTTCCTGCAGCCCAATGAGCTGATCGAGGGCAGCGCCCAGCCCGACTATCGCGAGTGCTGGAACATGGCGAGCGCCGACACCTTCGAGCCGGTGCGTGCATGAAGCGTTTCCCCACGGTTGCCCCCTTCGTTGAGGGGTTGGGCCGGCGATCCAGGTGCCGGTGCCGGCGAGGCCATAGCGTCGGCTCATCAAATGGTCAACGCCTGGGGCGGGCCGAGGCGGCCCGATGGTCGGGCGCGTGTCGAGAATGAGCCGGATGTTGAGCGGTTTGGTTGGCCGGTCCCGGGTGTTTGGGCGGGGAGATCCGTCCTGCGGCTCGCTTCCCTGAACTCCGCCGACGGACTTTGCGGTGTTCCGGGGGGTGGTTGGGACCGCGGTTTTGCTCGGCTGAGCCCCGCGCACTTACGCGACGCCCAGTGTCGCCTCGCGCTGTGACTTCGGTGTCGCCGGGGATTATTGCGCCGGGCGGCTCCGATCGGGTGTCATTGCGCTTCGATGAACCAGCCACCGGAGGCTAGCCGTTGGACGTCGACACGATCCTCGAATTACTGGACGAGCCGTTCGTCAGCTATCAACACGAGGCCATGGAGGCGGCTGTTGAGCAGCAGTCGGCGATCACGCCGCGCCTTTTGGAGCGCCTGGAGGCCGCGGCCGCCGACCTCGAGGGCTGGGAAGGCGCAGAAGGGCCCGGCCTGCTCTACACGCTGGCGCTGTTGAGCCACTTCCGCGAGCCGGCCGCGCATCCGCTTGCCCTGCGGCTGGCGCGCTGGGACGAGGAAGTCATCGAGCCGGTGCTCGGCGATGCCATCACCGAGTTCTTGCCCATCGTGTTCTACCACACGCGCAACGGCGACAACGCCGGTATCCGGGCCCTGCTGGAGGACCCGGCCGTGTACGGCTGGTGCCGGGCTGCGGCGGCCGAGACCCTGTCGTGGTGTGCGCTGTTCGGTGAGCTCGACCGCAGCGAGCTGCAGGCCTACTTCGTCGGCCTGTTGCACGATGATCGCTTCCCCGTGCCGGGCGATGGTGCGCCACTGGGTGTGTTCCACGCGCTGCTCAATTTGTATCCATCGGCCCACGAGCAAGCGCTGCGCGAGTGGGCCCGTGGGGCCGATACGGCGGGCCTGCTCTTCCCGCAAGCCGATATCGATCACGCCCTCGCCGAGCGAGAGGAAACCGCGCTGGCAGCGCAGCGCGAGCGCGTCGCGGCCCGGCTGCCGAGCGACGTCCACGGCTACCTCGCCCACTGGGCCGGTTTCCAGCCCGGCTTCTGGGATGGTGAGCTCGAACCCGACCCCTTCGGCACGGGCGATCGGGACCCAATACCGGCGCCACCTCCCACGGAGCCATCGCGCGCGACCAAGCCCAAAAAGCCCGCTGCCGACGACAAGAAGCGCAAGCGCAAACAACAAAAGCAATCGCGCAAGGCCAACCGCAAGCGCAAGCGCAAGTAGGCGCGGGCGCACGCGCGCTCCCTCGGCCACCTGCCCGGCCACGACGCGCCAACGCCGACACCATGAACGAGGTGACGGGACGTATCTCTAATTTGCGCAGACCCGCTACGATCGATCGGGCACGGGCTTGGGGTACAGTTGTTCGGCGGTTGGCCGTGTGGCCGATGCAGGTGCGGATTGATCTGCGCCGTTGCGAGCCATATCGACGGCTGCGACGAGCGATACGGGGAGGCTTTCGATGCGGGCGATCACGTATGACCAGTACGGCGACACCAGTGTGCTGCAACTGACCGATCAACCGACGCCCAAGGTGGGCCCGGACGAGGTCTTGGTGCGGGTGCGCTGCGCGGCGGTCAACCCGGTGGATTGGAAGGTGATGGGCGGCTATCTCGACCCGTTGCTGCACACGTGGTTCCCCGTCATCCCCGGTTGGGACGTCGCCGGTGTGGTCGAGCAAGTGGGGCTGGATACCCCGGAGGTCAGTGTCGGCGATGAGGTGATCGCCTATGCCCGGCGCGACATGGTCTACGATGGCACCTTCGCAGAGTTCGCGTGCGTGCCCGTGCGCGCGCTCGCGCGCAAGCCGGCCGCGCTGGATTGGCAGCAGTCGGCGGGCCTGCCGCTGGCCGGGCTGACGGCTTATCAGGTGCTCACGCGCCTCGGCCTGCAGCCCGGCGAGACGGTCCTGATCCACAACGCCTCCGGCGGCGTCGGCATCTTGGGTGTGCAAATCGCCCGGGCGCTCGGCGCACGCGTGATCGGGACGACCTCGGAGGCCAACCACGACTGGCTGCGCGGCTTCGGTGCCGAGCCGGTGGCTTACGGGCGGGGGCTCGCCGAACGGGTGATGGCGATCGCGCCGGAAGGGGTCGATTTGGTCGCCGATTTCATCGGCGGAGTGGTCGAGACCACGCAGGCGGTGCTCACCGCCGGCGGCCGCCATGCCACGATCATCGATCCCCAGGCCAAAGAGGCTGGCGGTGACCACATCTGGGTCCGACCCGACGCGGGCCAGCTCCAAACCTTGGCCGACATGGCCGACGCCGGTGAGCTGACCGTGCCGGTGGCCCAGTCGTTCCCGCTGGAGCAGACCGCCCAGGCGTTCGAGGCCAGCCAGGCGGGCCACGTCCACGGCAAGATCGCGATTCGGGTGAGCTGAGCGGGTATTTCCAAACGGTGGCCGATCAACGTCGTATGGCGTTTGGGGTCTTGCGCGCCCCGTTGTCCCGTCCATCCAACGACTCGGTGGAGCAGTCATAGCCGGATGGCGTGCGGGGTGCCCAACGGCGACGCATCCAGCGAAACGAAGCGGTGCGCGCGCTGTGGTGGCTCGCGAAGGAACGCACTCGGGCAG
>CAYUKN010000151.1:0-4737 GCA_964445325.1 uncultured Ectothiorhodospiraceae bacterium
GCCGAAAGGCCTGACGATCGCGCTGCGCGAAGGGTAGGCCGGCTTTTGCCCGCCGGGCCCCCGTTCGGCTTGTTCCTGGCACGGAGTAGGGAGAGCCACGGTGTGGCGCCCACCGCACAGGCAACAGCCGGCGCCCCGCGTGCCACCCAAGGCCTCGGCGCGCTACAACAACACGGCGAACAGCGTCGCGATCCCGAGGAACGAGAAGAAGCCGGCGATATCGGTGACCGTGGTCAACAGGATCGACGACGACGTCGCGGGGTCCTGGCCGAGGCGGCGCAGCGCCAGCGGCACGAGGGTGCCCGCCATGCAGGCGGCCATCATCGAGATCACCATCGCCGAGCCGATGATCAGGGCCAGGCCCCACGAGCCGCTCCACACGAACACCGCGACCGCGGTGGTCAGGGCGACGGCCGCGCCGTTCATCAACCCCACGCGGAACTCCTTGAACACCAGCGCCAGCGCGTTGCGCGGGGTGATCTCGTGCAGCGCCAGCCCCCGCATGGTCACGGCGAGCGCCTGCGCCCCTGCGTTACCCGACTGACCCGCAACCACGGGCAGCAGCACCGCCAGCGCTGTGTACGCCGCGATGGTCTGCTCGAACAGACCGACCACCGAGGCCGCCAGGAACGCGGTCACCAGGTTGACCTGCATCCAGGGCAGGCGCTTGCGCACGGCGAACCAGGCACCGGAGAGCGCGCGCTCGTCGCGGCTGGCGCCGACCATCGCCTGCATGTCGCCGGCGGCGTCGAGCTGGACCGCGGAGACGAGCTCGTCCTTGGGGACGATCCCCACGAGGCGCCCCTGGACGTCGACGACGGGGAGATCGCTCAGGCGGTGGCGGTCGAGCGCGGCGGCGAGATCGTGGCGCGGCGTGAAGGGGTCGACCTGCCCACGGGCGGGCTCGGCGAGGGTGTCGAGCAGGGTGTCGGGGCCGGCCATGAGCATGGCTTGCACCGATACGCGGCCGTCCAGGCGCAGCTCCTCGTCCACCAGGAACAGCGACAGCGATTCGTCGACGCTGAGCTCGCGCAGGCGGGCCGAGGCCTGGGCGACCGTCATGTCGCGGCGGAAGTAGCCCAGCCGGCGCGACATCAGCCGCCCGGCACTGTCGAGCGGATAATCGAGGAGTTCGACGAGCTCGCGCTTGACCGCCGACCGTAAGCCGGCCAGCCACCGCTCGCGGCGCTCGACCTCGATGCGTGCGAGCACTTCGGCGGCCGCGGACGGGCGCATCGCGGCGACGATTTGTCCCGCGAGCGCGTCGTCGGCGGTGATGAGTAGACGGACCGCGAGGAAGGGCGTCAGGCGCTCGAAGACGGGGGCCAGCAGGGGCGCGCCATAGGAGCCGAGCTCATCGATGGTCTCCGGTGGGGCGTGCTCGATCGTGATCGCGGCCTCGGCCGGATAGTCGCGCAGATACCGCTGCGTGAGCAGCCGGTCGGTGACGATGGGATCAGCGGCCATCGCGTTTGGCTCCGGTTCGGCCCACAAACTCGCTGGCGACGCGCACCAGACCGCTCACGGCGGTCGCGTAGGCCGAGACCAACTCGCCGCCGGAGCCCGCGCGGGCGCTCGGCGGGGCGCTACGGCGTCGGTCCATGAGCAGCCGCGCGAGGGTGACGGAGCCGATGACGCGCCCGCGCGCATCCACGACCGGGCGCTCCGGCCATTCGTCCCAGCTGCTGTCGACGACGATCTGGGTCACCGGGGTGTCGGCGGCCAGCGGTGTCACCTCGGGCTCCATGAGCTCGCCCACGGTGCGCCCGGCGTCGGCGGCGAGCAGTGTCGCGAAGGCAACGGCGCCGGCGACGCGCCCCGCGGTGTCGACGACGGTCAGGTGCGATGCGTGGGTCGCGCCGACGCTGCGCAATGCCTCGATCGCGTCGGTGACGGTATCGTCGGCGCGCACGGTCGCGACCACGGGCTCCATGACACCGCCGACCAGCGCCGCCGGATAATGCAGCTGGCGGCGCAGGGCGCGGGCGCGGTTTCCCCGTAGGCGATCGAGGATCGGGTCGCGCTCGCCCGCGGCCATCGCCCGTAGACACGGCGTGCGCCGGTCCGCCGGCATCTGGCTGACGATGGCTGCGGCCTGCTCCGGCGACAATACGGCCAGGCACTGCGCGGCCCGCCACGGCAGGGTCGCCGCGAGCGCGGGCGCCGCCACGCGCGCGGGCATCCGAGCGAGGAAAGCCGCCACCTCGTCGACGGCCAGGGCCTCCATGGCGCGCGCGGCCTCGACCGGGTGCTGGCGCAGGTAGGCAATGCTGATGGGCCCGGGCTCAACCATCTTCGGCGGGCGCCAGCAGGGTCAGCGCGCGCTCGTGGAATACCCGGGCCGGCATGATGACGCGGCCCTCGTCGGTGGCGATGACGAGGCTGGTCGCGGTCATCTCGACGATGCGTCCCTCGACCCCGTCGACGCGGACGTACTGCTCGAGCTCGCAATGCTGGGCGAGCCCTTGCGCGCCGATGAGATCGCGCACGAGGTCGCCGGCCCCCAGGGCGAACGCCAGTGTGAGCGCGCCCCCCACCGAGGCCGCGGTGACGATGATGAGCGCAACCGGCAGGGTCATATCGAGACCGGTCTGCCCCACACCCAGTACCACCGCGACCACGAGGACCGTCACTTGGATGGCACGGCCGATGAGTTGGCTGCGCGTCGCCCCGGCCGGTGCCGCGGCGGCCGCGGCGAGCTGGCCCAGCAGGATGCTCGCGGCGACGCCGATGACGATGATCAACGCGCCGCCGAGCACCGACGGCAGGAAGTCCACCAGACGCGCGAGCCAGGCATTGACGATGTCGATCTCCAGCACCGAGGCCACGCCGATGAGGAACAACAGCGCGACCAGCCAGAAGACGAAATCGCCCAGGATGTGGAGCGCGGTCGGCGAGAGATTGACGCGCGAGGAGTTGTGGATCGGTAGTCGCGCGATCCCCTTGTTCAGCGCCGTGCCGATCCGCCGCACCGCGACGCGCGCGAAGCGCGCCGCCAGCCACCCGACCAGCCCGAGCGCGACGGCGGCGAGCAGGTTGGGCAGGAATGCGATGACGTCGGTGAGGGCTTGCTCGGCGGAGGCCACCGGCTCGCTCATCGAGCCGGACGAGTCGGACATGGAGGGCTCCCTGTGGCGCGCTCGGGTGCTATTGCGCGATCATCCTACGCGCGATCCGGGTGGCGCGGAACCACGCCGATGCGCCCCGGTACGAGGAGCCCCCGCCATGACGAGTGACCGCCACGAGTGTGCCTCGCCCGAAAGAGCCCGTCCCGCATGAGCGCCATTCTCGAGGCCGACGGCCTGGTCAAGGATTTCCCCGGTGTACGGGCAGTCGATGGCGTGAGCTTCGCCTTGCAAGCGGGCACCTGCTTCGGGCTGCTCGGGCCCAACGGCGCGGGCAAGACGACCACGGTCGAGATCCTTGAGGGCATTACCGCCCCCACCGGCGGCACCGTGCTGTTCCATGGCGAACCGCGCGGCCAAGCCTTCCGCGACCGCGCCGGCATCCAGTTCCAGAAGACCGCGCTGCCCGACTTCATGACGGTGCGCGAGGCGCTGGCGATGTTCGCCAGCTTCTACGAGCGCACCCTCGGTATCGACGAGCTCGTCGAGCTGTGCGCGCTGGGTGGCTACCTCGATCGCTACTGCAACCGCGTCTCGGGCGGCCAGCGCCAGCGTCTGCTCGTCGCCATCGCCCTCGTCAACGACCCCGAGATCGTGTTCCTGGACGAGCCCACCACCGGGCTGGACCCGCAGGCGCGGCGCAACTTCTGGGAGTTGGTCGAGCGTATCCGTGACCAGGGCAAGACGGTGCTGTTGACCACGCACTACATGGAGGAGGCCGCGCGCCTGTGCGACGACCTCGCCATCGTCGACCACGGCCGCATCATCGCCAGCGGCGCACCCCGGACGCTGCTCGCCGAGCACTTCGGCGAGACCGTCATCGAGCTGCCGGCCGCCGATCTGGCGATCGATGCCAGCGCGCTGCCGGGCACCTGCGTCGAGACCGGCGATCGCGTCGAGATCGTCACGCGCGATGTCCGCGGTGCCCTGGCGGCGCTGATGGACAGCGCGACCGCGATGGAGCGCATGCGCCTGCGCGAGCGCACGCTCGAGGACTTGTTCCTCGAGCTCACGGGCAGGGAGCTGCGCGCATGAGCCTCAAGCGCATCCTGGCCGTCTTCGGCGCCCGCAATCGCGAGTTCTTCCGCGATCGCGCCACCTTCGCCTGGAGCATCATGCTCCCCGTAGCCATCGTCTTCGGCTTCGCCTTCGCCTTCTCCGGGCAGGGGCCCGAGCGCCAGACCATCGGGGTGCTCGGCGACCCCGAGCGCGCTGCCGAGCTCCTGGATATCGAGCACGTCGGCTACACCGGTGTGGATGCGCGCGCGGCGGCGGTCGAGAAGGTCCGGCGCCACAAGCTCGATCTGCTGGTCGACCTGGACGGCGGGCGCTACTGGGTCTCGGATGCCTCGCCCGACGGCTACTTCCTCGAGCAGGCGCTGATCGCGAGCACGGGGGCGGATGCGCGCCTCGAGCGCCAGGCCGTGCCGGGGCGTACCATCCGCTACGTCGATTGGCTCGTGCCCGGCCTGCTGGCGATGAACATGATGTTCGCGGCGCTCTTCGGTGTCGGCTTCGTCATCGTGCGCTACCGCAAGAACGGCGTGCTCAAGCGCCTCAAGGCGACGCCGCTATCGGCGGCCGAGTTCCTCATCGCCCAGCTCGGCTCGCG
>CAYUKN010000152.1:0-4682 GCA_964445325.1 uncultured Ectothiorhodospiraceae bacterium
GGGCGCGGGCGAGCGCCAACGGCTGGCCGCGCTCGAGCGTCTGAGCGAACGTACCGGCATCGGGCGCGTGGCCGCCGGCGGCGCCCTGATGCACGCGCGCGGGCGGCGCGCGCTGGCCGACGTGCTCACCGCCATCCGGCTGGGCACGACCGTCGCCGCCGCGGGCACGGCCCTGGCGGCCAATGGCGAGGCCCATTTGCGCCCGCGTGGGCGCCTGGCGCGGCTGTATCCGCGGGCGCTCACCGACGAGGCGGTCGCGCTGGCCGCTCGTTGCCGCTTCTCGCTCGACGAGCTCGCCTACGAGTATCCCGAGGAGGGCGTGCCCGCGGGCTGGAGCGCGATCGGCTGGCTGCGTGCATGCGCCGAGCGCGGCGCGGCCGAGCGCTGGCCCGACGGCATGACCGAGGCGCTGCGCGCCCAGCTCGACCACGAACTCGATCTCGTCGCCGAGCTCGGCTACGAGCCGTATTTCCTGACCGTCGCCGAGATCGTTCGCTACGCGCGCGAGCAGGGCATTCTGTGCCAGGGCCGCGGCTCGGCGGCGAACTCGGTGCTTTGCTACTGCCTCGGCATCACCGCGGTCGATCCCTCCAAGAGCTCGATGCTGTTCGAGCGCTTCATCTCGCGCGAGCGCGGCGAGCCGCCCGACATCGACGTCGACTTCGAGCACCACCGCCGCGAGGAGGTCATCCAGTACATCTATCGGCGCTACGGCGCCGAGCGCGTGGCGCTGGCGGCGACCGTGATCACCTATCGCAGCAAGAGCGCGCTGCGCGACGTCGGCGCCGCGATGGGCCTGGCGCCGGCCCAGGTCGAGCAGCTCGCCGAGGCCGGCATGGGCCGCGACGGCCGCGCGATCGACGCCGAGCGCGTGCGCGAGACGGGCCTCGATCCCGACGCCCCCGTCGTCTCGCGCGTGCTCACCCTGGCCGAGCAGATCCAGGGCTTCCCGCGCCACCTGTCGCAACATGTCGGCGGCCTGGTCATCGGGCGCCGCCCGTTGCACGAGCTCGTTCCGGTCGAGAACGCCGCGATGGACGGGCGCAGCGTGATCCAGTGGGACAAGGACGATCTCGACGCGGTGGGGCTTTTGAAGATCGACTGCCTGTCGCTGGGCATGCTCACCGCGCTGCGCGAGACCTTCTCCCTGATCGAGCGCTTCTACGGCCGTCGTATGGGCCTGGCCGATATCCCGGGCGAGGACCCGGGCGTCTACGCGATGATCCAGCGCGCCGACACCGTCGGCGTCTTCCAGATCGAGTCGCGCGCGCAGATGTCGATGCTGCCGCGCCTCAAGCCCGCGACCTTCTACGATCTGGTCATCGAGATCTCGATCGTGCGGCCCGGGCCCATCCAGGGCGAGATGGTGCATCCCTATCTGCGCCGCCGCCGCGGCGAGGAGCCGGTCGAGTCGGGCGGGCCCGCGATCGAGCGCGTGCTGGGGCGCACCCTGGGTGTGCCGCTGTTCCAGGAGCAGGTCATCGAGATGGCGATGGTCGCGGCCGATTTCACGCCGGGCGAGGCCGACCGGCTGCGGCGCTCGATGGCGGCGTGGCGCAAGACGGGCGATCTGGCGCCGTTCGAGCAGCGCCTGGTCGATGGCATGACGGCCAATGGCTACAGCGCCGAGTTCGCGCGGCGCATGTTCGCCCAGATCCGCGGCTTCGCCGGCTACGGCTTCCCCGAGAGCCACGCGGCGAGCTTCGCCCTGCTCGCCTACGCCTCGGCGTGGCTGAAATACCACTATCCCGCCGCGTTCACCGCGGCCCTGCTCAATGCCCAGCCCATGGGCTTCTACGGACCCGCCCAGCTCATCCGCGACGCCGAGGCCCATGGCGTCGAAGTTCGCGCCGTCGACGTGGCCGCGAGCCATGCGGGCTCCGATCTCGAGCCCGACGGGCACGGCCGAGCGGCATTGCGCCTCGGTCTGGATCGCGTGCGTGGGCTCTCGGCGGGTGCGCGCGCGCGTATACCGGCGGCTCGGGCAGCCGGGGTGTTCGCCGGTGTGGCCGACCTGGCGCGCCGAGCGGATCTCGATCGCCGCGATCTTGACGCCCTGGCCGGCGCCGACGCCCTGGCGAGCCTGGCCGACCACCGCCATGCCCAGCAGTGGGCCGCGCACGGCGTCGAGGCGAGCCTGCCGCTTTTCGACGAGACCGACGAGGCGGCCGTACCCGCGCTGCGCGCGCCGCGCGAGGGCGAGGCGATCCGCGCCGACTATGCCGCCCTCGGTTTTACCCTGCGGCGCCACCCGGTGGCGCTGTTGCGCCCGCGCTTTCGGCGCTGGCGCACGGCGGCGGCGACGCGTGCGCTCGCCCACGGCGACGGTGTGGTCACCGGCGGGCTCGTCATCACACGCCAGCAACCCTCGAGCGCGACCGGCGTGACCTTCGTCACGCTCGAGGACGAGACGGGTGTGGTCAACGTGGTGGTCTGGCGGGGGGTGCGCGAGCGCCAGCGCGCCGCGCTCTACGGCGCACGGCTTATGGGCGTGGCCGGCTCGATCCAGCGCGAGGGCGAAGTGATCCACGTGATCGCCCGGCGCCTGTTCGACGAGACGCCCTGGCTGGGCCGGCTGGACACACGCTCGCGCGACTTCGAGTAGCGCGACCAACGCCGGTGGCCCTGTAACACGTGCGCCCGCCCATGCCTGCTTGGGCCTGACACGGCGCGCATGCCGACGGGCCCCTCCCAGCCGCTAGACGCCCTGCGTAGCAATGATCAACAATCGAGCGTTCCAGGTGGTGCCAGGCTCTGTCCCCGCCTAAAGCCCCATAGCCGAAAAACAGCCCATAGGAGCCTCCATGGCAGAGCACTTCGATCTCCTGGTTATTGGCAGTGGCCCCTCCGGTCAGCGGGCCGCGGTTCAAGCAGCCAAGCTCGGTCGACGGGTTGGCGTGATCGAGCGCAAGCCCGATGTCGGCGGCAACGCCGCGCACAAGGGAACCGTGCCGAGCAAAACCCTGCGTGAGACGGTGCTGAACCTCAGCGGTTGGCGCGAGCGTGGTTTCTACGGCCGGGCCTATCGCGTCAAGCAGCACATCACCACCGAGGATCTGCACCAGCGGCTCCAGATCACGCTCGAGCACGAGATCGGCGTGATGCGCCACCAGCTGATGCGCAATGGCGTCGAGATCATCCCCGGCCAGGGCTCCTTCGTCGATCCCAACACCATCTGTGTCACGGAATCGCCCGAGGACGAGGACGGCAGGCATTACTACGCCGATAAAATCATGGTCGCCGTGGGCACGCGCCCGCATCGGCCCGAGCACATCCCGTTCGACGGCAAGAAGGTCATTGACAGCGACGAGATTCTGGGGATCGATCGCTTGCCGCGGACGATGGCGGTGGTCGGCGGCGGGGTGATCGGCATCGAGTACGCGACGATCATGAGCGCGCTGGACATCCAGGTCACTGTGGTCGAGGCGCGCGAGAAGCTGCTGGACTTCGTCGATCAAGAGATCATGCAGGAGTTCCAGCATCATCTGCGCGATCGCGGCATGATCCTGCGCATCGGCGAGGAGGTGCAGGAGTGCCGGGTCGACACCGACGATAAAGTCGTCACGCAGCTCGCGAGTGGGCGCCGGGTCGTTACCGACATAACGATGTTCGCCGCGGGCCGCCAGGGCAATACCGAGGCGTTGGCCCTCGAGAACGCCGGCCTGGAGGCCGACAAGCGCGGGCGGCTGACGGTCAACGACTACTTTCAGACCGATGTCGGCCACATCTACGCCGTCGGCGACGTCATCGGCTTCCCGGCCCTGGCGTCGACCTCGATGGAGCAGGGTCGGCGGGCGGCACGCCACGCCTTGGCGGGCGAGCCCACCAAGCGTCTGGAGCACTTCCCGTTCGGTATTTACTCCGTCCCCGAGATCAGCATGGCCGGCCGAACCGAGGACGATCTCAAGGCGAACGGCATCCCGTTCGAGAGCGGGATCGCGCGCTTCCGCGAGACCGCGCGCGGTCAGATCCTCGGGCTGCAGGAGGGTATGCTGAAGATGCTCTTCAGCCTCGACGACCACAGCCTGCTCGGTGTACACATCGAGGGCGAGGGCGCGACCGAGCTCGTCCACATCGGCCACGCCGTCATGGAGCTCGGCGGCACGCTGGAGTACTTCATCGAGTCGGTGTTCAACTACCCGACCCTGGCCGAGGCCTACAAGGTCGCTGCACTCGACGCCTGGAATCGGCTCTCGCGCTAGGCGCGAGGCGGGTCAGGACAGTGACCCCGTGGCCGGCGGGCGAGAGCCGGCAACGCCGGTTGTTGCCTGTGCCGCCCTTTGATGCAGTGGGGTTCAAACGCCGCGGCGGTCGCGACCCGGGTGGGCGCCCATCGGGCAAAAACCGGCCTACGGTGTCTTTCCGATTGGTGTGGCGGCGACGTAGGCCGGTTCTTGATCCCAATGCGCCACGCGCGGTGTCGATGGCCACGGCGACCCGGGACCCATCCGGCGTCGCCAAGACCCCGATCAATAACCGGCATCGGCGATGAGCGATACACCTCGCTTGCCGGTTGTTGCCTGTGCCGGCCTTTGATGCAGTGGGGCTCAAACGCCGTGGCGGTCGCAATACGGGTGGGCGCCCATGTGGCAAAAACCGGCCTACCGTCGGTTTCCGCAAGGGATGCGGCGGCGACGTAGGCCGGTTCTTGATCCCAATGCGCCACGCGCGGTGTCGATGGC
>CAYUKN010000153.1:0-4680 GCA_964445325.1 uncultured Ectothiorhodospiraceae bacterium
TACAAGCACAAGCAGTCGCACTTCAGCCACTTGCTGACCAAGAAGGACCCGAAGCGCAAGCGCAAGCTGCGTAAGCGGGATATCGTCGACGATCAGGATACGGCCGCCGTGCGCCGTATGCTGCCCTACGTCTAGAGGAGGAGCGGCAATGGCTCGAGTCAAACGCGGTGTCACGGCGCACGCCCGGCACAAGAAAGTCCTCGACCAGGCGAAGGGCTACTACGGCGCGCGCCGCAAGAACTTCAAAACGGCCAACCAGGCGGTCACCAAGGCCCAGCAGTACGCCTATCGCGACCGTCGCCAGCGCAAGCGCCAGTTCCGGCGCCTCTGGATCGCGCGCATCAACGCCGCGGCGCGCGAGCACGGCTTGTCCTACAGCCGGATGATCAACGGCCTCAAGCGCGCCCAGGTCGAGGTCGATCGCAAGATGCTCGCCGACCTTGCGGTTCGCGATAAGGCCGCCTTCGGCACCCTGGCCGAGAAGGCCAAGTCCGCGCTGGCGAGCTGAGTCCGGCCCCGGAGCGCCACCGCCGCTCCGGGGCGACCTATGTGCACGCTTCACGCCTTCTCCGGCGAGCTTGTCGTCTCTGCTCGGTGATGGGCGCCGAGCGATCGGGCAATCGGGTGGAACGTGGAAAACGACCTCGACCAAATCACCCAGGACGCCGAGGCCATGATCGAGGCCGCCGAGGACCTCGACGCCCTTGAGCAGGTCCGCGTCAGCTATCTGGGCAAGAAGGGCGAGCTCACGCGCCAGCTCAAGTCGCTGGGCCAGCTTCCGGCCGACGAGCGCCCCGCCGCGGGCGAGCGCATCAACCGCGTCAAGACCCACATCCACGAGCGCATCGAGGCGCGCCGTCAGGTGCTCGCCGATGCCGCCCTCGAGCAGCGCATCCGCTCGGAGACGATCGATGTCACCCTACCAGGCCGGGGCACCGGGCGCGGCAGCATCCACCCGGTCACGCGGACGTTGCGCCGGATCGAGGGGCTGCTCGGCCAGCTGGGCTTCCGCGTCGCCGAGGGCCCCGACGTCGAGGACGACTACCACAACTTCGAGGCCCTCAATATACCGCCCGACCACCCGGCGCGGGCGATGCACGACACCTTCTACTTCGCCGACGGCCGGGTGCTGCGCACCCATACCTCGCCGGTGCAGATCCGGGTTATGGAGGAGCAACCGCCGCCCGTGCGCGTCATCGCACCGGGGCGGGTCTATCGCTGCGACTCCGATCTGACGCACACGCCCATGTTCCATCAGGTCGAGGGCTTGCTCGTCGATCGCGACGTGGCATTCAGCGATCTCATGGGCCACCTCGAGGCGTTCCTGCAGCGCTTCTTCGAGCGCGACGACCTGGCTACCCGCTTCCGCCCGTCGTATTTCCCGTTCACCGAGCCCTCGGCCGAGGTGGATATCGAATGCGTGATGTGCAGCGGGACCGGCTGCCGCGTGTGCGGCCATAGTGGCTGGCTGGAGGTCCTGGGCTGCGGGATGGTGCATCCCAACGTCCTCGCCCATGTGGGCGTCGACAATGAGGCCTGGACCGGCTACGCCTTTGGCATGGGCGTCGAGCGCCTGGCCATGCTGCGCTACGGCGTCGACGATCTGCGACTGTTCTTCGACAACGACCTGCGCTTCCTCGAGCAATTCTCCTGAACCGGGCGCCCCGCGATGCGATTCCCCGAGAGCTGGCTGCGTGACTGGATCGACCCGCCCGCCGATACCGCGACCCTGGCGGAGCAGCTGACGCTGCTGGGCCTCGAGGTCGACACGATCGAGGCCGCCGCGCCCGCGTTCAGCGGCGTCATGGTGGCCGCGGTCACGCAAGTCGAGCCGCACCCCGAGGCCGATCGCCTCACCGTCTGCCGCGTCGACGATGGCAGCGGCACAACCAAGCAGGTCATCTGCGGCGCCCCCAACGTGGCCGCGGGCATGCGCGCGCCATTCGCGCCCGAGGGGGCGAGCCTCGCTGACGGCAACACCATCGGGCGGACCAACGTGCGCGGCGTCGAGTCCCAGGGCATGCTGTGCTCGGCCCAGGAGCTCGGCCTGGCCGAGACCTCATCCGGCTTGCTCGCGCTCGCCGCGGACGCGCCGCTAGGCGCCGACTACCGCGACTACGCCGACCTCGACGATCGCATCATCGAGCTCGATCTCACGCCCAACCGGGGCGACTGCCTCTGCCTGCGCGGGATCGCGCGCGAGCTCGGCGCGGCCTACGAGCAGACGCCGGTCGAGCCCGATCTCTCGCCCGTTGCGGCCACCGAGACCGCGACTTTCCCCGTCGATCTGAGCGCTCCACAGGCGTGCCCGCGTTACAGTGGCCGGGTCATCCGCGGGATCGACCCCAACGCGGTCACGCCCGGGTGGCTGGCCCGGCGCCTGGAGCGCGCCGGGGTGCGCCCCATATCGGCGGTCGTCGACATCACCAACTACGTGATGCTCGAGCTGGGCCAACCCATGCATGCGTTCGACCTCGACCGCCTGAGCGGCTCGGTCCGGGTGCGCTGGGGCCAGGGCGGCGAATCGCTGGGGTTGCTCGACGAACGCACCGTCGACATCGACGCCGACACGCTGGTGATCGCCGACGCCAACGGCCCGGTCGCACTGGCCGGGATCATGGGCGGCTCGGCGACGGCCGTGGGGGAGGGCACGCGCGACATCTTCCTCGAGAGCGCCCACTTCGACCCGCATGCACTCGCGGGTCGTGCCCGGCGCTACGGGGCCCACACGGATTCCTCACACCGCTTCGAGCGCGGCGTCGATCCCGAGCTCCCGCCGGTCGCCGCCGAGCGCGCCACCGCCTTGATCACCGCGATCTGCGGTGGCGAGCCCGGGCCCACCGAGGACACGGTCGAGCGCGAGCGCATGCCCGTGCCCGCCGAGATCACCCTGCGGGCGAGCCGGCTCGAGCGCATCCTCGGGCACGCGCCCGCCCCGGAAGCGGTCGAGCGCATGCTCTCCGGCCTGGGCGTCGCCGTGGCGACCGAGGCCGAGCACTGGTCCTGCCGCGTGCCCAGCTGGCGCCATGATCTGACCATCGAGGCCGATTTGATCGAGGAGGTTGCCCGGCTCTACGGCTACAATCGGGCGCCTCGCACCCATCCCGCCCATACGCCGCAGATCGCGCCGGAGCCCGAGACCCGCCAGTCGCTTGAGCGCTTGCGCGATCTGCTGGTCGAGCGCGACTACGCCGAGGCCATTACCTACAGCTTCGTCGACAGCGCAAGCCAGGCGCTACTCGACCCGGAGGCTCGCCCCCTGGCGCTGGCCAACCCGATCGCTTCCGATATGGACGTCATGCGGACCCAGCTGTGGCCCGGTCTGCTGGCCACACTGCGCCACAACCGCAACCGCCAGCAAGAGCGCGTGCGCCTGTTCGAGGCCGGCCGGCGGTTCCGCCCTGTGGACGACGCCGGCGACGTCACGCAAGAGGACGCCCTGGCGGGCGTCGTCGACGGGCCGGTGTGGCCGGAGCAGTGGGGTGCCGCACGGCGGCTGGTGGATTTCTTCGACGTCAAGAGCGACGTCGAGGCGCTGTTGGCGACGGCAGACCTTGAACGCTTCCGCTTCGAGGCGGCCGAGCATCCGGCGCTGCATCCGGGCCAATCGGCCCGGATCGTCGACGCCGATGGCGGCTCGGTGGGCTGGCTTGGTACCCTGCATCCACGAATCCAGAACCAGCTCGACTTGGCACGGGCGCCGGTGCTGTTCGAGGTCGCGCTGACGCCATTGTTGCGCACCCGCTTGCCGGCCTACCGTGCGATCTCGCGGTACCCCGCGATCCGGCGCGATCTGGCGCTCATCGTCGGCGAAGATGTCGCGGTGCAGGGGCTGCTCGAGGCCGCGCGGGCGGCCGCGCCGCCCGAGTTGCAACGGGTCTTCGTGTTCGATGTCTATCAGGGCCGCGGCATCGAAACAGGTCGAAAAAGTGTTGCTTTAGGCTTGATTTTGCAGGGGTTATACCGCACGCTAAACGACGACGAGGTTGAGGCGGCGATCCAAGCCATCCTAGACCACCTACGCACCACCTTTGGGGCGAGTCTGCGGGAGTAGCCGATGGCACTC
The DNA here is from genome assembly GCA_964445325.1 of uncultured Ectothiorhodospiraceae bacterium. Classification (GTDB taxonomy): domain Bacteria; phylum Pseudomonadota; class Gammaproteobacteria; order XJ16; family Halofilaceae; genus Halofilum. Next base: position 4,067 of record CAYUKN010000153.1, read on the forward strand.
ACCAAAGCGCGCCTGGCCGAGACGCTGTTCGAGGACCTCGGCCTCAATAAGCGCGAATCCAAGGAGCTGGTAGAACTCTTCTTCGAAGAGATTCGCAACACCCTGGCTTCCGGTGACGACGTGAAGCTCTCGGGCTTTGGGAATTTTGTCCTGCGGACGAAGAACCAGCGCCCGGGTCGCAACCCGAAAACGGGCGAAGAGATCCCCATATCGGCGCGGCGAGTGGTCACTTTCCGTCCGGGGCAAAAACTCAAGGCGCGAGTAGAAGCCTATGCTGGAACCCAGCAACAATAGCGAACTCGCTCCCATTCCCAATAAGCGCTACTTCACCATTGGTGAGGTCAGCGAACTGTGTCAGGTCAAGCCGCACGTTCTGCGCTATTGGGAGCAGGAGTTCCCCGACCTCAAGCCGGTCAAGCGCCGCGGTAATCGGCGCTATTACCAGCGCCACGACGTCATGCTCATCCGTCAGATCCGGAGCCTGCTCTACGAGCAGGGTTTCACGATCGGCGGCGCACGCCAGCAGCTGGCGGGCGAGGGGGCCAAGGAGGACGTCTCCCAGTCACAGCAGATCATCCGCCAGATGCGCTCGGAGCTCGAGGGGCTGCTCAAGA
>CAYUKN010000154.1:0-4638 GCA_964445325.1 uncultured Ectothiorhodospiraceae bacterium
CCCGAGACCGTGGTCGTGCCCAACCGCGGCACCGCACGCTGGCTCCAGGCCGAGCTGGCCAGTCACGAGGGCATTGCCGCGAATCTCGATCTGCCCGTGCCCGGGCGCTTCGTCTGGCGCGTGCTGCGCGATACCCTGCCGGGCGAGCCCGACAGCACCGACTACGAGCGCGAGCGCCTGGTCTGGCACCTCTACGCCCTGCTGCCCGCCGTCGACGTCCCCTCGGTGCAACGCTACATCGCCCGGGATCCGCGCGAGCGCCAGCGCTACCAGCTCGCCCTGCGCCTGGCCGACGTCTTCGACGCCTATCTGATTCACCGCCGCGACGTGCTCACGGCTTGGGAAAACGGCAACGAAGCGGGCGAGCCCCCCGCCGATTGGCAGGCGCCGATCTGGCGTGCCCTGGTCGCGCGCCTGGGCGCACGCCACCGCGCGCGCCTGCTCGCCGAGTGCCTCGAGCGCTCGGGCGACGACCGCCTCGACACGACCCGGCTCCCCGATCCCGTCTACGCCTTCGGCCTGGTCGATCTGCCGCCCGATTATCTGCGCCTCATGCACGCACTGGGCGCCCACATCGACGTCCACTTCCTGCTGCCCAATCCCTCCGCCGCTTACTGGGGCGACACACCGCGCCAGCCGGTGCGCTCGGCCGTGTTCGCCGCCATGACGGGGCCCACGGGCGAAGGCGGTGAGCAACCGGTCACCGACGAGCCCGCGCATCCCTTGCTGGCCTCGCTGGGGCGCGCCGGGCGCGACTTGCTGCGGGTGCTCTACAGCGGCGAGCTCGAGCGCGTGGTCGAGCCCGACCTGGGCGCCGCACTCGCCTACGAGGCACCCGAGGCCGCGGGCCTGCTGCATCGCATCCAGGGCGGGTTGATCCAGGGCGAGGCGGGCGTGGCCGACAACGGCGCTGCCGCGGGCGACCGGTCGCTGCAGATCCACGCCTGCCACGGTCCGCTGCGCGAGGTCCAGGTGCTCCACGACCGCCTGCTCGATCTCATGCGCCACTGGCCCGAACTCGAGGCCCGCGGCATCGCCGTGCTCGTACCCGACATGGCGCGCTACGCCCCCGCGATCCACAGCGTCTTCGGCGCCGCCACGGGGATGCGCCAGATCCCGTACCGTGTCGCCGACCGCCCCCGCCGCGACGGCCATCCCATTGCCCGGACCTTCGAGCAGCTCATCGAGCTCCCCTTATCGCGCTGGAGCGCGAGCGAGATCCTCGCGCTCGCTGGCGTGCCCGCAGTGATGCGCCGCTTCGACCTCGACGACAGCGACCTCGAGCGCCTGTATCAGTGGGTCCCGGCCGCGGGCGTGCGCTGGGGCCTCGACGCCGACAGCCGGGCGGCCGCCGGCGGCGCGCGCTTCGAGCAGAACTCCTGGCGCTTCGGCCTCGACCGTCTGCTGCTGGGACTCAGCCAACAGGCCGAGGACACGCTCGTCGACGGGGTCGCCCCCTGGAGCGATCTCGAGGGCGGCTCGGCGGCTGCGGTGGGCCGGCTGTGGGCGCTGCTCGAGCGCCTGCGCGTGTGGCGCGATCGCCTGGGCGAGCCCGCCGATGCCGCGACCTGGCAAGCGCGCCTGTCGGCGATGGCCGGCGACCTGTTCCAGACGGACGCCGACGACGCCGCCGAGGCCGGGGCCCTGGCGACGGTGCACGAGGCCATCGCCGTGCTCGAGCCCGCGGCGGCGTCGATCGCCGACGAACCCCTCGAGTGGGAGGCCGTGCGCGAGGCCTTGCTGGGGGCGCTGGCCGGCGGCGCGAGCCGTCAGCCGCTGGTGACCGGCGGGGTCACGTTCTGCGGCCTCGAGCCCCTGCGCGGCGTGCCCTTCGATGTCATCTGCATGCTGGGTCTCGACGATGGCGTCTTCCCGAGCCAGGACGGCCAGCGCGAGTTCAGCCTGCTGCAGAAGTACCCGCGCCTGGGCGATCCGAGCGTGCGCGACAGCGAGCGCATGGCCTTTCTGCAAGCGCTGATGGGGGCGCGCCGCTGCTTCTACGTCAGCTACACGGGACGCAGCGTCACCGACGGCGAGGCCTTGCCGCCCTCGCCCGTCGTGGGCGAACTCATCGATTTCCTGCACGGCCACTGCTTCGCCGGCTGGGAGCGGGCCGACTGCTGGGCCGCACTGGTCACCGAGCAGCCCATGCATCCATTCAGCCCGCGCTATTTCCCCGTCGACGCCGGTCCGCTGTTCACCTATGCGGGGGAGTGGCACGCCGCCGCGACGGCCCAGCTCGGTCCGCGCACCGAGGCGGCTCCGTTCGTCGACGCCACCCGCCTGGCGGCGCCGCCCGAGGCGGGCTCGGCCATCGAGCTGGGTGAGCTCCAACGCTTCTGGCGCCACCCGGCTCGCTGGTTCTTCCAGTGGCGCCTGCAGGTACCGTTCGGCATCGCCGCCCAACGAATCGACGACGACGAGCCCCATGCGCTCGAGGGCATATCGCGTCACGCGCTGCGCGAGCGCCTCTTCGCCACCGCCCAGCACCAGGGCCTCGAGCAGATCCCGTGCGAGCCCACCGCGCTCGAGCGCGCGCGCGGGCATCTACCGCCACCGCCGCTCGACGGCCCGGAGTTCGCTGTCCAGGCCGAGGCCGTCAATGCGCTGCTGCCGCTGTACTGGCGCTGGCAGGGCCACCCCGACGACGCCACCGACCGCGACCTCGCGGTCACGCTCGATGACGGCACGCACCTGGTCGCGCACGTGGCCGCACTTGGCGCGACCGAGCTGCGGCGCCTGCGCCCCGGCCCGCTGTATACCAGCCACTTGCTCGGCTGGTGGCTGGAGTACCTGGCCGTCGCCGCCAGCGGCCACGAGTGCGTCATGCGCGTGGCGGGCATCGACGGCGACGCGGCCGATGAGCGCGTCGCGACGGTCACCGCCGCCCAGGCGCACGCCTATCTCGCGGATGCGGTCGCGCACTTCCGTGACGGCGCGGCCCGGCCGCTGCTCTTCGACGCGCGCCTGGCCGAGCACTACCTCGACCAGCGCGACAAGACCAACCAGCGCACCGGCGCGGCCAACACGGCCGACGAGGCCCTCCACCGAACCAACGGCTGGCTGAGCAATACCTTCCAGCCACCGTGGCAGGCCAGCGATCCGTGGCTGCGTCCCCTGTTCGAGCCGATGCCGCGACCGCTGGGCACGAGGGCGGCGGAGTCGAGCCTTGCGGCGGCCGCCGAGGCCCTCGTCGCCCCGCTGCGCAACCACCTCGAACCGGTTGAGCCCGACGCATGAGCGACCTCGCCCCCTTCGACGCCGCGACGATGCCGCTCGATGGTGTGCGCTTGATCGAGGCCAGCGCGGGCACGGGCAAGACGGCCAGCCTCGCCGGGCTCTATCTGCGCCTGATCGCCCAACAGGGCGCCGACGTGCGCGATATCCTCGTGGTGACGTTCACGCGCGCGGCGACCCAGGAGCTGCGCGAGCGCCTGCGCACGCGCCTGGCCTCGGCCGCGCGGATCGCCGCAGCCCCGCCGGACGCCGAGGCCGCCAGCGCCGAGGCACGCTTCGCCGAGGCCGTCATCGCCGCCTGCGCCGAGCCGCGCGCGCGCATCGCCGCCCACCTCGACGACGCCGCCCGCCGCATCGACCAGGCGACGATCACCACCATCCACGGCTTCGCCCACAAGGCCGCCGCCGAGAACGCCTTCGAGAGCGTCCTGCCGTTCGACCGCGGCGAGCAGACCGACGACGCCGCCATCCGGCGCGAGGCGACAGCCGACTACTGGCGCAGCCGCGTCTTCGGCGCCGACGGCGACGCGGCCGCCGCGTTCGCTCAGCTCTGGGACCAGCCCGACGCGCTCTACGCCGAGATCAAGCCCGCGCTCGGCCAGCCGCACGCCAAGCTGCGCCACCCCGACCCGGACGCGGTGGCCGCCGCCTGCCAGCGTGCCCGCGAGGCATGGCAGAGCGAGCGCTCCGCCTTCGTCGATCTGCTCGAGCGCGCCCACGCCGAGGGCGCCTGCCGCGCCAACACGTCGCTGCAGTCGTGGCTCGCCAGCGTCGGCGCTGAGGGGCTGGCCCAGGCCATCGACCGCGGGCTCGCGGGCACCGCCGATGGCTTGCCCGGGCTGCCCGCGATCGCCGCCGCCCTCGGCGACGACGCCGGGGTCGCCGAGCACATCAAGAAAAAGCCCGCCGCGTCGTGGTGCCGGCCGCAGGATCTGGCCGCCGTCGCCGAGATCGCGCGCCTCCAGGTCGACGGCCGCATCGCGGCCGCCGCCCTGGCCACCGAGGCCGTGCGCGCGCGCAGCGCCGCGCTCAAACGCGAGCGCCGCCTCTACAGCTTCGACGACATGATCGCGGGCCTGCACACGGCGGTGCTCGATCGGGACCAAGGCCCGGCGCTCGCCGCGGCCCTGCGGCGCACCTGGCCCTGGGCCCTGGTCGACGAGTTCCAGGACACCGATCCGCTGCAATACGCCATCCTGCGGCGCATCTACGCCGCGCCCGAGAGGACGTGTGAGCGCGGCGGGCTGGTGCTCATCGGCGATCCCAAGCAGGCCATCTACGGCTTCCGCGGCGGCGACGTCTTCGCCTACCTCGATGCCGCGGCCGACGCCGACGGCCACTACGGCATGGACACCAATTTCCGCTCGAGCCCGCGCGTCATCGATGGCATCAACACCCTCT
>CAYUKN010000155.1:0-4597 GCA_964445325.1 uncultured Ectothiorhodospiraceae bacterium
CTAGGAAGGCGGACACCTCCACAGAAAGCACGAACCCCATGCGCCCTTCAACCGCCGTGCTACGCCTCCATAGACCGCTCTCGCAAAACCCCCGCCCCGGGAACGCCCCTGCGCCGCGCCACGCCGCCCTGCAGCGGCATCGCGCGACCCACCGAGGGTGCAGGAGAGCCTCTTTTGCTGCGCGTCGTCGCAGCTGTACCCCCTGGTCTCGGCGCCGGTGTAGGTCATCGCGTAGGTCATCGAAATCTCGCTAGCGCCATGCGGCGACGAGAGACCTGGTCCCAAACCCGCAAACCCGCGCTCTCGCCCGTGGTCGGCGTGGGTCCCGGGCTCGCGTGACATGACTCATCATTCTTGATCGCGGTACCGGCACGGGGCGCGGCAAGGAGGACAGGCCCGCGCAATGGCGCCATGATACGCCCAGGCTCTGTGGGCACGTAGCCGGGTATCGCGCGTCGAAGCAGACCGCCGGGTGATGGGCATAATCTGTAGGGACTCACAAAAAAGGATTTTGATTGGATTGTCGCGGCTCGGCGGCCGGCGTAGTATGCATAGAGGAAGTGTGCGGTTGTGCGGCGAATGCCACGCCGAGTCATCTCGTCGCTACTGTACGACGATGACACGACCATGCATTGCGCAAGATCTCTACTAGGATGCGGGGGAGTGATGGGGATGAATGGTCGGCACGAACGCAGCGGGCACCGCGATGCACACCGGAGGCGCGGCGCGCTCGCGTTGTGTCTGGGTCTATTGCTCCTGGTCACCGCGGGCTCTGGCCATGCGCGCACGATCGCGATGTGCACGGTGCCCTGGGCGCCGTTCTACGGGCCGGAGCTCGAGGGCCAGGGCTTTCTCACCGCTGTGACGAAGGCCGCGTTCGAAGAGGCCGGCCACGAGGCGGGGCTCGAGTTCATGCCGTGGGCGCGGTCCATGCTCGAGGTCAAGCAGGGCGACCGCGATGTACTAATGGGGGCGTATTACTCGGAGGAACGCGACGAGACCTACGCCTTCAGCGAGGTGATCTACGACACCAACGTCGGGCTGGTCGCGCTGCGCGAACTCGGTGTCGATGGGTTCGACAGCCTGCGCGATTTATCCGAATATACCATCGGTTTTGGGCGGGGCTGGGCCACGACGGAAGAGTTCGACAACGCCGATTATCTGAACAAGGAAGCAGCGAAGAACAACGTCCTCAACGTTCGCAAGCTCTATGAGGGGCGCATCGACATGATCGCGATGAACTTCGACCGCTTCAATCGGATCGTGCGCGATGAGGGGTTGAACCCGGAACGTGCCGTTTTCCTCGATCCGCCCCTGAAAACGAGTGGCTTGTATCTCATGGTCTCCGAGGCCCTCGACGACACCGAGCAATTGGTCGCCGACTTCAATCAGGGTCTGGCCACGTTGCGCGAGAAGGGGCGTTATGATGCGATCCTGCAACGCTACGGCCAGAACGTGCAGTAGGGTGCTCGCCGAGGCGGGTGGGCCGGCGACTCTCGCGTCGGGCCCACTCGGCGGAGCCAGTGCGTAAGCTTCCCGGAGCAGCTCACGGCCCTGGAGGGCGAGGTCTACTTACGGGCGCGCACCACGGCCGAAGGTAGCGAGCTATGGGTCTCCGACGGCACCGCCGGTGGCACCGAGCTCGTCCAGGACATCAACGAAGGCGGCAGCGATAGCGCGACAGGCGATCTCACTTCGTTCGACTGATCGGCTCGATTGAAAGCGATCCGCCCCCGCGGCCGCTTCGGCGGCCGCGGGCCATGCCCGGCGTCCGGCGAAAGTGGTCGCACGCCTTGATGCCCTCGCGTATCCCTGGGCTATTGCACCCAAGTGTATTCCATCTGCGCGGCCGTGCGCTGGGCCAAGGCCTCGCTGGTGAATCGGGCCACCAGATGCAGGCTCATGTCCAGCCCCGCCGATATGCCGCCCGAAGTCACCACGGCGCCCTCGTCGATCCACCGCACGTCTTCGACGACACGTAGATGGCCGAACAGGCGGCGCAAGTCGTCGCGATCCTCGTGGTGCGTGGTCACGGTGGCCGCGAGGGTCTCGTCGGCGCGCGCCAACAGGAACACCCCGGTGCAGACCAGGGCCACACAGGAAGCGGCTCGGCGCTGGGCGCGGATCCACTCGAGCACGCGCACCTTGGCCATCTCCTCGGCGTAGACACCGCCCGCAATGATGACCAGATCCAGCGGTGGATGGTCGTCGATTGCGTAATGCGGGAGCACGCGATAGCCGCCGCGCGCGGTCACGGCGTCGCCGCGCTCGCCGATCAAGAAAACCTGGAACGGCGCGGGTGCCTCGTGGACACGATTGGCCGTGGCGAAGACCTCGAACGGCCCGGAAAAGTCCAACACCTCGGCGCCGTCGTAGACGTAGATACCGACGTTCACAGGCGATCCTTTTCTCAACGCCTCGATACGTAGATCAAACCCGGCGCGCTCGCCGGCGGTCGCGTTCGCGCCCTCGTCGCGACGGCCACCGCGGCGTCGAGCGAGAAGCCGCCACCGTTGAGGTAAGGGGATCGAATCCTGGCAAAGCAGCCCCGTGTTTCAGTCGGCACGTAGCTCGGGCGCCCCATATAGGGATTCGTTCGACAGGTGTGTGGTTTCTCGCATATGCGTCGCCGAAAGGCTGACCGTTTGTCGGCCCGCTCGTGATGACGGCGGCGACCGGTCCCATGACGGTCAAGCCGCGGCCGACACGGTCATTGCGGCGGAATCAGGCCGCCACCTGCTCAAACGAGGAATGCGGTATATCCGTGCGATCGCTTGCGTGGTCGACGGTGATCGCGCAGCTGTTGCCGTCGGCGTCCTTGCCGACCCGGGCGGTTTTCGAGCTAGTTCAGCGCCCTCGAAACCACCTCGTACGTATTGTCCGAGCAGCCCTCGGCCTGGATGACCCGTTCCAGCTCGTTCTTGATGAGCGCTTGGCGGTGCTCGTCGAAGCGCTTGTAGCGGATCATCGCCTGGATCAGGCGGCTGGCAATCGACGGGTTGACCGGGTCGAGCTCGATGACGAAGTCGGCGATGAGCTCGTAGCCGCTGCCGTCGGCGGCGTGGAAGTTGCGGAAGTTCGCCATGGCGAACGCGGCGAGCAGCGCGCGGATGCGGTTGGGGTTGCGGCGGTTGAACGCCGGATGCTCCATGAGGCGCTGCACCTCCGATAGCGTCTCGGGCCGGTTGCTCGTCGCCTGGAGCGTGAGCCACTTGTCGATGACGAGCGGGTCGTGCTGCCACTTCTCGTAGAAGGCGTCGAGCTCTTCCTCGCGCTCGGGGCGCTCGAGGTGCGTGAGCACGCGCAGGCCGGCGACGACGTCGGTCATGTTGCGCGCGACGTTGATCTGGTCGATCGCGTGCTGGATGTACTCGTCGCGGTCGAGGCCGCCGAGGTAGGTGAGGGCGAGGTTCTTCAACCGGCGGCGGCCGATCGAGGCCGCGTCCAGGTGGTAGGCCTGGTCGTTGGCGCGCCAGCGGTAGGTGCTCGCCAGATCTTCCTCTATGGCCTCGGTGAGCTGGCGCACGAAGGTGTCGCGCGCGGTGACGAGCTTGTTGGGCTCGATGGTCTCGAGATCCTCGCCAATGGCCTCCTCGCTCGGCAGCGTCAGGGCCTCGGCCTTGAACGCGTCGTCGAGCGACTCGCTGGCGAGCAGCTTGCGGAAGGCCTCAGCGTCGTCGGGCGGCAGGCGCGGGCTGGCGCCGTTGTCGAGGTCAGCCATGAACGCCATCACGCGCCGGCGCACCAGGGTCTGGCCCGCGTCCCAGCGGTTGAAGGCGTCGTCGTCATGGGCCATCTGGAAGCGCAGGGTCTCGTCGTCGAGCGTTCGCTCGAGGATCACGGGCGCCGAGTAGCCCCTGAGCAGCGAGGCGATCGGGCGCTCGGGGACCTGCTCGAAGACGAAGGTGCGCTCTTGCTCGGTGACCTCGAGGACGGCCTCGCGCTCGGTGGTCTCGCGGTGCGAGAGATTGAGCGGAATCGATTGACCGTCGCGGCCCATGAGGCCCATGCGCAGCGGGATGACCAGTGGCTCTTTCTCCGCTTGGTCCGCGGTCGCCGGGGTGTACTGGCGCAGCGTGAGGTAGAACTCGCCGGCGTCCGCGTCATAGGCCTCGTCGACGGCCACGCGCGGCGTGCCCGACTGGCTGTACCAGCGCTTGAACTGGCCGAGATCGCGGCCATTGGCGTCGGCCATCGCGGCGACGAAATCGTCGCAGGTGACCGCCTGGCCATCAAAGCGCTCGAAGTAGCGATCCATGCCCTTGCGGAAGCCCTCGGCGCCCAAGAGCGTGTGGAGCATGCGGATGACCTCGGCGCCCTTCTCGTAGACCGTCAGTGTGTAGAAGTTGTCGATCTTGATGTAGGAACTCGGGCGCACCGGGTGCGCCATGGGGCCGGCGTCCTCGGGGAACTGGCGCGTGCGCAACAGGCGCACGTCCTCGATGCGCTTGACCGGCGCCGAGCCCATGTCCATCGAGAACTGTTGATCGCGGAAGACGGTCAGGCCCTCCTTGAGCGAGAGCTGGAACCAGTCGCGGCACGTGACGCGGTTGCCGGTCCAGTTGTGGAAGTACTCGTGCGCGATCACGCCCTCGAT
>CAYUKN010000156.1:0-4466 GCA_964445325.1 uncultured Ectothiorhodospiraceae bacterium
GAACTATTGCACGGCGGTGGTTCGAACATGAGGGGGAAGCGGCTTCGGAGGAGATGGCCGGCTATGACGGGGGCTACACGCAGGTGCGCCAGGATGGCGCGTATGTACCGTCGGGCGAGAACGACAACCTGATCGTCCAGAAGATCGAGCAGGACACCGATGCCTTCGGCATCTTCGGCTATAGCTTCCTCGACGAGAACCGCTCGCGCATCCAGGCCGCCGATGTCAACGGCGTGTCACCTAAACCGGCCAAGATCTCGTCGGGCGCGTACCCGATCTCGCGGACGATGTTCTTCTATACCAAGAACAGCCACTTCAGCGAGGTGCCGGGCATGGCCGACTACGTCGAGATGTTCGTCTCGGAAAATATGATCGGCGAAGACGGTCTGTTGCGCGACCTGGGCCTGATCCCGCTGCCCGAGGCCGAGCGCGAAGCCCTGCGCCGGCGGCTCGAGGAGCGGCCCAACGTGACACAAGCCGATCTCTAGCGAGTGGGGTCAACCGCGGACCCGCTGACGGCCCGGCGCCGGTGCGCCGGGCCGTGGCGTAGGGGCCGGGCGGATTCCGCTCGGCCCACGTCATCGGTAGGATTGCGCGGCGACGCGTAACGGGGCGCTCGAGTGAGCACGGGCACCACGATCTTCTTCTTCCTGGCCGGTGCGGCAATACTGGGCTACATCGCATTCGCGATGGGTCATCGCTGGGCGCGCGCACTGCAAGTCCAGGGCGTGGGATTGCACTCGCGCCCGCACCAATATGGCTCCTATCTGGCGGTCTGGGGGGTTGGGCCCGCGGCGGCCGTGGCCATCGGCGCCGCCTTTGTCCAGCTGTTTGGTTGGCTCAATCTGGTCGAGTACTCGATCCTGCTGGTCTCGGCCGGCGCCGGTGTGGCCGGCGTATTCTGGGGCCACCATACGCTGCGGCCCGGGCTGCGCGCGCGCAATGCGCTCGACCGACTGGTCCGGCGCTTGCTGCTCGCCGCCGGTCTGGTGTCGATCTTCACCACCTTCGGCATCGTCGTCTCGATCCTGTTCGAGTCGATCCGCTTCTTCCAGCTCGTGTCCTTCTGGGAGTTCATCACGGGCACGCAGTGGGCCCCGGGGGCGGCCTTCCTCGAGGGCGCCGGCCGCGAAGGGGCTGGCAACGCCGACTTCGGCGCCGTGCCGCTGTTTGCCGGCACCTTCATGATCACCCTAATCGCCATGCTGGTGGCGATGCCCATCGGGCTGCTCGGCGCCATCTACATGGCCGAGTACGCCTCTCTGCGAGTACGCGGTTGGGCCAAGCCCATGCTCGAGATCCTCGTCGGCATCCCCACGGTCGTCTACGGCTTCTTCGCCGCCGTCACGGTCGCGCCCGTGGTTGTCGATATCGCCGCGACCTTCGGCATGAAGGCCTCGTACAACAGTGCCCTCGCGGCTGGCCTTGTCATGGGCATCATGATCATCCCGTTCGTCTCGTCGCTGTCCGACGACGTGATCAATTCCGTGCCCGACTCGATGCGCGAGGGCTCGTACGCGCTCGGCACGACGCGCTCCGAGACCATCAAGCAGGTGGTACTACCGGCGGCGCTGCCCGGGATCGTCTCGGCGTTCCTGCTGGCGATCTCGCGCGCCCTGGGCGAGACCATGATCGTGGTCATGGCGGCGGGCCAGCGCGCCAATCTGACCTGGAACCCGTTGGAGGACATGACCACCGTGACGGTGCGCATCGTCGCTGCGCTCACCGGGGACACGGCGTTCGACAGCGCCGAGACCCTGTCGGCGTTCGCCCTGGGGCTGACTCTGTTCGTCATCACCCTCGGGCTCAATCTGGTGTCGACGATCATGGTGCGGCGTTTCCGGCAGAAGTACAGCGGCTGAGCCATGGCTGACGAGACCTCATCCAGTCCGGCGCGCGCGCGCGGCTACACCGCCGACAGCCGCCTCGAACGGCGCTACCGCAAGGAGCGACGTTTCCGTCGCGCATGTGTGGGTGCGCTGATCGTGTCGGCGACGTTCCTGGTGATCTTCTTCGCCAACATGATCTATGCGGGTGCTCCCGCGTTCTGGCAGACCCAGATCCGCGCCGAGGTCGACTACAGTGCGGCCGAGACGAGCGGGCGCGAGGCCGTCGCCGACGAGGTCGAGCCGTTCGTCAGTCGGGGCTTCCTGCGGCTGCTGCCGCGGCGCCTCGAGCGCGAGGCCGATCTGGCGGGGACCGTGCGCCAGGAGTGGCTACTCGCGCGCGCTGACGTCGACCAGTATCGCAAGGGCGATGATAGTGCCCTGGACACGCAAGCCGCGGCGACGATCGAGCGCCTCGAGGAGCAGGGGCGGCTGCGCTATACCTTCAACCACTGGTTGTTCACGCAGGGCGATTCCAAGCTGCCCGAGCTCTCCGGGCTCAAGTCGGCGATCGTCGGCAGCCTCTACGTGCTGGCCCTGACGCTGGCGTTCGCCTTCCCCGTGGGCGTGATGACCGCGGTCTATCTGGAGGAGTTCGCGCCGGACAACCGCCTCACCCAGGCGATCGAGATCAACATCAACAACCTCGCCGCCGTGCCGTCGATCCTGTTCGGCCTGCTCGGGCTCGCGATCTTCATCAACTTTTTCGGCGTGCCGCGCTCGTCCGCGCTGGCCGGCGGCTTGACGCTGGCGCTGATGACGTTGCCCATCGTGATCATCAGCACCCGGGCGGCGCTGCGCGCCGTGCCCGACAATATCCGCGAGGGCGCACTGGCGATGGGGGCGACGCGCTGGCAAACCGTGCGCGATCACGTGCTGCCGATGTCGTTGCCGGGGATCCTGACCGGGACCATCATCGGCCTGGCGCAGGCGATGGGCGAGACCGCGCCGCTGCTGCTGATCGGCATGATCGCCTACATCCCCGACGCACCCTCGACGATCACCGACGCGGCGACGGTGTTGCCGGCCCAGATCTTCACGTGGGCGGGCATGCCGGAGCAGGCCTATGAGTCGCGGACCGCAGCCGCGATCCTGATACTGTTGGCGGTGTTGATCGCGCTCAATGCCACCGCGGTCTATCTGCGGCGTAAGTTCGAGCGGCGCTGGTGAAGCGCCGCGACGGGAGGAGCGATCATGAGCGAAGCCGAAGAGACGGAGGCCGTCGAGCCCAACGAGGGCGCGGATGCGCCCGAGCAGGGGGCGGCTCCCGTCGGGCGCCCCGAGGTCGCGCAGCGCCACGATACGGGCGACGAGACGCCGCCGGCCAAGGGCCGTGTGCGCGATCTGAGCCTGTGGTACGGCGATACCCAGGCCCTCTTCGACATCGATCTCGACCTCATCGAGCGCCGTGTCACCGCGCTCATCGGGCCGTCGGGCTGCGGCAAGTCGAGCTTCCTGCGCTGCCTCAACCGGATGAACGATCTGGTGCCGTCGGTGCGGGTCGCCGGCAGCGTCGAGATCGACGGTCAGGACATCTACGAGCGCTCGGTCGATGTGGTCCAGCTTCGCGCGCGTATCGGGATGGTCTTCCAAAAGCCCAATCCCTTCCCGAAGTCGATCTACGAGAATATCGCCTACGCGCCGCGGATCCACGGGCTCGCGCGCAACCGCTCCGAGATGGACGAGCTCGTCGAGCGCTCGCTTCGCCGCGCGGGGCTGTGGAAGGAGGTCGCCGATCGCCTCGACGTGCCGGGCACCGCACTCTCGGGTGGCCAGCAGCAGCGCTTGTGCATCGCCCGGGCCGTGGCGGTCAATCCCGAGATCATCCTGATGGACGAGCCCGCCTCGGCGCTCGATCCGGTCGCGACCGCCACGATCGAGGAGCTCATCGCCGAGCTGCGGCGCAACTACACGATCGTCATCGTCACGCACAATCTGCAGCAGGCCGCCCGGGTCGCCAACTACACGGCCTTTTTCCACATGGGCCAGCTCATCGAGTACGGCGACACCGAGACGATGTTCGTCAATCCTCGGGAGAAGCGCACCGAGGACTACATCACGGGACGCTTCGGCTGAGGCGAGCAAGCGCGGCAGTTGCTAGAGTAAGACCATAGGACGTAATGCCAGCGAGGCCCGCCATGGCTGCGACCTGGCCCGGAGGGAGCGCCACGCGCGCAATCCGGGGATCTCGGTCGCGGCGGTACCCGATGAGGCTTCGCTCCATCATCCGGGCTCCAACGGAGCCGTAGCACCACGGGGGTTAGTAGTCATCGAGACCTTCAACCGCGGCCAGCACATCTCGCAAGAGTTCGACGAGGAACTCGACGACATCCGCAACAACGTCATGACCATGGGCGGTCATGTCGAGAAGCAGCTCAGCGACGGCCTGCGCGCGCTGGTCAACAGCGACGTCGAGATCGGGCGCAAGGTGGTCCAGGGCGACTATCGCGTCAATTCACTCGAGGTCGAGATCGACGAAGAGTGCACCCGCTTGATCGCGCGGCGCCAGCCGACCGCGAGCGACCTGCGCATGGTCGTGACCATCATCAAGACGATCACCGATCTCGAGCGCATCGGCGA
>CAYUKN010000157.1:0-1950 GCA_964445325.1 uncultured Ectothiorhodospiraceae bacterium
TCGACGTGCGCCGGCGCGATCTCCTCCATGCGCTCGAGCTCCTTGAGCCGGCTCTGCGCCTGGCGCGCCTTGCTGGCCTGGGCCCGCCACTTGGCGACGAACTGCTCGATCTCGCGGATGCGTTGCTGCTGCTTCTCGTAGGCGGCTTGCTGCTGCGCCAGGCGCTCGGCGCGCTGGCGCTCGAACTGGCTGTAGTTGCCGCGGTAGTGGATGAGCCGCTTGCGGTCGAAGTGCACGATGTGGCCGACGACGCTGTCGAGGAAGTCGCGGTCGTGGGATACCAGCAGCAGCGTGCCCGGATATTGGGCCAGCCACTGCTCGAGCCAGAGCACCGCGTCCAGGTCGAGGTGGTTGGTGGGCTCGTCCAATAGCAGCATGTCGGTGGGGCGCATCAGCGTGCGCGCCAGATCGATGCGGATGCGCCAGCCGCCGGAGAACGCGGCCACGGGGGCGTCGAAGGCCGCCTCGGAAAAGCCCAGCCCCGCCAGCAGCTGTTCGGCGCGGCTGCGCGCGGTATAGCCGTCGAGCGCATCCATGTCGCCGTGGAGCTGAGCCAGGCGCGTGTGGTCGCCGGACGCCTCGGCCTCCTCGATGCCCGCTTGCACGGCCATGAGCTCGGTGTGGCCACCGAGGACGTGCTCGATCGCGGAAGTCTCGGACCCCGGGTTTTCCTGGCGCATGTGCCCGATGCGGTAGCCCTTGGGCACATGGATGGAGCCGGTGTCGGACGAGAGTTCGCCCAGCAGCATGCGGAACAGGCTCGACTTGCCGCAGCCGTTGGGCCCGACCAGGCCGACGTGCCAGCCGTCGTAGAGGCGCAGATCGGCGTGCTCGATCAGCTGCTCGCCGCCGACCTGCAGGCCCACGTTTTCCAGGGTGATCACGGGCTCGGCTTCCTCGCTCGTTCGTTGAAGGGGCGGGCAGGATAGCCGACAAGGCGGTGGCGACGCACGGTGGCGGGCTGTTCGCGGGAGCGCGGCTGGGGCAGCGCGCCATGGTGTTGGAATCACGAATGAACGCGAATGGACACGAATCGGTGGCCGGTGCGGGGGACTGGGTTGGTGCTTCGCGGTTGCCTGGGTGGAGATGCGGCTTGGTATAGGAACCCCGGATGAACAGGATGGTCTTCACAAGGGGGCTAATTTGGCGTCCCCTTGAGGCAAGATGGCCGATATGGACCTCGGACCGTCGTTCGCGCGTCGTCTTGGGAGCGCCTTTAGCCCGTGCCACACTTTCCAACGCAGGCGTGGCGAACAGGACGGGCTGTGAATTAATGCGGCAAGGCAACGGCGCAAGCACACCAAGGCGTGAACGGCGAACCATGCCCAACGCCAACACATCGGCTTGTCGGATGGCCATTTCGTTATCGGCGTGCGCCGCTATCGCACTCGGGGCCAGCCAGGTCGCGGGCGCGGCAGCCTGCCCATTGAACGACAGCGCGATGAAGCGTTTCGATCCGTCCGGCACTCCGCTCGTGTTTTCCATGGCCTATCCGAGCGGCTTGCGTGTCTTCAAAGAAATGCCCAAGGATTGGGATTCGAGCCAGACGGGCCGGCAAATCGGGGATCCCTACAAGGTCGTTTTCAAGGTGGACGGTCCGGACAACAGCGAGCTCGTGCTCAATCAACACGCCTACGAAGATGCGAATCAAGAGATCGAGGACGATCCCGGGGTCTCCCGGATCGACCAGATGCACTTCAATGGGGAGGTCATGCCGATTCGTACGGGCTACATGCCCTCGCTTGTGACGTATGTGACCTATAGCGGCAACGAGGAGGTCCGGCTCGATCCCCCGAAACGCTATATGTCCATCTCGATCAACCTGCTGCTACCGGACGCCAGTGGCCCTTGCAGCAAGTCCGATCTCAAAGACGCTGCCCTGAGTATTTTCAAGGGCTTGCAGCCGCGGTGAGCGGGGCGCGCCCGGCTGCGTGGGTGGAACAGCTACGC
>CAYUKN010000157.1:2050-4374 GCA_964445325.1 uncultured Ectothiorhodospiraceae bacterium
CGTCGTGCCCCGGCCGCACGTAGGCCGCTTCTTGCGACCGGGTGCGCCAATCGCGGCCTCCGGGGTCACCCCGACCAATCGGCCACGCTGGTGGCCACGACCGCACGCAATAGCCGGCGCCAGGCCTCACCGAACAACGGCGGCGATCTTCGTCCAGTGCCATGTCAGTGGCCTATATTTTTGTAAACACCCTCTCACAGAGCTATGTGCTTTCTCTTCGGCTAGAAGTTAGAAAGAGATCCACCCTGAGAGAACCATTTTGTGGTTGTCTTATTCAGGGTATGAACCATCGGATTAACCGCGAAGCACCGAAATCCGTCGGAGGTGGCTGCAGCACGATTCGTGTTGATTCGTGTCCCTTCGCGGTCCGCTCACCCGTACGGCGGCGCTAGCCCTCGCGCGCGGGCTCCGGCTGGCCCAACAGCTTGCGGCGCACGGACGGGGCGGTCTTGGGCCAGTTGGCACGGTTGATCGCATCGCGCTGTTCGGGCGTGAACGAGGCCCAGCCGGCGAGCTCGTCGCGCGAGCGCCGGCACCCGGTGCAGCGGTCGTCGTCGCCGAGCTCGCAGATGCCGACGCAAGGGCTGGTGCTGAGCCACGTCGAGGCGGGGGGCTCGCTGTCGCCGTCGGTCATCTGTTGGGCTCCTTCGCCGCATGGCCGGTGAGGGGTGTTATTGGCCGGGCGATTGTAGCGGCGTTCGTCGTCTCGCGCGAACCCGGCTACACTCAGTGCATGAGCGCCAACCGAGGAGTGCGGTGATGCACGTGACCGCGGAGCTATGCTTGGTCCCCCTGGGCGTGGGGGTGTCGGTGTCGCCCTATGTCAGCGCCTGCGTGCGCGAGATGCGCGCGGCCGGTTTTAGCCCGGAGGTGCATGCCTACGGCACCAACTTCGAGGGCGACTGGGAGGCGGTGATGGCCGTATTGCGACGGTGTCACGAGGTGGTCCACGAGATGGGCGCCCCGCGCATCCACTCGAGCGTCAAATTGGGCACGCGTACCGATCGCGATCAAGGCCTCGCCGACAAGGTCGCCAGCATCCAGTCCGCGTAGGCCGGCGTTCGCCGCACGCGAATGCCGGCGCCGCGCTTACGCCTCGTGGAAGAGCCGGCCTTCGGTGGTGGCGTTGATGTAGCCGGCGCGGATGACGTAGTCGCCGAATGGCTCCTCCGCGTGGCGTTGCTGGGCGTAATCGGCGATCATCGGCTCGAGTTCGCGCAGGATCTCGTCCTCGCCGATGTTCTCGCGATAGAGCTTGTTCAGCCGCTGCCCCTGGAAGCCGGCGCCCAGATAGAGGTTGTACTTGCCCACCGCCTTGCCGACGAAGCCGATCTCGCCGAGGTAGGGCCGCGCACAGCCGTTGGGGCAGCCCGTCATGCGCACGACGATCGATTCGCCGTCGAGGCCGTTGTCGGCCATGATGCGCTCGAGCTTGTCCATCAACGACGGCAAGTAGCGCTCGCTCTCGGCCATGGCGAGTGCGCAGGTCGGGAAGGCCACACAGGCCATCGAGCTACGCCGCAGGGCGGTGTAGTCGATGCCCGGGTCGACGCCGTGGTCGCGCAGAATCGCGTTGATCTGCTCGGCGTTGGCGTCGTCCACGCGCGCGATGATCACGTTCTGCGTCGCCGTCAGACGGAATTCGCCGTCGTGGATCCGCGCGATTTCGCGCAGCGCGCTCATGAGTTGGCGCTCATCGGTGTCCTTGATGCGCCCGTTCTCGACGAACAGCGTCAGATGCCAGAGGCCGTCGGCGCCGAGCCGCCAGCCGTAGTCGTCGCTGTTCTTGTCGAAGCTGTAGGCGCGCGGCTCCTCGAGGGCGAAGCCGGCGCGGCGCTCGACCTCGGCGCGGAACGCATCGACGCCGTAGTCGTCGAGGGTGTACTTGAGCCGGGCATGCTTGCGATTGACCCGGTCGCCCCAGTCGCGCTGCGTGGCCACGACGTTCCAGGCGACGTCGAGGACTTGATCGGGCGTGCAAAAGCCCATCTCGGAGGCCAGGCGCGGATAGGTCGCCGGCTCGCCGTGGGTCATGCCCATGCCGCCGCCGACGACCACGTTGAAGCCGGCCAGGCCGCCCTCGTCGTCGCGGATCGCGATGAAGCCGAGATCGTTGGCGTAGACATCGACGTCGTTGGACGGGGGGACCGCCACGGCCGTTTTGAACTTGCGCGGCAGGTAGCGCTCGCCGAACAGCGGCTCCTCGTCGCGGTCCTCGCCGCCGGCGTAGCGCTCGCCGTCGAGCCAGATCTCGTGATAGGCCCGCGTCCGCGGCAGCAGATGCTCACTGATGCGCCGGGCCCAGTCGTAGACGGTGGCGTGTA
>CAYUKN010000158.1:0-4322 GCA_964445325.1 uncultured Ectothiorhodospiraceae bacterium
GCGGCTGTGGTTGTAGCGCACGAGGCCACGCAAGTAGTGGGCGTAGGCCGCACCCTCGTGGGTCGGATGGAGCTTGATGAAGCGGTCGGCAGCGGCGATGGCCGCGTCGAACTGGCCGAACTGGTAGTACGAGTAGGCGATGTCCAGCTGCGCCTGGCGAGCCAGCGGGCCGAACGGATAGCGCGCCTCGAGCGTCTCGAAGTAATCGATCGCCTGCTGGAACGCGGCGTTGTCCATGGCTTGCTTGGCCTCGCGGTAGAGGCGCTCCTTGGACCAGTCGGCGGTGGGGTCGTAGTCCTGGCCGCCGCTGCAGGCAGCGATCACGGCAATGCACACGACGACGACAAGGCCTCTCCCGAGGCGTTGGTATTTGCGCTCGATCATAAGCGTACAATGGTACCTCATCAGAGGTGGCGTGACCCAGTATGGAAGATAGCCAGGAACCCGATATCCGGCGCATACCACAGGCCGCCGCGGGCCAGCGGCTCGACCGCGCGCTGGCGGAGCTGTTCCCCGAGTATTCGCGAACACGGCTCCAGGACTGGCTCAAGGCGGGGCATCTGCAGGTCGAGGGCATGAGTCCCGCACCGCGCACGCCGGTCACTGGCGGCGAGTCCGTGCTGCTCGACGGCAGCATCGCCACAGCGCCCGATCCCACGCTTGATGCGCAGCCCCAACAAATCGACTTTCGGGTGGTCCACGCCGACGACGCCATTCTGGTGGTGGACAAGCCGGCGGGCCTCGTGGTGCATCCGGCCGCCGGGCACCGCGGCGGGACGCTGCAGAACGGGTTGCTGCACCACGACCCCGGCCTCGAGGCCGTGCCGCGCGCCGGGATCGTCCACCGGCTGGACAAGGACACCACGGGGTTGATGGTGATCGCGCGCACGCTGGCGGCGCACAACCGCTTGGTCGCCCAGCTCCACGATCGGGCCGTGGTGCGCGAGTACCAGGCGCTGGTGGCGGGTGTGCCGGTCGCCGGCGGCACCATCGACGCCCCGATCGGGCGCCACCCGCGCGAGCGTCAGCGCCAGGCCGTCGTCCGCCACGGGGGCAAACCGGCCGTTACCCATTACCGGGTCGAGCGCAAGTTCCGGGCCCACGCGCACCTGCGTTGCCGCCTCGAGTCGGGCCGAACACACCAGATCCGTGTCCATCTGGCCCATGCGGGGCTCCCCATCGTCGGCGATCCCATGTACGGCGGCCGACCGCGCTGGCCCAAGTCGCCCGCGCCCGCGCTTCGCGACGGGCTCCAGGGCATGCGCCGCCAAGCGCTGCATGCCGGTCGTCTGGAGCTGGTCCACCCAAGCGACGGTACGTGGGTGGGCTGGGACGCGCCCCTGCCCGCCGATTTCCAGGCGTTGATCGATGGCCTCGACGCCGATCTCGCCTCGCATGTCTGAGCCTTCCGGCCCGGTTTGGGCGCCGTGGCAACGGCTGGGCGCTGCACCGCGCGCCGTCACCACGACCCGCCTCGGCGGCGTCAGTACGGGCCCGCGGGCGACGCTGAATCTGGGTGAGCGCTCGGGGGATGCAGCGCCCATGGTCGCGGTGAATCGCCAACGGGCTCGGCGCGGGCTGGGTGTGCCCGGCGAGCCGTTCTGGCTGCATCAAGTCCATGGGACGACGCCGGTGCAAGTCACGCCCGAACGGGTAGCCCGGGGGGAGCGCCTGCAGGCCGATGCGGCCTGGACCACCGCGTCGGGGCTGGTGTGTGCCGCCTTGACCGCCGATTGCCTGCCGGTGGTCATCGGCGAGCCCGAGGGTACGTGTGTGGCCGTAGCCCACGCAGGCTGGCGGGGCCTCGCCGCCGGGGTGATCGGGACGACCTTGGCGGCTATGCCGGTACCACCGGCTCGTCTTTGGGCCTGGCTGGGCCCGGCGATTGGTCCCCGCGCGTTCATCGTGGGCGAAGACGTTCGCGACGCCTTTGCCGGCGGTCCGCTGCCGTCGGATACGGCGTTCCGCCGCCGCGCTGCGGGCGGCTGGTTCGCCGATCTATACGAGATCGCGCGGCTCCGCCTCCGCGCCAGCGGGGTTCAGCGTATCCACGGCGGTGGCCATTGCACCTGGCACGAACCCGAGCGCTGGTTCTCGCATCGCCGTGACGGGGCGGACACCGGGCGCATGGCCACCCTGGCGTGGTTGCCCTGATGCGGCCGGTTCGCGAGCGCGCTGGCCCTTGAAAACCGGGCAGGGAGCAGCATCTTAAGGTGTAGTCAACACCGATTGAGGATTGAGCTCGCATGCGAATGGACAAACTCACCAGCAAATTCCAGATGGCACTTGCCGATGCGCAATCGGTCGCCGTTGGCCGCGACCACCAGTTCATCGAGCCCGTGCACCTGATGCTGGCGATGCTCGACCAGGAGGGCGGCAGTGTGCGTCCGCTCTTGCAGCACGCCGGCGTCAACGTCAACGGGCTGCGCTCGGCGCTCGGCGCCGAGCTCGACCGCATGCCCGAGGTCTCGGGCAGCGAGGGCGAAGTCCACGTCTCCAACGATCTGTCGAAGCTGCTCAACCAGGCCGACAAGGCGGCCCAGAAGCGCGGCGACAACTACATCTCCAGCGAGATGTTCGTGCTTGCCGCCATCGACGCCAAGGGGCGGTTGGGCGAGCTTTTGAAGGAGTACGGCGCAGTCAAGGGTGCGCTGGACAAGTCGATCGATCAGGTCCGCGGTGGCCAGAGCGTCGATGATCCCAACGCCGAGGAGCAGCGCCAGGCGCTGGAAAAGTATTGCACCGATCTCACCGAGCGCGCCGAGCAGGGCAAGCTCGATCCGGTCATCGGGCGCGACGAGGAGATCCGGCGCTCGGTGCAGGTCCTGCAGCGGCGCACCAAGAACAACCCCGTGCTCATCGGCGAGCCCGGCGTGGGCAAGACCGCGATCATCGAGGGCTTGGCCCAGCGCATCGTCAACGGTGAGGTGCCCGAGGGTCTCAAGGACAAGCGCGTCCTCGCGCTCGATCTGGGCTCGTTGATGTCCGGGGCGAAGTATCGCGGCGATTTCGAGGAGCGCATGAAAGCGGTGCTCAACGAGATCAGCCAGGAGGAAGGCCGCGTCATCCTGTTCATCGATGAGCTGCACATGCTCGTCGGCGCCGGCAAGGCCGAAGGCTCGATGGACGCGGGCAACATGCTCAAGCCGGCGCTGGCGCGCGGCGAGCTCCACTGTATCGGCGCGACCACGCTGGATGAGTACCGCAAGAACATCGAAAAGGACGCCGCGCTTGAGCGCCGCTTCCAGAAGGTGCTCGTCGACGAGCCCGATGTCGAGGCGACGATCGCGATCCTGCGCGGACTCAAGGAGCGCTACGAGGTCCACCACGGCGTTCAGATCACCGATCCGGCGATCATCGCGGCGGCGCAGCTGTCGTCGCGCTACATCACGGATCGCCAGCAGCCGGACAAGGCCATCGATCTGGTCGATGAGGCGGCCTCGCGCATCCGCATGGAGATCGATTCCAAGCCCGAGGAGATGGACCGCATCGAGCGTCGGCTGATCCAGCTCAAAATGGAGCGCGAGGCGCTCAAGAAGGAGGAGGACCAGGCCACCAAGAAGCGCCGTGACAGCCTCGACGACGAGATCCAGAAGCTCGAGAAGGAATACGCCGATCTCGAGGAGATCTGGACGGCGGAGAAGTCCGCCGTGCAGGGCGAGACGCAGATCAAGGAGGAGCTCGAGCGTGCCCGCCAGGAGCTCGAGACCGCACGCCGTGCCGGTGACCTGGGCCGGATGTCGGAGCTGCAATACGGGCGCATCCCGGAGCTCGAGCGCCAGCTCGAGCAGGCCCAGCAGCAGGAAGACGAGCAGGGCGCGAGCCAGCTCCTGCGCAACAAGGTGACCGACGAAGAGGTCGCCGAGGTGGTCTCGCGCTGGACCGGTATCCCGGTATCGAAGATGCTCGAGGGCGAGCGCGACAAGCTCAACCGCCTCGAGGAGGTCCTCGAGGAGCGCGTCGTGGGCCAGCAAGAGGCGGTCCACGCAGTCGCTTCGGCGATCCGGCGTTCGCGCGCCGGTCTGGCCGACCCGCGCCGACCCAATGGCTCGTTCCTGTTCCTCGGGCCGACCGGCGTCGGCAAGACCGAGCTCACCAAGACCCTGGCCGAATACCTGTTCGACACCGAGGACGCGATGGTGCGCCTCGACATGTCGGAGTTCATGGAGCAGCACTCGGTCGCGCGCCTGATCGGCGCGCCGCCGGGCTATGTCGGCTACGAGGAGGGCGGGTATCTCACCGAGAAGGTCCGGCGTAAGCCGTACTCGGTGATCCTGCTCGACGAGATCGAGAAGGCGCACCGGGATGTGTTCAACATCCTG
>CAYUKN010000159.1:0-4283 GCA_964445325.1 uncultured Ectothiorhodospiraceae bacterium
TCAAATCGTAATCCACGCGACTTGAGGACGGGCAGGTCAAAACATGATGTCTAGGAAATGCCTGATGTAACCCGCTCATCGCGGTGGCGGATGTCCGGGGGCTGTTCGCAAGTCACTGGCGGATCGGACTAAAAGTCCGATCCACAGGATGTGATGAGACCCGAATTAGCAATAAATCAGACCTTCCCTAGAATCGAAAGCCCAGCGTGATCCAGCGCGACTCGGCGAGGCGGTCAGCCTCGTTGTAGCGGCCCACGGTCGCCTCGATCCGCAGGTTGCCCGTGGTGAAGCCCAGCCCCAGGCTCGTGCGCGTTTGCTTTTCCGTGGTGTCGCGACCGCCGTCGACGTCGATGCGGTTGCGGGCGATGCCGTATTCGCCCAGTAGGTAGAAGGCCCCGCGCGTGCGCGCGGTGATGTAGGCGCCGTACGTGGTGAAACCGAAGGCGCGGCCCCCGGGCGTCTTGCCCTCGTCGATGTCGGTGCCCGCCTCCAGTGCGATCCGCCCCTTGAGCCCGTAGAAGCCGAAGGGGCGGCCGCTGATGCGCACGCCACCCACGGTCGCTGGATCGAAGCCGTTGCGATCGGGCTCGACCCGGGCGGCAAACGCGGTGAAGGTCTCGGCACGGGCCACCGGCGGCATCAATGCGGCGCTGGTCACGAGCACCAGGGTCAGGCAAGGGGTCAATAGGCGCATCCGCAAGTCCTTGTTTCCTCGCTTCATCGGCGGCGCGTGCCCGCGCCCGTCAGGCGACCGTCGCCAGCGGACCCATCACGGGGGCCTCGGCCCGGCGGGCGAGCAGCACGCGGCGGTACTCGTCCGGGTCCTTCACGTGCGGGACCTCGGCCGGGCGTGGATAGTGCAGATCGAGCAGGCGCGAGAGCCAGAAGCGCAGCGCCCCCGCGCGCAACATCGTCGACCAGTGGCGCGCCTCGTCCGCGGTGAAGGGGCGCACGGCGTGGTAGGCGTCCAACAGGGCGCGCGTGCGCTCGGGCTCGAGGCGGCCAGCGTCATCGCCGCACCAGTCGTTGACCGCGACGGCAACGTCGTAGAGCAGGCAGTCGTCGCAGGCGTAATTGAAGTCGATCATGCCGGCGAGGCGGTCGCCGTCGAAGAGCACGTTGTCGCGGAACAGATCGGCGTGGATGGTCCCGCTGGGCAGCGCCACCCCGCGCTGGCGCCGCTGGTGCTCGCACTCGGCGTCGAGCACGGCCCGGTCGTCGGCGTCGAGCAGCTCGCGCAGTTTGCGTCCGGTCGCCAGCCACCAGCGCGGGCCGCGCTCGTTGGCGTGGCGGCGATCGAATGAGGCGGCGGCGACGTGCATCTGCGCCATGGCCCGGCCGACCGCGGCGCAGTGGCCGGGCTCGGGCGTTTCGAGGGTGCGACCCGGCAAGCGCTCGATCAACGCGGTGGGCTTGCCGCGCAGGGTCTGGAGGAAGTGCCCCTGCCTGTCGCCGATGGGCGCGGCGCAGGGCACGCCTTGCGTGGCCAGGTGCGCCGTGAGGTGGAGGAAGTAGGGGACCTCCTCGGGCGGGTGCTTCTCGAAGACGGTGACCACGTACGTATCGACGGTGGTGGTGACGAAGAAGTTGGAGTTCTCCACGCCGTCCTGGATGCCGGTGAAGGACACGAGCTCGCCCGCGTCGTAGCGCGCGAGCAGGTCGGTGAGGTCGGCTTCGTTGAGCGCGGTGTAGACGGCCATCCCGACCAGTCGGTGGCACCGGTTGCGGCACGAGGCGCGGAGTGTACCATCGTCGCCCGCTGCGGGTATGCCGGGCCCGCGCGCAGTCCACCTCCGAGGATCGCCCCATGGCCGAAGCCGCCCCGCTCGTCCTCGTCGACGGCTCGTCCTATCTCTATCGCGCCTACCACGCCCTGCCTGCGTTGACCAACGACGCCGACGAGCCCACCGGGGCGGTCTACGGGGTGATCAACATGCTCAAGCGCTTGATCGCCGACTACGAGCCCAAGCGCATGGGCGTGGTCTTCGACGCGCCCGGGCCGACCTTCCGGGCCGAGATCTACGCCGACTACAAGGCCAACCGGCCGCCCATGCCCGATGAGCTCGCCGCCCAGATCGAGCCCATCCACGAGCTCGTGCGCGCGCTGGGGCTGCCGCTTGTGTCGATCGAGGGCGTCGAGGCCGACGACGTCATCGGCACGCTGGCGCGGCGCGAGGACGGCCCCGTCGTCATCTCCACCGGCGACAAGGATCTCGCCCAGCTCGTCGACGACCACATCACACTGGTGAACACGATGAGCGGCGAGGTCCTCGACCGCGAGCGCGTCGAGGCCAAGTTCGGCGTGCCGCCCGAGCGCATCGTCGACTACCTCGCGCTCGTCGGCGACACCTCGGACAACATCCCGGGCGTGCCCAAGTGCGGGGCCAAGACGGCCGCCAAATGGCTGCACCAGTACGGCTCGCTCGAAGGCGTGATCGACAACGCCGACGCCATCGGCGGCAAGATCGGCGAGCACCTGCGGGCCGCCCTCGACGACGTGCGCCGCGCCCACGATCTCGTCACGATCCGCAGCGATCTGGATCTCGATCTCCGCCCGGCCGACCTCGAGCGCGGCGAGCCCGACCGCGAGCGCCTGCGCGGCCTCTACGAGCGCTTCGCCTTCCGCAGCTGGCTGCGCGAGCTCGGCGGCGGCGCCGGTGATGCGGCCGCACAAACCGACAAGGACCAGCCGGCCGCCGACTACGAGACCGTGCTCACGCGCGAACGCCTGGACGAGTGGATCGCCGCGCTCCAAGCGGCCGAGCTTTTCGCCGTCGACACCGAGACCACGAGCCTGGCCTCGATCGACGCGTCCATCGTCGGGGTCTCGTTCGCGCTCGAGCCGGGTCGGGCCGCCTACGTGCCGCTCGCCCACGCCTATACCGGGGCCCCCGAGCAGATCGAGCGAAGCGAGGCACTCGAGCGCCTGCGGCCGCTGCTGGAGGACCCGAATCAGCCCAAGGTGGGCCAGAACCTCAAATACGACATCGACGTCCTGGCCAACCACGGGATCAGCCTGGCCGGGGTGCGCCACGACACCATGCTCGAGTCCTACGTGCTCGATCCGGCGGGCGGGCGCCACGACATGGATTCGCTCGCCCAGCGCTATCTCGGGCGCACGCCCACCGCCTTCAGCGCCGTCGCCGGCAACGGCAAAGCCCAGGTCACCTTCGACCAGGTGCCCATCGACCAGGCCACGCCCTACGCGGCCGAGGACGCCGATCTCACGCTCCAGCTCCACCACACGCTTTGGCCGCGGCTCGAGGCGTTGCCCGCCCAGCGGGCCGTCTACGACGCCATCGACATGCCCCTGGTGCCGGTGCTCGCGCGCATGGAGCGCACCGGCGTTTGCGTCGACGCCGATGTGCTCGGGCGCCAGAGCGCCGCCGCGGCCGAGCGCCTCGCCGAGCTCGAGCGCCAGGCCCACGAGGCCGCCGGCGAGGCGTTCAACCTGAACTCGCCCAAGCAGCTCCAGACCATCCTGTTCGAGCGCATGGGCCTGGCCTCGATCCGCACCACGCAGGGCGGCCAGCCCTCGACCGCCGAGGACGTGCTGGAGGCGCTGGCCGCGCAGGGCCACGAGCTGCCGCGCCTGGTGCTCGAGCACCGCGGCCTGGCCAAGCTGAAATCGACCTACACCGATGCCCTGCCGGCGCGCATCAATCCGCGCACCGGGCGCGTGCACACCTCGTATCACCAGGCCGTCACGGCCACGGGACGGCTGTCGTCGAGCGAGCCCAACCTGCAGAACATCCCCATCCGCTCGGACAACGGCCGCGCGATCCGCGAGGCCTTCGTCGCCCCGCCCGGCTACCGCCTGATCGCCGCCGACTACTCCCAGATCGAGCTGCGCATCATGGCGCATCTGTCCGGCGACGAGGGGCTGACCGCGGCGTTCGCGGCCGAGCGCGATGTCCACACCGCCACCGCCGCCGAGGTCTTCGGGGTATCGCCCGAGCACGTCGGCGACGATCAACGGCGGGCGGCCAAGGCGATCAACTTCGGCCTGATCTACGGCATGTCGGCCTGGGGTCTGGCGCGCCAGCTCGGCATCGCCCGCGGCGAGGCCCAGACCTACGTCGATACCTACTTCGCCCGCTATCCGGGCGTGCGCGCCTACATGGATGCCACCCGCGAGCGCGCCCGCGAGCAAGGCTATGTCGAGACCGCCTTCGGCCGGCGCCTGTATCTGCCCGAGATCCGCTCGCGCAACAGCCAGCGCCGCGGCTACGCCGAGCGCACCGCGATCAACGCGCCCATGCAGGGCACCGCCGCCGACATCA
>CAYUKN010000160.1:0-2654 GCA_964445325.1 uncultured Ectothiorhodospiraceae bacterium
GCCGCATGCGGGCGGCCCCGGCGGTCGCCGCTGGCGCGGTCAACGCGCCAGCTCGGGCGCGCCCAAGAAGAAACCTTGCAGGCGATCGCAGCCGAGCTCGCGCAGCTTGGCGGCCTCGGCCTCGCGCTCGACCGATTTCGCCACCATCACCACACCGAGGCGCTGCGCGATCCGGGCGACGGACTCGACCACGGCCGCGCGCGCGGGGGTTCGCTCGATGGCGCGCACGAACGGCGGGCCGACCTTGATCTGATCGAGCGGCCACTCGGTCACCAGCTCCAGCGAAGCGCCGGCGGCGCCGAAGTCGTCGACCCCGATCTGACAGCCGCTCGCGCGCAGCGCGCGCAGGGCGTCGACGCTAACGCGATCCGGGCGCGCGGTGGCGCCCAAACTGAGTTCCAGTACCAGGCGCGAGGCGGGCAGGCCGGCCTCGGCCAGGCAGCGCTCGAGACGCTCGGCGAAGTCGCTTCGGTCGATCTGAACCGGGGAGACGTTGATCACCAGTTCGGCGCCGGCGGCCGGCCCGGTCCATTGCGCGGCCGCGGCGCACGCGCTCGCGAGCGTGCGCTCCACCAGATCGGCAATGGTGCCGGCGGATTCGGCGGCATCGATCAACGCGCCGGCCGCCTGCCAATGGCCGTCGGCGCCGCGCCAGCGGCCGAGCGCCTCGAAGCCGGTGACGGCCTGGCTGGCGGCATCCACGATCGGTTGGTACGCCAGCGCGAAGGCCGCGCGATCCAGGGCCTCGCGCAGTGTCGTCTGCAGGGTGGTCCGCCGTGGCGCCGCCGCGGCCATGTCGTCGCGATAGAAGGCGTAGGCAGCGCCGCCGTGATTCTTGACCCGATACAGCGCGGCATCGGCGTCACGCAGGAGGGTATCCATGTCGCCGCCGTTGTCGGGGTACATGGCGATGCCGATGGAGACATGGACATCGAAGCGCTGACCGGCGACCTCGAAGGGTGCCTCGAACGCCCCGAGGATGCGATCGGCGAGCTCGCCGGCCTCGTCGGCGCGGGTCACCCGCCCCGCCACGACGACGAACTCGTCGCCGCCGACGCGTGCGACCTCGTCATAGGGACGGCATTGCTGGTCGAGCCGTTGCGCCACCTGGCGCAGCAGCTCGTCGCCCGTCGGGTGGCCCCAGTCGTCGTTGACCGGCTTGAACTCGTCGAGATCGAGATACAACACGGCCACGCGCTCGCTCTTGCGCTGGGCCGCGGCCAGCTCCTGCTCAAGGCGCGTACGCATCAGACTGCGATTGCCCAGTCCGGTCAGCGGGTCGTACTGCGCCTGCGAACGCAGCTGCTCCTCGAGGGCCTTACGCTCGGCGATGGGCTTGACGAAGCCGTGCCACACCGCGAGTCCGTTCTCCTCGCGCTCGCGCGCGGCCGTATCCTCGACCCAGACGTAGTCCGCTTCGTTGCCGCCGTTGGGGTCCAACGCGAGCCGGTACTCCGCCCGCCAGCTGCCGCGCTCGACGCCCGCCCACGTGGCCTCGGCGATCGCCTGCCGGTCGGCCGGGTGGATACGTCGGGACCACACCTCGGGCTCGCCCTGGATGCGCTCGGGGCTAAGCCCACACAAGCGGGTGACCCCCGCGCTGACGAAGGGCACGTCGACCACTCGGCCATCGCGGTCGCAGCGTGCCTGATAAAAGAAGCCGGGCACGTGCTCGCTGATCTCGACCAGGAAGCGCTCGGCGGCCCACTCGCGCTCCTGGGCGAGGCGGCGCTCGGTGATATCCTGGACCGTGCCCGACAAACGCACGCATTGCCCGCCCGATTGCTCGGGCTCGCCGATCACACGCACCCATTTGCGCCGCCCCGCGCCCGTGATGATCTCGAGCTCGAGGTCCCAGCCCTCGCCGTTGGCGAGAGCGCGCTCGACGGCGCCACGGATGGCCTCGCGATGGGGTTCGACATAGAACGCGATGATCCGGTCAACGGTGGCCTCGAAGTCGGCCGCGACCTCGAAGATCGCCTGTGCGGTCCGGGTCCACTGGACGGCGTAGGTCTGTGGATCCACCTGCCAACCGCCGACCGCGGCGACCGCTTCGGTGCGCTCGAGGAGATCGCGGCTCGCGCGCAGCGCCTCGGCGTGCGCGCTCTCCGCGGTGACGTCGCGCTGCATGGCGAGATAGTGGCTGACGCCACCGGCGGCGTCGCGCACCGGAGCGATGCTCCACTCCATGACGAAGGGCGTGCCATCGCGGCGATAGTTCCACACACGGCCGAAGAAACCCTCGCCGGCTTCGAGCTGGGCACGCAAACGGTCGAGCACGGCGCGCTCGGTCGCCGGCCCCTGAAGGATGCGGGGCGTGGCGCCGAGGATCTCGTCGGCGGGGTAGCCGGTGAGCTCGCGGAACACCCGATTGGCAAAGACGATCCGCGGCCCCGGGGGCTCCAGCCGAGCGTCGGTGACCAGCACCGCACTCGTCGCAGCCTCCAGCCCGCTGCGGTCGAGGTGGCCGGGCAACCCTGCACCGGGGGCTTCCTTGGCGGCATCATCCGGCATAGCACAACATGCCTGTTGCGACTCATTTGTTGCAGTGTGACGCAAAAGGCGTGCCCTTATCAGCCGCCCGGCGGACGGCGGGCACGCTAGTCGGGCTGGGCCAGCGCCCGCAACCGCGCCAGGTCGTCGATCCGCACGCG
>CAYUKN010000160.1:2754-4239 GCA_964445325.1 uncultured Ectothiorhodospiraceae bacterium
TGGCGCATGTGGCGCGACATCGACGCCAGCATATTGCGGGCGACGTCGGGATCCTGCGCGAGGACCTCGAGGAAGGGCGCAGCGGGGATCTGCACCAGGCGCGCGCTCTCGGCCACGCTGGCGTTCACCGGGTAGTGGCCCTCGGCGAAAATGGCCGCCTCGGCGAACGACTCGCCCCGCGTGAACACATGGACCACGCTCTCGCCACCATCGGCTGCGGCGCGGTAGAGCTTGACCCAGCCATCGCAGATCACGAAGAACGCAGTCGCTCGATCGCCCTGCTGGAACAGCAGCTGGCCACGCGCTCGCGTGACCACGCTGGCCCGCGCGACCAGGCGATCGATGGTGGGCCGGGCCAACCCGGCGAACAGGGGCAGGCGATCGAGTAGCTGCCAGTCGGCGGCGCGCAGGGCAGCGGATGTCCCGGCGCCGCGGTGCTCGTGCTTCATGGGGGTGGACTCGCCTCAGGCGCCGCTCGGGACGGGGCGCTCGCGGTCGTGGCGCGGCACCTGGGCCATGAGGAAGTCCATCTGATCCGCCAGGATACGGCGATTCTCCAGGATCATGGCCTCGGCCCAAGAGGGAGTATACGGGATGTAGCGCATCTCCAGACCGCACTCCTCGACCATGCGGTCGTCCTTTTTCTGATTGCACGCACGGCAGCTGGTGACCACGTTATCCCAGATGTCGCTGCCGCCGCGCGACAGCGGCATGACGTGGTCGCGGGTGAGCAGGCCGCTGCGCCCGGCGTACCAGTCGCCGCAGTAGCAACACAGGTGACGGTCGCGCAGGAACAGCGCGGCGTTGGTCAGTCGCGGCACCATGGCGTCGACGAAGTGGGCGCGGGCGCCGTGAACGGCGACGATCGAGGGGATGTCGAGGCGGCTGCGTGAGCCGGTGAACGCCGAGATGCCACCGCGCAGGATGGCGGCGGTCGCCTCGGAGGCCCACAGTACCTCGTCGCGCAGGAGATAGCCCGCCGCCATGCGAACGTCGATCCAGCGGATCGGCCGACCGCCCGGGTCGGTTTTCAAGATCATCGGCGTTCGCTGCATGCGGTGTCGTTCCCCGGTGCCGCCAAGGCGTTGCCGGGGCGCTGAACCCGGTCGAAGGGCCGGCCCCGCACGTATCATGGCACACATCCGACCCCCGTGGGCCAATCGACGGCCTCACCGGGCGAGCGTGGCGCGCCCGTATGGCATCGCGATGACGCCGGCGTGCCAACGCCTTGCCAGGCCAACCAGCGGCCATACGGTCGCCCCATCACGGGGCCCCGCAAGCGCAACCGATCCGCGCCCGGTTGTGTCATCGGCGTGTCACATGGGCGTGACACGTTTTCAATCTGCTCGTCACATGACAGCCGTGCTGCAATGCGATGACGGGCCCTGGCACCGGGCGATCACGAGCGCCCTCGCAGCAGCGACAACACGATTGAAAGGAGGACAGGCATGCAGTCCGGCAAATCCGGATCGGCCCTGGTGGCCC
>CAYUKN010000161.1:0-4205 GCA_964445325.1 uncultured Ectothiorhodospiraceae bacterium
CGGCAACAGATAGGCCGAGGCTACGGGCATGGCAACCTGTCTTCTACTCTACCCGGGGATCCAACTGCCCGGGAGTCAAGTGTCGCTGCAGCCAGAAAGGCAACGCCACTTCCCACCAAAACCCGTACTGCGGCATGAATCCGTGCGTTGGGTGGCGCAGACGAGGCATATCCCGGCTTGACAAGTCACCGGACAGTGACAAATAATCTTTTGTCACCAAACGGTGACATCAGGGCCGGAGATGCCAGAGACCACGACACGCAACCGTGAAGCCACCCGCCTGCGGATCATCGAGGCGGTCGAGGCCGTGATCTGTGCGGAAGGCTTCGGCGCGATCGGTATCAACGCTGTGGCGCGCAACGCCGGCATCGACAAGGTACTGATCTACCGCTACTTCGGTGGCCTTGAAGGTTTGCTTGCCGAAACGGCCCAGCACGGTGAGTTCTGGTGGCGCGTGGAAGACCTCCTCGCCGAACCACTCCCGGGGCCCGATGACCCTGACGGCCTGTCAGCCTGTCTGTCCGCCGTGCTCACCCGACACGTCGGTTTCCTCCGTTCCCACCCGCTGACCCTCGAGGTGATCGCCTGGGAAATGAGTGAGCGCAACGAACTCACTCGCGCTTTTGAGGATGTCCGGGAGGAACGCAGCCGCGAGCTCATGGAGCGCCTCGCCGCACGTTTCGGCTACGGCCCCGCCGCCTTCGCCGACCGATTCGGACCGGCGCTGGCCCTGCTGGGTGCCGGCGCCAACTACCTTGCCGCGCAGGGACGGCAACTCGCCCGTTTCAGTGGTGTGAATTTGCAGGCCGAGACGGGGTGGAGGTCTCTGGAGAACGCCGCCCGCCAGCTGCTCGCCGGTATCGCGAGCGAGGATGCGGGCGAACACGGGACAGTAAGGAACCGATAACCGGCTTCAATCCCCGGAAGCGACGGGGCACCGCAAAACGCAGGTCAGAAGTGATCAATATTCCCGCGAAGAAATCGGCGATCAGCCGCCGCACGTTCATCAAGACAGCGTCGGGTGTCGTTGTGCTGACCGGTGCGGGCGGGGTGTGGCGAGCGTACGACACGGGTGTCTTCTCGGGGCGAACGGGCCCGGCCTACGCCCCCTGGGACAACTGGCGAACCGAGCGATTGAGCGGGTCGATGGCCCTGGTCCAGGCCGGCATTCTCGCGGCCAGTGCTCACAACACTCAGCCCTGGCGCTTCCATGTGGATGAACAGCGCATCGAATTGTTCGCCGACCCCGACCGGCATCTCGGGGCATTCGACCCGTTCCGACGTGAAATGATGCTCTCCCTCGGTTGCGCGCTGGAGAACATGGTCCAGGCGGCTGCCGTACAGGGACTGACCGCCCGTATCGAGCCCACCGCCGGGCGTCTGGACACCGACGCAGCGGCCATCCCGGATCGCCCGGTTGCCACGATCCGGCTCGAGCCCACGGAACCAGCCACTGACTCAACACTGCATGACGCGATTACACGACGCCGGACCCACCGCGGCGAGTACGATCGTGCCCGCCCGATCAGCGCGAAACTCCAGGCCGAACTGATCGACCACACCGGCGACGACGACACGCGCACTCTGCTCTATTCCCGTGAAGATAACCCGGAAACGGCCGAGGATCTCGGCGCCCTCATGGTACGGGCGACCGAAGAGATCATCGCCGATCGGGAAATGGCCGCTGACAGTGCGGACTGGTTCCGATTTGATCCCGACGCAATACGCCGCCACCGCGACGGTGTCACGCTGGACACGGTCGGCCTTTCACCGGTGAGGAACGCCCTGGCGAAGCTCGCGCCGCCACCCTCGCCGGGCGAAGCCGACCGGATATGGCTCGCCCGGACACGCGACGTGCATGTGGAGAGTGCACCGATGTTCGGCGTGATTGCGGTCCGGGATCTGTACGACCAGCCCTCCGCGCTCACGGCCGGGCGCGTCTGGCAACGCCTGCACCTTTGGGCCACAAGCCGCGGACTTGCCGCACATCCGCTCAACATGCCAATGGAACGGGTCGACCGCGAGAAACAACTCGGCCAGGAGCCCTCGATGGCTCGGCAGATGGACGCAATCCTCGGTACCGACGGTTGGCGCCCCACCTTCGGCTTTCGGCTCGGCCACGCCCGTGCCGAGCCACGCTTCAGTCCTAGGCGGCCGGTCGATTCGGTCCTCTTGGGCCAATGACGGAGCTCAAGACCCGGCGACGACACGCGCACGCCGGGACCATGCGGGACCATGCTGTCAACGCCGGAGCAGGACCTGCACCGTGAAAAATGGGGACCGACCCCATTTTTGAGCCACGTAGGCAGAGGCCGAAAACCGTGGTCTGTCCCCGATTTTCCGAGCGATCACCACGGCCTTGCAAACGACCGCCGCCAGCGCGTCGGCGACCGCTTCGGCGCGGGCGCGCACCTGGGCGGCCGTGCCCTCGCCGAACGGCATGGCCGCGTTATCGGCGAAGTACAGCAGATCCTCGCAGGGCAGTCGTCGTCCAATCGCACGCAGCATGGATAGCCCGCCGAAGCCGGAGTCTAAGACACCGATAGGGGCCATGGGCTCACTCATGGACGCATTGGACCGCGGCGGCCGCGTCCCCGCAAGCGCGCGGGTCCCGGCCTGCTTGCAGCCCATCCGCGTTTTGCTAGTGTTGGTGTACGGGATGGATTGATCCTCCCCCGGGCAGTGCCGCCTCGGCGGCCGTGGCCCGGGGCCATGCGACAACGGGAGGGTGCACGCCATGAGCGACAAGAGCGAAAACCCCGAAAAGCAAGCGACGTCGGTGAGCCGGCGCCGGTTCCTCCAAACGACGGCGATCGCCGGCGGGACGTTGGCCGTAGGTGGCCTCTCGTCGTTCCGCGTCCTAGCGGCGCCGCCGCAGATCCCCCTGGGGCAGATTGCACCGATGACGGGCTCGGCCGCGGAGTTCGGCCCGTTCTATCGCGACGCGGCCCACCTGGGCGTCAAACACATCAATGAGGCCGCCAAGAAAGTCTTCGGCGGCCCGCTGATCTCCAAGATCATCACCGAGGACACCAACACCCAGCCCACGCCGGCGATCGAGTCGGCGCGCAAGCTGGTCGAGTCGGACGGGGTGCCCGCCTACGTCGGCGCCTGGTCCTCGGGCGTGACCACGGCGACGGCGACATCGGTGGCCATCCCGAACAACGTCCTCCAGATCTCCAACGGCTCGACCTCGCCGCTGATTTCGGTGCTGCCCGAGGACGAGGAAAAGGACTTGCTCTTCCGCACCACCTCGCCCGACACCTTGCAGGGTGTAGTCGATGCCCAGCTGGCCGCGGGCGAGATCATCGACAATTACAAGTTCAAGACGGCCTCGACGATCTACGTCAACAATCCGTACGGCCAGGGGCTGTCGAACGCGTTCGCGCGCTCGTTCCAGTTGCGCGGTGGCACCGTCCACGCCCAGATCCCGCACCCGGAGGAGGTGCAGCCGACGTACAAGTCCCAGCTCGCCGCCGCGCTCAAGGACGACCCGGATATCCTGTTCTGCGCCAGCTATCCGGGCCACACCGCGACCTTCCTCAAGGAGTCGCGTGACGTGTTCGACTTCACGAGTTGGCTGTTCGTCGACGGCAACAAGTCGACCAAGGTCATCGAGTCGGTGGGTGCGGACACCCTGGCGGGCAGTCTCGGCACCGCTCCCGGTACCGACACCGACAGCAAGGCCTATAAGGACTTCAAGTCGGCGTACATGAGCGAGTACGATCGCGAGCGCATCCCGCCGTTCACGACCTCGGCCTACGACGCCGCGGTGACCATCGGCCTCGCCATGGCCCGGGCGGTAGCCAACGGCGCCAGTGAGTTCACCGGACCTGTGCTGCGCGACCACCTGCGCCCCGTCTCCAATCCGCCGGGCGACACGGTCACCGGCGGCAGCGTCGACGGCCTCGTCCAGGCCATGCA
Source organism: uncultured Ectothiorhodospiraceae bacterium (assembly GCA_964445325.1). GTDB lineage: Bacteria > Pseudomonadota > Gammaproteobacteria > XJ16 > Halofilaceae > Halofilum. The sequence continues at coordinate 3,925 of CAYUKN010000161.1, forward strand.
GAAGATCAAGGACGGCGGCGACGTCGACTACACCGGGCCCGCCGGTGCGGTGGACTTCGACGATGCCGGCGACGTCAAGACGCCGGTCGAGGTCTGGAAGTTCACCTCGGACGGCGACATCAAGACGGTGCAGATGCGGAGCCCGGGCCAAATCCCCGGCGAATAGTCCTCGCCCCACAGGCGATGGAGCCACAGAGCGGGGCCCATGCGCCCCGCTCTTTTTCGTGTGCGCCGGGCACGGCGCGCCAGCGCCGTGCGCGGCGCTGGATAACCGGTAAGCG
>CAYUKN010000162.1:0-4185 GCA_964445325.1 uncultured Ectothiorhodospiraceae bacterium
TGGAAGGCTGAGGTTCTACCACTGAACTACACCCGCCGGGTAGCGCAGCCGCTGCCGGAAGCGCCGCGCGCGGCGTCCGGCGCCGCAAGCACCTGCAGCGCGGCACGACCGAGGCGCCGGGCATTGTCCCGTGCGCGCCACGACCCGCGCGCAATCGGGTTCTTACCCGATCGGGCGCGCCGAAGCCCTGGCTCGCGGGCAGCTTCGGCAGCCGTGCCATGCTGCTAGTCGATTGCGGCGACGACCGGTTGTTGCCTGGTGGAGGAGGGAGGATTGCTCCGGGCATCCTGCCCTCCGCCCCCTCCGGGGGCCGCGCTCTTCGAGCGCGTCCGAAATCGCTCCAGGCGATTTCCTCGAACCTTTCGGTTCTCATCCTCCCTGAGAAGGCGTGGCACCGCCCGCGCAGGGCGCTAGGCGAGTGCAACGCGTCCATTCGTACTTGCTTGGTGGAGGAGGGAGGATTCGAACCTCCGAAGGCTGAGCCAGCAGATTTACAGTCTGCCCCCTTTGACCGCTCGGGTACTCCTCCGAGTAGCAAGCCGTGAATTGTGCCGAGCCATGGACCCACCGTCAACCCCGGGGGAGGCTCAGCGAGCATGCGCCGAACGAATGGAGCTGGCGACAGGATTCGAACCCGCGACCTGCTGATTACAAATCAGCTGCTCTACCAACTGAGCTACGCCAGCGCGGTCGACGAGACCCGGATCGGGTCCGTGTCGCAAGGTCACGGGATTGTAACGATGCCATCGCGGGCGCGCCAATCGGGATTCAGCTCGCGCAGGGGCGTTCGAGTCGCTGCAGGGCCCCGTCGGTCTCGAGGCTCTCGAGGAACTGCTTGTCGACCTCGCCCTCGGGGTCGCGGTAGTCCTGCCAGTAGCGCGTGCGGGTGCGCGTCCGCAGACGCATCTCGGGATCGAAGCCGAGCTGCTCGAGGTACTGGGTGTGCTGTACCGCGTGGCGCTTTTGCTCGAACAAACCCACCGAGATCGCATTCCGACGGTCGGGATCGTCGGTGATGACGAAATAGTCCTCGATGCCCTGGCTGGCGAGTTCGCGTGTGGTCTCGAGCGCCGCCTCACGGGTGTCACGCGGTGGCAGCTGCACCTGGTAGCCGTAGACCTCCTGATCCCGGGTCGTCCGCTGGCTCGGCGCGAGCTCGAGCGAGGCGAGGCGCTCGCGCGCGGTCTCGGCGTCCTCGGCACTGCTGAACGGCCCGATGGTGAAACACGCGCCGCCGCTGGCATCCCTGCTCGCATCACCCGAGGGGCTCTCCCGCGCGGCCTCGCGCAGGAGCTCGAGTTCGCCGAGCTCCGGCGCCGGGCCCCCGCGATCATCCGGGCCACCCGGCGTCCCCAGCGCGATCCAGCTGGCCAGGGCGAGGTTAGCGGCGAGCAAGATCAGCGCGACCCAGCGCATCCATCCTCCCAGGCTGCGGCGAGCCCACGCAGTGTCAACGCGGGGTCGATGGACCAGCGTTGCTCGAGGTGCGGGTGCACGAGCGCAGCGGCACCCCCTGTCAGATACAGGGCAGGCGCGTGATCCAGCGCCCCGGCGATCGCGCGCGCGGCTCGCTCGATGGCGCCGGCCAGCCCGATCGTCAGGCCGGCCCCGATCGCCGGGCCCGTCGCCGTCGCCGGCAGTTCGTGTGCGGGCTCGGGCTCGGGCAGTCGCGGTGCGGCTTGCTGCAGGCCACAACGGCCCGCCTGCCAGCCCGGCAGGATGGCACCGCCGACGTGTTGGCCGTCGCCGCGCAGACCGTCGACGGTGACGGCCGTGCCGGCGTCGGCGACGACCGCATCCCGCGCGCCGGCGTATCGGCGCAAGCCCAACAGGTTGGCCCAGCGATCGGCCCCGAGCGAGCCCGGTTCAGGGTAGGCATTCGCGACTGCCCCGCAAGCCGCCCGCGCGCGCACCCGCATGGGCGACAAGCCCCATCGACCCTCCGTCCACGCCGCTACCGCCGCCAACGAGTCGGCGGCGCCGACGCTGGCGCTGACGACCGCTTCGGGGGCGTAGCCGGCCCACGCACGATCCAGGGCCTCGGTCGCCTCGGGGCCAGCGTGCGCTAGCGTCCACGGGCCATCGAGGCTGCCCTCGCGGGCAATCCCCCATTTCGCCCGGCTGTTGCCGATATCGATCAGTATCAACAAGATTCGACTGCCCGTAGACTGACCTCGCCCGATTGGAACCGGCGTCGCCCGGTCGCGGTGTCGACCTGGACGGCCCCCATCCCATCGACGCCCGCGGCGATGCCCTCGGCCACCATAGCGCCATCCGCGCCCGTGACCTGCACGCGCTGGTCGCGGTAGCCGTCGAGATCATCCCATCCGGCAAGCGCCGTGGCGGGACCATATCGCGCCGCTTGGCTCAGGCAGATGATGAGCGCGCGCACGATCTCGACCACCCACTCGCTGCGCGACGGGGGCTGGGCCAGCGCGGAGCGCAGATCGGTTCGACCGTCTCCGTCGGGCCTTGCTCCCAGGTCGTAGTTGACACCGACGCCGACCACGATGCGCGCGCCGCCGCGACGGTCGCCAGCCGCATCGACGAGCACCCCGCCCACCTTGGCTCGCCCGATCAGAACATCGTTGGGCCATTTGACCCCGGCCCGGTCGACCCCGCGCGCACGCAACGCCTGCGCCACAGCGAGCCCCAGGCCAGGTCCCAACGGCCCCAGCGCGGCGCTCGGCTGGGGCAACCGGCGCGCCAGTGACGCGGTAATAGCGCCACCCGGCGGCGCGTCCCAACTGCGCCCGCGGCGCCCGTGCCCGGCCGTTTGGCGGTCGGCGATGGCCACGACCGCGCGCCCATCGTCGAGCACCGGCGCGTCCGCGAGCGCCCGCTGCGTCGATGCGATCGTCGGCCACAACACGACGCGAGCCACGTGGTCACCCAGATGGGCCAACCCCGATTCGATATGCTGCGCATCGAGCGGACGCGCATCGGGGTCTAGCACGTAGCCGGCGCCGCGCCGGGTCGCGATGGGCCAACCATCACGCTGCAACTGGCGGAGACGACGCCGGACCCGATCACCTGTCGCGCCCAGCTCGCTCGCAAGCGATTGGGCCGACCGCGGCGGGCTTTCGGCAAGCGCCGCCAGGAGCCGTTGATCCAGGCTCACTGCGCGTGCCCCTGCAACGCAGTCGTTTGGGAGGCACGCTCTACGAGCCGGGCGCCAGCGGGCGCCAATCGGCGCCCGCTGGCGGATGCAGCGGCCCGCGCCGGCGGTGACACAGGACAACCGGACGCAACAGGCTGGTCCGGCCCGGCGGCGCCACTTGCCCCGCAGCCGAGATACCCATGGCACGCAATGACGCACAGCATGTTCGGCGGGCCCGCGCGGAACCTGGGCTTTACGATACGCGTGCGCGCGCGTCGTCTCTAGAGCGAGCGCGCCGGGCGGATGCTATATTCACGCCGAAACGATACGGAGGCGTCTCGGGATGGCACGGCCACTGGGCTCATCCAAACGGGGACCCTTGGGGATCGCGGCGGGACCGGGCGCAGTCACTGCGGCTGCGCAACGCCTGTCCTTGCGCGCGCGCCATCGCGGTATCACGCGGCAAGCCGGATTATTGCTCGCGTCGCTCGGTCTAACGGCCGGGCTGGCCACCACGGCCCCGGCCTGGGGCAACGACGGTGTGACGTACAAATACCGCGAGGACGACGGCACGGTCTGGTATACCGACCGGCGGCCCAATGCCTCCGAGCTCGACCAATACGAATTCGTCGGCTATCACGGGCGCCCACCGGCGCACTCGTCCTGTCGCGGGCTCGGCGAGGCCGAGCGCCAGCGCCGCATCGATCGCATCGAGCGCCCATTGCGTCGTCTTAGCGAGCGCTTCGGCGCCGATCAACTGCTCATCAAGGCGATGATCTCGGTCGAGTCCTGCTTCGACCCGGAAGCCGTCTCCCGCGTGGGCGCGCAGGGCCTGATGCAGCTCATGCCCGCCACCGCCCGCGAGCTCGGCGTCCGCAATCCCTTCGACGTCCATGCCAACCTGCGCGGCGGCATCGAATACTTCCAGCGCCTGCGCCGCACCTTCCCTGATCGCCTCGAGGCGGCGCTCGCCGCCTACAACGCCGGCCCCGACGCCGTGCGACGCCACGGCGGGATCCCGCCCTACGAGCAGACACAGACCTACGTCCGCCGGGTGCTCGAGCAGCTCGAGCAATATCGCCACA
>CAYUKN010000163.1:0-4156 GCA_964445325.1 uncultured Ectothiorhodospiraceae bacterium
ACGTCAACGGGCCCGGGACCATCATTCGATTGTTCTTTGCGCCCTTCGCGCCTTCGCGAGATCCCGTACGCACGGCCGCAAAACACACCGCCCACCGCGATGACGTCGGCGACCTCAAGCGTCGTAGACGGGCGAGGTCCGCAAACGCAGGCGCCGCCGCAGGTAGCGCGCGAGCGCATCGACGCCGATGTTCAGCGCGGCGGTGATCAGGATCAGGATGAAGGCGACGTCGAAGCGCAGGGCCTCCATGGCGCTGTCGACGTAGAAGCCCAGCGTGGTGATGCCGAGGATGCCGAGGATGGCCGTCTCGCGCATGATGATCTCCCAGCGATAGAACAAGAACGCCAGGAAGGGGCCATAGACCCTAGGGAGGATCTCGTAGCCGTAGCGCTCGACACCCCGAGGCGCATCCGAGCGCAGCCGAATCTCGTTGGAGCGGCGCCCGATGAGGTGGCCGATGATGCCGGCGTTGTGGATCGCCAGCGCGACCACGGCGGGCAGCATCGACGGGCCCCAGAGCTGCAGCAGGATGTAGGCGAGGACGTACTCGGGCGTCGATCGCGCAACCACGAGAACGACGTGGCCCAACGTGCCCGTCACCCGGCCGGTGAAGTGCTTGGAGACCAGCGGGAACGCCACCAGCGAGAGTATGGCAGTGACGACCAGCGCGATCTGGGTGAGCACGACCGTCATGCCGATACCGGGCAGGGCCTGGTTGACCAGGATCTCGCTCAGCCAGGGCCACAGCGCGTCCCAACCACCGCCGTCGCGCAGCGGTGAAGGCACGATGTCCTCGGTGAAGAAGCGCGCGAGGTTGCCCCAGACGATGGGCAGGCCCGTGCCCAGGCAGAACGGCGCCACCACGAGATAGACCGGCACGAGCTTCGGGCGCACCCAGAGGCGCAGGGCGGCGATGACGATGTAGAAGGTGATCAGCAGCGCGCCGACCTGCGAGAACATGCCTTGCGAGAACGCGGATTCGAGGTGATAGCCCAGCGTGGGCATGCCGACGAAGCCCAGGATCGCCGACGAGCGCAGGCCGCACTCCAGGCGATAGGCGGTGTAGCTGACCAGGTGCGGCCAGGCCTCGGCGACGCGGGCATAGAGGTAAGCGGGCAGTCGGCCGGCGCCGGCCGGCAGGATACGCCGGGGCGTGGGATCCTGCTCGTCGAGGATCTCGGAGTAGACCTTGCCGAAGACGCCGGCATAGGGGATGGCGATCGCAAGCACCCCGGTCAACGGATGCAAGCCGAAGCACTGCAGGAAGATCAGCGCCCAGAAGAGTTCGTGGATGGCGCGCAGGAAGGCACACCCGGCGCGCACGATGCGCCAGTCGAAGACCAGCGACAGAAAGAAGCCACCGACCACACCGAGCGCGACCCCGACGAACGCGAACGCCACGGTGCGCAGCAATGCCGTGCCGAGGGCGTCGACGGCGGTGAAGTCGGGCGTGACGATGCCCGCGGCGAGGCGAGCGAGCTCCGTCCACGGGTTGACCGACGAGATCTCGAGGTCGGCGAAGAGCAGGCACACCAGCGCCACGACGACGAAGCCGAGGCTCGTGCGCACCATGGGCGAGCGCATCATCGCGGTGCGTCTCCTGGCTGCCTCTTACGACCTGGTCCGCGATGCATCAAACCCGTGCCCTCTTGCGACGCCTTCCCGATGAATGAATGCGCTCGCCAAGACGCCAAGCACGCCCAAAGCACTTCCTTCGCGCTCTTTGTGCCTTCGCGTGATCCAATGAGCGAAGTGGCCGAACGTCGAGCTCGTGTTGAGACGCGCTACGGCGCCAACAAGTCGTTTCTATTGGCGCCGTCACCGGCTTCGCGAGACCCGTTGAGCGAGGTAGTGAACGGCTCCTAGGCTTCGTCTCCGGGTCACCCCAACAAGAGGCGACGCTCGCCCAGCGCATTCCTCAACCTGGCGCCCTGGCGAGCGTTGCCTCGATGAGTGGATCCGCGGCTACTCAAACCGCTTCGCGCTCGTACTCATAGAGCGGCCACAGATCCTCGGCGGTCAAGCGCACGGCGGCCTCGTCGAGCACGACCTGGCCGCTGTCGATGCCCACGATGCGGCTGCTGTGGCGCAGCGCGAGATCGACGTCGTGCATGGCCAGCACGGTGGTCTCGTAGGTGCGGCTGAGCACGGTCATGACATCGTCGGCACGTGTCACGTCGAGGGCGGAGACGGGCTCGTCGGCGAGCAGGACGCCGGCGTCCTGGTAGAGCACACGCGCGACCGCGGTGCGCTGGCGCTGCCCGCCCGAGAGCTCGCCCACGCGCGCCCAGAGCTTGCCGGCCATGCCCAGCGGCTCGAGCGCGCTCGTCACGCCCGCGACCTCGCGCTCGAACGGGCGCACCAGGTTGGCCAGGTTGTACCAGGTCGGGTTGGCGCCGAGGCGGCCCATGTAGACGTTGTGGAATACCGACAGCGTCTGCACGAGCCCCAGCTCCTGCGGCATCAAGGCGATGTCGCGGCGCTGGGGATCGTGCAGCAGTGACAGCAGCGTCGACTTGCCCGCGCCGCTGCGGCCGACCAGGGCGACGTGCTCGCCGGCTTCGACCGTCAGCGACACGGGCCCGAGGACCTCCTGGTCCCCGTAGCTCGCACGCGCATCTTCGAGCGCGAAGACCGCCATCAGTCGATCAAATCGAGCTGCTTCGCGGTATTGCGCACCGGGTCGTAGTCGCTGTTCTCGGCGGCGACGAAGCCCTCCCGCGGGAAGCTCTGCAGCAGCTCGGGATCCTCCATGTTGATGAGCGCCTCTTGGACGCGGTCGGCGAAGCCCGCGCCGAAGCGCTCGTCGACGTCGCCGCGGATGCTCCACTGGTAGTCCGGATAGGTCGGCGTCTTCCAGATCACCTCGACCTGATCGGTGTCGACCTCCCCTTGCTCGACCTGCTCCTTCCAGACCTGGAAGTTGAGCGCCCCCACCTGGTAGGTGCCCGACTCCACCAGGGCGATCGTGCGGGTGTGATTGCCCGAGAAACCGACGCGCTCGAAGACCTCCTGGGGCGAGCGGCCGAAGTGCTCGCGGATGTGGAACTCCGGCATCAACCGCCCCGAGGTCGAGCCCTTGGAGCCGAAGGTGAAGGTCTTGCCCTCGATGCCGGCCGGGAAATCGTCGCTCGGGCTCAACCCGGCGCTCTCGTGGGCGATGAAGAACGTGCGGAACTTAGTGTCCTCGATGCCCTGGGCCAGGGCGCGCGAGTCGGGCACGGCCTGGCGCGCCCGCACGCCCGACAGCCCGCCGAACCAGGCGAGCTGGACCTGGTTGTTGCGGAACGCCGAGACGGCCGCGGCGTACGACTTGACCGGCACATAGCGCACGTCCACGTCGAGCTCGCCCTCCAGGTAGTCAGCGACCTTGCCGAAGCGCTTCTTGAGCTCGGTCTCGTCCTGGTCGGGGATGGCGGTGAAAACGAGCGTCTCGGCCGCCGCGATGGGCGCGCAAGCCAGCAGTGCGGCCAGGGTGATGAGGCGAGTCGTGCGTTGCATGATATCCATCTCCGTTGTTGTTGCCTGTGGTATTGCGCCGGCTCGGCTTCGGCGTCGCCGCGCCGGCGGATCCACGGGCCTGCGCCTCAGCGCGCGCAGGTCCGGAAGCCCGCGTACAAGTCGTTGCGATCGGGCAGGAAGAAGTTGCGGTGGTGGTTGTTGATCACCCGCGCGCGCGTGGCCCAGGAGCCGCCGCGCAGTACCTTGCGGCCCTCGGGGAACCAGGGCTCGGAGTAGTCGCGGTAGAGGTCGACCGCGAAGCCCGGGTAGGGGCCGAACGTCGACGACGTCCACTCCCAGACGTTGCCCAGCATCTGGCGGCAGCCGAAGGCGCTGTCGCCGCCGGCCAGCGCCGCCACGTCCACCGTGTCGAGGCGATAGCCGTCGAGGTTGGCGTGCTGCGGCTGCGGGAAGGCATCGCCCCAGGGGTAGAGGCGCTTGCCCGGCGCGAGCGCCTCGCCACTGGCGTCGGGCGCGCGGCTGGTGGCGACCTCCCACTCGACCTCGGTCGGCAGGCGCCGGCCCGCCCAGTTGCAGTACGCCTGTGCCTCGTAGTAATTGACGTGCATGATCGGGCGATTCGGCTCGAGCGCGACATAGCGGTCGAACCACCGCACGGTCCAGCCGCCCTCGCTGCGATGCCAGTAGCGCGGCG
>CAYUKN010000164.1:0-4130 GCA_964445325.1 uncultured Ectothiorhodospiraceae bacterium
GTCCCGTGAGCACGAGTCGCTGCGTGGTTACTTTAGCTCGTTTTCGATGATGTGCTTGTACTCACGGATGCGCTGGACATAGCGCACCGGCTCGCGCCCGCGGGCATAGCCGTACTTGAGGTCGGGATAGTAGGCGGGATCCGCGAGCAGGGGCAGTACCTGGCGGATGTCCTGCCAGCGATGCGGGTCGAGTCCGCGCTGGCGTGCCAGCGTCTGCGCATCGTGCATATGGGCGCGGCCGACGTTGTAGGCGGCGAGCGCCAGCCACGTCCGGTGGGGTTCGGGCACCGCGTCGATGAATCGCTTTTTCATCTGGGCGAGGTAGCGGGCCCCGCCGAAGATACTCTGGCGCGCGTCGAGGCGGTTGTCGACGCCGACCGATTTCGCGGTCGGCCGGGTCAGCATCATGATGCCGCGCACGCCGGTCGGACTCTTGGCGTTCGCCTGCCAATGCGATTCCTGATAGCCCTGTGCCGCTAGCAAGGCGAACGGTAGGTCGTGCTCATCGGCGGCTTGCTCGAACCAGCGTCGGTAGCGGGGCAAGCGGTTCTGGGTGTGGCGGATCAGTGTCCGCACGTCGACGTAGTCGAACTCCCTGAAGAAACCGTAGTAGGTCTCCTGCATCGCGGAGAGGCGGCCATCGCTGCGATACTGCTCCATCCATCGGGTAACCGCCGCGGCCACATCGTCGCGCGGCTGCGGGATCGCCCAGCCCAGGTGCTGCGTCGACGACAGATTCAACGGGGCGGTGAGCTCGGGGAAGTAGCGCCGGTTGATATTGACGATGGTGGAGTCGGCGACGGTGCAATCGAATCGGGTCTTCCAGACCCGATAGAGTAGGGTCTCGGTCGTGGTGTCCTCGATCGCCTGCCACTCGAGCTCGGGGTAATCGCCCGCTTGCAGCTCCTCGAGGCGCTCGACATAGCTCGAGTCGGCGATCACCTGGATGTCGAGCTCCGCGAGCTCGGCGATCGACTCGGGCTGGGCGGTGCCCCGACGGCAGACGACCTGCTGGGTGACCGGCTGATAGGACGGGCCGAATTGGAAGCGGTCGCGGCGGGACTCGGTTATGGTCAGCCCGGCGGCGGCGATGTCGCCCTGGCCGTTCTCCAACGCATCCAGGATTTCGCCGATCGAGGTTTTCACACGGAATTCGACCTCGACGCCCAGCCAATCAGCGAACGCCGTCGCCATGTCGTGCTCGGGCCCGGACGGCTCGCCGTCACGGGTAATATACCGCGTCGTTGGGGCATTGCGGGTGAGCACGATGAGCTTGCCCGACTCCTTGATCTCGGCGAGCGAGCGCGTCGGCGCTTGTTCGGTGTTGTCCTCGTAGCTGTCGCAGCCGGAAAGCGCCAGGACCCCGCTCACCAGCAGCATCGCCACGCGTGCGAGTGGCTTTTGCATCGCTCGCCCCTTTATCGTCGATCTCGGCCTAGCCACGCGACCGCCATCGTGGCAGGTGAAGCCGGCGCGCGCTCGCCCGTGCACCGATCTCGCGGCCCACATGCCGGTGCACACGCTCCTAGCAAGCCCGGCGCGCCGGGCCCCTGGCGAGGAGACGTGGTCCAGCCCCATCTCGCGGTGATCAATCAAGCGCGCGACACCCTGCCGTCACCGGCGAAATAGCACCCCTGGGGCCCTCGGCTACAACCCCCGCAGGTCGCGCTCGGCCGGGTAGCGGACGCTGTAGCCGAGTGACCAGGTGCGCTCTCCATCGGGGGCGAGCGTCGCCGCCCAGGCATGCACCCCCCGCTTGCCGTCGACGTCTTCGCTGGTCGGCGGCGTCGAGAAGTCGGTGGCCACCGTGATGGCGTCGTTGCGCGGTACGGGCACCCGGAACAGGACATCCACATCCAGCTCGCGCGTGTGGCGATTGGTTACGACGAGCTCGTATTGGCGTGCACGTGTGCTCTCGGAGCTGATCCAGCCCGACTCGCCGACCGTGTCGCGCTTGGGCTGAAAACGCACGTCGACGCGCGGGTCGGTCCCGAAGGCGAGGGTGCGCGACGCCCCGGGCGACCAAGCCTCGAGCCGGCCCTCACCCACGTACGCACCGTCGCGGTAGCGCGTCAGCTCGCCGGCGGGCAGCGGGCCTTCCCCGTTCCACGCCGCATCTGCGGTGAGCCAGGCGCGCTGATCCTGCTGCGGCAAGACCTCGACACCGACCGCGGCATCGAGCCGGTCCTCGCCGATGACGACCTCGCGCGGGTCATTGCCCGCGGGGACGGTCGTCGCGGCGTTGACGGTGTAGGTCGCCGCGAACTCGGTCGTGACCATCTCGGCGCCCTTGCTCGGGGCCGCTTGCGCACCGCCACCGTCGGCCCGGTCACTGGCGGTGTCGCTCGCCAGGTTGGTTTCCAGCTCGGCCTCGGTCTCCGGCGCGAGGCGGATCCACCAAGGCTCCGCACGGGGGCGATCGCCGCGCACCGGTCGAATCGTCGATAGGCGCAGGGCGACATCGCGCCAGTCCTCACCCGTGGCCTGGCGGACGATCGCCCGGCGCTCGAGCGTGAGCTGGCCTGCTTCGGTGTCGAGACGGGCGGCGTACACGGGCTGCCAGCGCGGTCCGCGTACGCGGTAGCGCAGCCGCAACGTCAGCGGACCCGACGCGTCGGTGTAGCGCGCGCGCACGGCCACCCGCTCGCCGCGCTCTTCGCCGAGCTGGCGCAGACGGCGCTCGAGCGTGTTGATCTTCGTCTTCAAGCGCTCGGCCTCGGACTCATGCTCGCGCAGCCGCTCGTGCGCGGCCTGTGAGCCGGCGCCGATGCGCTCCCACAGCCGCGCCCATCGTTGCGGCGCGGCATCGCCGCCGATCAGGGCCTGCGCGGCGCCATCGCGGCGCGGTAGCTCGGCCAGGGCCTCGATGAACGTGATTTGCGACCGTGCCGCGCTCGCGCGATCGAGGGCCGCCTGGCGCTGGCCGCGCAAGCGCTCGAGGCGCTCTTCGAGCTCGCGTTCGCGCGCTCGGGACGGCTCGCCCACGGGCTCGCGGGTGGTCTCGACGCTGCCCAGGGTCGCCTCACCCGATTCGACGCTGAGGCGGACGCTGCCATCGACGACTGCGGCGGGCAGGCCCTCGAATGCGAGCTCACCCCGGGCGTCGGGCGCTTGCAGGCGGGCGACGCGCTCGACCCGCGCGAGCTCACCCGGGAACATCGTGACGCGCTCTATCTCGGAATCGACCGGATCGGCGTGCCCGGGCGAGGCCAACAAGACGACGGAGAGGGTGAGGGTCCGGGCGGTGCGGTGCGGGCGCGCCATGGAAACAACCTCCTGGTCCGCGGCGACGGCGGCACGGCGACGATGCGGCCGTCGCGCTCGGGCGTTAGCATGACGCCACGCTGCGGTAGCGGCAAGCGAGGCCCCAGAGTCGCATGTATCAGCGCGTCCGTTTCCTCTCGCGTCCAGCGGCCGAGGCGGCGCCCGCGAGCGCCGACGCGGTGGTCGTATCCCTGATCGACCCGGGTACACCGCCGCCCCAGCTGGGTACCGCTTGGTGCGACGTTCTCCAGCTCGCTTTCTTCGACGCCGACGACGACCTCGTCGATGCCGCCGTGGGGCAGGGCTTGCGGGTGTGCGAGGCCGACGATGCCCGCCGGATGCTGGCCTTCCTCGACCAATGGCACGAGCGCCTCGATGGCCCCGGGGACGTCATCGTGCATTGCGAGCAGGGGATATCGCGCTCGGCCGCGGTGGCCAAGTTCTGTGCGCGGCGCTACGGGGTCGACTTCCCCTGGGACTATCCGTTCGCCAACCGGCGTGTGCTGCGGCTGTTGCACGAAGCCGCGGGCATGGCATTCGATGCCGAGGCCGAGGCGCGCTTGCTCCACGAGGCGCTGGCGCGCGACGACGGCCACGGCGCCTGACCCGCTCGTGCGCCGCACGGACGGCGGCGATAGACCCTACGATTCGCGCTTGCGCAGCGACAGCCAGGAATGGCCCACCAGGGTGGCGATGACGAGGCCACCGCCGATCAGCGTTAGTCCGGGCGGCTCCTCGCCCAGCAAGAGCCAGACCCAGTACGTGCCCAGGATGGTCTCGCCGATCAAGAACAGCGAGACCTCGGCCGAGGGGAGGTGGCGCGTGGCCTCGCTGAGCAGCACCAGCGCCAGCGGCATCTGCACCAG
>CAYUKN010000165.1:0-4090 GCA_964445325.1 uncultured Ectothiorhodospiraceae bacterium
ATGAGCATGTCCGATCCCATTGCCGATATGTTGACCCGGATTCGTAACGGGCACATGGCGAACAAGGAGCGCGTGAGCATGTACTCGTCGCGCAAGAAGACTGACGTGGCCCGCGTCCTCAAGGAGGAAGGCTATATCAGCGATTACTCGGTCGACGGCGATGAGGTCAAGCCGACGCTGACGATCGAGCTCAAGTATTTCGAGGGCAAGCCCGTGATCGAGCAGATCGACCGCGTCAGCCGCCCCGGCCTGCGGATCTTCCGCAAGAGCAAGGATCTGCCCAAGGTCCTCGGCGGCCTCGGCATCGCGGTGATCTCGACGTCGCACGGCGTCATGAGCGACCGGCGCGCCCGCCGTAACGGCTATGGCGGCGAAGTCGTGTGCAAGGTCGCGTAAACGGAGTGTGGAGCAATGACTGAGGCGACATCCCGCATTGCGCGCCAGCCGGTGACCGTACCGTCGGGCGTCGAGCTCGAGATCGATGGCCAGGACGTGCGCGTCAAGGGCCCCAAGGGCGAGGACGGTTACACCGTCCACGAGGGCGTCTCGATCACGCGCGACGACGCCGACGGCAAGGTGCGTTTCGCCCCGCGCGCTTCCGACCGCCAGTCCAACGCCATGGCGGGGACGATGCGCTCGCTGCTGGCGAGCATGGTCACCGGCGTCAGCGAGGGCTTCTCGCGCAAGCTCGAGATCAATGGTGTGGGCTATCGCGCGCAGGTTCAGGGCAACGTCCTCAATCTGACGCTGGGCTTTTCCCACGCGGTGCACTACGAGATCCCGGCCGACATCCAGATCGAGTGCCCCAAGAACACCGAGGTGGTCGTGCGGGGCTCGAACAAGCAGCGTGTCGGCCAAGTTGCCGCCGAGATCCGCAAGTTCCGGCCGCCGGAGCCCTACAAGGGCAAGGGCATCCGTTACGACGACGAAGAGATCATCATGAAGGAAGCCAAGAAGAAGTAGGGCTTCCGCGACCAGTCCAACGGGTACGAATCATGGACAAAAAGCGTCAAAGACTGCGCCGGGCGCGCCGCGCCCGCAACCGGATCCGCGAGACCGGTGCCTATCGGCTGAGCGTGCACCGCACGCCGCGCCATATCTATGCGCAGCTGCTCGCGCCCGCCGGTGACCGCGTGATCGCGGCCGCGTCGACGGTGCAGCCCGATTTGCGCAGTGCGGTCAGCTCGACCGGCAACACCGAGGCGGCCTCGCTGGTGGGTCGGCGCATCGCCGAGAAGGCCACCCAGGCGGGGGTCACCGAGGTCGCATTCGACCGCTCGGGTTTCCGTTATCACGGGCGCGTCAAGGCGCTGGCGGACGCCGCGCGCGACAACGGCCTGCAGTTCTAAGACTGGGTAGACCAACAAATGGCGAATACCGAAACCGCAGCACAAAGCGCCGACGGGCTCCTCGAGAAGCTCGTCTCGATCAACCGCGTCGCCAAGGTGGTCCAGGGTGGCCGCCAGTTCGGCTTCACCGCGCTCACCGTCGTCGGCGACGGCCAGGGCAAGGTGGGCTTCGGCTATGGCAAGGCGCGCGAGGTGCCCCAGGCCATCCAGAAGGCGATGGAGAAGGCCCGGCGCAATATGAAGGACGTGCCGCTCAATGGCGCCACGGTGCAGTACGCCACCATCGGCCGCCACGGGGCCGCCCAGGTCTACATCCGCCCGGCCTCGGAGGGTACGGGGATCATCGCGGGCGGCGCGATGCGTGCGGTTTTCGAGGTGCTCGGCGTCCACGACGTCTACGCCAAGATCCACGGCACCCACAACCATCTCAACGTCGTGCAGGCGACCGTCCAGGGCCTGTCGACGATGCAATCGCCCGAGCGCGTGGCCGCCAAGCGCGGCCTCCCGGTCGAAGAGCTCACGGGGTAACACGCCATGGCCAAGAGTTCGCAAAGCGGCAGCGGCACGCTGCGCGTCACCCAGGTGCGCAGCGCCAACGGGCGCATCCGCAGCCACAAGTGCTGCCTGAGGGGGCTGGGCCTGCGGCGCATGCACCAGACGGTCGAGGTCGCCGATACCCCGGAAAACCGGGGGATGGTGAACAAGGTCTCCTATCTGCTGTCGGTCGAGGAAGTCTGAGATGCAGTTGAACGACATCAAGCCGGCTGACGGCGCCAAGGTCAGTGGCAAGCGCGTGGGCCGCGGCATCGGCTCGGGCCTGGGCAAGACGGCGGGGCGCGGCCACGCGGGCCAGAAGTCGCGCTCGGGCGGGCTGCAGAAGATCGCCTTCGAGGGCGGTCAGATGCCGTTCCACCGACGCGTGCCGAAGTTCGGTTTCCGCTCGCGGCTGGCACGCGAGACCGCCCAGGTGCGCCTGCACGAGCTCGCCAAGGTTTCGGCTGAGGTCGTCGATGTCGCTGCGCTGCGCAAGGCGGGCGTGATCCCGGCGAGCGCCAAGCGCGCCCGGATATTCAAGTCGGGCTCGATCGACCGTGCGGTCTCGGTCAAGGGCGTCGCCGTGACCAAGGGTGCACGGGCGGCGATCGAGGCCGCCGGCGGCACGGTCGAGTAACGACGATGGCGCGCACCGCTGCTGCAAGCGGGGCCGGCGGCGGTCTCGGCGCCCTCGGACAGTCCGCCGAGCTGCGCTCGCGGCTGCTGTTCGTGTTGATGGCGCTGGTGATCTTCCGTGTCGGCGCGCACATCACGATCCCGGGGATCGACCCGCAGGTGATGCAGACCCTGTTCGAACAGCAGCAGGGCAGCATCCTCGACATGTTCAACATGTTCTCGGGCGGCGCGTTGCAGCGCATGTCGGTTTTCGCCCTGGGCGTGATGCCCTACATCACCGCGTCGATCATCATGCAGTTGATGTCGCACGTGGTGCCGTCGCTCGAGCAGATCCGCAAGGAGGGCGAATCGGGCCGGCGCAAGATCACCAAGTACACCCGTTATCTCACGCTGGCGTTGTGCACGTTCCAGGCGCTGGGCATCGGCATCGCGCTCGAGGGCCAGCAGATGGGCGGCCAGGATCTGGTCTACACACCGGGGCCGGCGTTCCTGTTCACCACGGTGGTCACGCTCGCCACGGGCACGATGTTTCTGATGTGGCTGGGCGAGCAGGTCACCGAGCGCGGCATCGGCAATGGCATCTCGATCCTGATCTTCGCGGGCATCGTCTCGGGGCTGCCGTCGGCGCTGGGCAACACGCTCGAGCTGGTGCGCACGGGTGAACTCTCCAGCGCGGTGGTGCTGTTCATCGTGCTGCTCGCGGGCGCGGTGACGGCCTTCGTCGTGTTCTGCGAGCGCGGCCAGCGCCGGATCACGGTCAACTACGCGCGGCGCCAGCAGGGCCGCAAGATGTACGCGGCCCAGCAGAGCCATCTGCCGCTCAAGCTCAACATGGCGGGTGTGATCCCGGCGATCTTCGCCTCGAGCATCATCCTGTTCCCCACAACCATCGGGAGCATGGTGGGCCAGACGGGCGAGGGCATGTGGATCCTGCGCGAGCTGGTGCAGACGCTGCAGCCGGGCCAGCCGCTCTACATCATGTTCTACGGCGCGGCGATCATCTTCTTCTGCTTCTTCTACACGTCGCTGGTGTTCGACTCGCGCGACACCGCGGAGAACCTCAAGAAGGCCGGCGCCTACATCCCGGGGATCCGCCCGGGTGAGCAGACCGCGCGCTATATCGACGGCGTGCTGACGCGCCTGACGCTGGTAGGCGCGCTGTATGTCACGGCCGTGTGCCTGATGCCGGAGTTCCTGATCATCTGGCTCAACGTGCCGTTCTATTTCGGCGGCACGTCGCTGCTCATCATCGTGATCGTGGTCATGGACTTCATGTCCCAGATCCAGTCGCACATGATGAGCCACCAATACGGCAGCCTGATGAAGAAGGCGAACCTCAAGGGCTACGGCCGCCGCTCCGGCGGCTGAGCCGACCGCTCGATTGGAGGCGTAGGCCGGCTTTTGTCGGTGAGCCGCCACGCGCGCTTCGCGGACGGTTGCGGGACAAGGAACCGACCGGGAGGAACGGAGGCACAGGCCGTGGGCCGGCTTTTGACGGTGAGCCGCCACGCGCGCCTCGCGGACGGTTGCGGGACGAGCAACCGACCGGGACGAACGGAGGCACAGGCGGT
>CAYUKN010000166.1:0-4044 GCA_964445325.1 uncultured Ectothiorhodospiraceae bacterium
CCTCGCGCACGCGCCGGCGCGCATCAGCGAGCTCGGCAGCGGCCTCGCGCTCGGCCGCCGCCGCCTGGTCGCGCTCGAGACGGGCGAGCTCGGTGTCGAGCGCGAGCAGGCGGTCACCCGCGTCGACGCGGTCGCCGGCCTCGACCGGTACGGCGGTCACGCGCCCGGCGACCTCGGGGGCCAGGCGCGATCGGCGCGGGCTCGTCAGGGTGCCGGTGACCGCGACCTCGCGGATCAGCGGCTCGCGCTCGGCGGTGGTGATGCGCACGGGGGCGGCTTGCTGGGCGAGCGCGAGGCCGGATATTGAGGCGGCGGCGAGGCCGAGGCCAGCGGCGCTCAGCCCGCGCCGGGTGGCTTGGTGCATGCGGCGATGGTCTCTGGTGGCTGGGTCGGTCGTCTTTCGGCGACCGCGCGGGCGCGGTTGCGCTGACCGCGCGGTCAGGCGAGTATAACGAGGCGCTCGGGCTGGGTCGAAGACCGCGGCTCGAGCCTGGGTGCGATGACCGCAGGAGGGGCGATGGCGCGAACCGGCGAGCGAGCGAGCGGGCGGGGCTGGCGCACCTGGCTCACGCGCGTCTTGCGTGTCGAGCCCGGCGAATGGCCGGGTCTGCTGGGCGGTTTCGCCTACTTCTTCTGCCTGCTCTGCAGCTATTACATCCTGCGCCCCGTGCGCGACGAGATGGGCGTGCGCAGCGGCGTCGACGAGATGCAGTGGCTGTTCACCGCCACCTTCGTCGCCATGATGGCCGCTATCCCCGCGTTCGCCTGGCTGGCCTCGCGCTTTCGCCGGACGCGCCTGATTCCCGCGGTCTACGGTTTCTTCATCGCCTGCATCCTCGGCTTCTGGCTGTGGCTGCGCGCGGACGTGGCCATGGCCTGGGGCGCGCGCACGTTCTTCGTCTGGTTGTCCGTATTCAATCTCTTCGTCGTGTCGGTCTTTTGGAGCTTCATGGCCGACTTGTTCGACGAGGGCGCCGCGGCGCGGCTGTTCGGGGCCATCTCGGCCGGCGGCAGCGCGGGCGCGATCATCGGACCCGGTCTGACCGGGGTGCTCGCCCAGCAACTGCCGACGAGCCATCTGCTGCCGGTCGCGGCGGCTATCCTCGCGCTGACGCTGCCGTGCATGCTCGCACTCAATCGCTGGTCGCACCGGCGCACCGACGGCGGTGCGCGGCCCAAGGGCAGCGACGACCCGGTCGGCGGGACCTTGTTCGAGGGCGTCGCTGCGGTCGGGCGCTCGCGTTTTCTCATGGGCATCTGTGTATTCATGGTGCTCTACGGCACGATGGGCACGTTCGCGTATCTCGCGCAGCTCGAGATCGTCGATGCCGCATTCGCCGACAGCGGCGACCGGACCTCATTGTTCGCCACCATCGACCTCGCCACCAACGTGCTGACGATCGGGCTGCAGCTGTTCGTCACCGCGCATCTGGTCGCACGCGTGGGCATCGCCCACACGCTGGCGCTCGTGCCCCTGATCACCGCGGCGGGTTTCCTGGCGCTGGCCGCCGCACCGGTGCTGGTGATATTGGCTTGCTTCCAGGCCATCCGCCGCGCCGGCGGCTACGGGATCGCCAAGCCGGGCCGTGAGATGCTGTTTACCGTGGTCCCGCGCATGCAGAAGTATAAGGCGAAGAACTTCATCGACACCGTCATTCGCCGAGGCGGTGAGGCGGTCGCCTCTTGGGTGTATACGGGCCTGTCGGCTGTCGGTCTCGGCATCGCGGGCACGGCCATGACCGCGGTCCCGCTAGCCCTGCTATGGGCGGCGGTGGGCTATTGGTTGGGACTGGGCCACAAAGCACGCGCCGAGCGGCGCGAGGAGGTACCCCATGACGCAGCGACATCGCCGACCCCACCGTAGCGGCAACCTCACCCGGCGGCGCTTCCTCCAGGTTACGGGGCTGGGCGCGGCCGGGCTGGCGCTACCGGCGCCGCTCTGGGGGGCTGCTCCGGAAGGTCTCAACCGGCGCGCGATTCCCGCCTCCGGGCAGAAAATCCCGGTGATCGGGCTCGGGACGGCGCGCACCTTCAATGTCGACGTCGGTGACGCCGATGCGATGGCCCCGCTCGAGGGGGTGATGCGCGCGTTCTACGACGGCGGCGGGCGCCTGATCGACTCGTCGCCCATGTACGGCACCGCCGAGACGGTCGTGGGCCGCCTCGCCGAGCGCCTCGACATCGCCGACGAGCTGTTCATGGCGACCAAGGTCTGGACGCGCGGCCGTGACGACGGCATCGAGCAGATGGCGGCCTCGCGCGAGCGCATGGGCGGCGGCCGACTCGACCTCATCCAGGTGCACAATCTGGTCGATCTGCGTACCCACCTCGAGACGTTGAAGCGCTGGCGCGACGAGGGCCGGGTGCGCTACATCGGCGTGACGCACTACACGACCTCGCACCACGACGATCTCGCGCGCATCGTCGAGCGCGAGCCCATCGACTTCGTCCAATTCAATTACAATGTCGCCACGCGCAACGCGGAGAACCGGCTGCTGCCGGCCTGCGCCGACAACGGTGTGGCCACGCTGATCAACGAACCGTTCGAGACCGGTGCCCTTTTCGGCCGAGTCGAGGGGCGTTCCGTGCCCCAGTGGGCGCGCGAGGAGCTCGGGATCAACTCGTGGGCCCAGCTCTTTCTCAAGTTCATCGTGGGCCATCCGGCGGTGACCTGTGCCATCCCGGCGACCAGCGATCCCGACCACGCCGCCGACAATATCGCCGCCGCCCGCGGGCCCCTGCCCACGCCCGAGCAGCGCGAGCGCCTGGCCGCAGCGGTCGACACCCGGTGAGCGCCGCTTCGCGTGCGCCGACGATCGGGCGCGTGCCGACAACGCCTGCTGTCGTCGCGCATCCCTACCGACGCCGAAGCAGGGGACACTAGCCGGCGATGGCGTTTGCCGCTCAACTGATCCTGGTGCTCGGGGCGCTGCTGGTCGTCAGCGTGCTCGTCAGCCGCGTGTCCGAGCGCTTCGGTGTACCGCTGCTGCTGCTGTTCCTCGTACTCGGCATGTTGCTGGGCGAGGACGGCCCCGGCGGGATCGTGTTCAACGACATCTCCACCGCGTTCGCGGTGGCCAGTGTGGCGCTGGCGATCATCCTGTTCGACGGCGGCTTGCGCACCCCTATCGCCCTGTTCCGCCTGGGCCTGCAGCCGGCGCTGGTATTGGCGACGCTCGGGGTGGTGATCACGGCGGCCATCACCGGTCTCGCCGCGGTCTACGTGTTCGACTTCGGTGTGCTGGAAGGCTTGTTACTGGGCGCGATCGTCGGCTCCACCGACGCGGCGGCCGTTTTCTATCTGTTGCAGTCGCATGGGCTGAACATCAACGAGCGGCTGCGCTCGACGCTGGAGATCGAGTCGGGCAGCAACGATCCCATGGCGATCTTCCTCACGCTGGCGCTCATCGAGCTGCTGCGTGCCGACGGCGGCAGTGGCGCGCTCATGCTCGCCGGTTCGTTCCTGTGGCAGATCGGCGGTGGCGCCGCCATTGGCCTGGCGGCGGGTTGCGGGCTGGCGGTGCTGGTCAACCGGATCACGCTGACGCCCACGCTGTATCCGGTGCTCGTGCTCGGCGGCGGTCTGACGACCTTCGGTGTCGCCGCCGTGTTGGGCAGCAGCGGTTTCCTTGCGGCCTATGTCGCCGGCGTGGCGGCGGGCCATCGAATGACGCGAGCCCGCCACGAGGTGCGTAGCTTCCACGACGGCATGGCGTGGCTGAGCCAAGCGGCATTGTTCTTGATCCTGGGGCTGCTGGTCACGCCCACCGACCTCATCCCCCTGGCGCTACCGGCACTCGGCGTCGCCGTCGTTTTGATCGCCGTCGCGCGGCCTTTGGCGGTGGCCGTGTCGCTGTTGCCGTTTCGTTTCGATGTGCGCGAGCAGGCGTTCATCGCTTGGGTCGGGTTGCGCGGCGGCGTGCCGATCGTGCTGGGCCTGTTGCCGCTTTTGGCCGGCATCGCCGAGGGCCGCACCGATTTCAACATCGCCTTCTTCGTGGTGTTGGTATCGCTGCTGGTGCAGGGCTCGACCGTGGCGCCGGC
>CAYUKN010000167.1:0-4043 GCA_964445325.1 uncultured Ectothiorhodospiraceae bacterium
ACCTGGTGGCTCTCCTTGTGCTGGCGCGTGGTCGCGCCCTGGCCGGTGAGCACCATCAGCGGCGCGTGGTCCATGTTGGCGTCGGCGACACCGGTGATCAGGTTGGTCGCACCCGGGCCCAGCGTGCCCAGGCACACGGCCGGGTTGCCGGTGAGTTTGCCGTAGACCTCCGCCATGAAGGCCGCGCCCTGCTCGTGGCGGGTCAACACGAATTGGATCTGGCGGGAGTGGCGCAGCGACTGGACGAAATCGGCGTTCTCCTCACCCGTGACCCCGAAGACATACTCGATGCCTTCTTGCTCCAACGCTTGGACGAACAGATCGGATGCCTTCATCGGGCGCTCCTCGCGGGTTGGCCGGTCGCAGCGCGGCGCACGCGCTTGGCGCGCCATTGTGGCCTGCATACGGGTGCGTTGCTAGCGCCGCCCCGCGCCGGTTGCTCGTGCCAAGAAGGGGCGCATTATTTATAGTGCGACGCATCTCGATTGCCGGGGACCGTCGATGTCGGTGGCGTCGCTCGCGTGCGCATGGGGGAGGGCGTGATGGGCCGGGGCCTATCCTTTTCCCGGCGTGTGTGGGCCTGGGCGCTCTACGACTGGGCCAATTCCGCCTATGCCACGGTCGTCCTCGCCGGCTTCTTCCCGCTATTCTTCAAGGAGTACTGGGCGGCCGACCTCGATGCCACGACGTCGACGTTCTGGCTGGGCACGGCCAACTCGAGCGCCAGCCTGGCGATCGTGGTGCTCGCGCCCTTGCTGGGCGCGGTCGCCGACCGCGCCGGGGCGCGCAAGCGCTATCTGGTGCGCTTCGCGCTCACCGGCATTGTGGCGACGGCCAGCCTGGGCTTCATCGGTGCCGGCGTGTGGGGCGCGGCGGCCGCGCTGTTCACGCTGGCGACCGTGGGCTTCATGGGCGCCAACGTGTTCTACGACGCCTTGCTCATGGAGGTCGCCGTCGCCGATGAGCGTGATCGGGTATCGGTGTTCGGCTACGCCCTGGGCTATCTCGGTGGCGGTCTGCTCTTCGCCGGCGGCGTCGCCCTCGTGCTCATGCCGGAGACGTTCGGTCTCGCGGGTCGCGCCTCGGCAGTCAAGATCTCGTTCGTCGCCACGGCCGCATGGTGGGCCCTGTTCTCGATCCCGCTGCTGCGGGGCGTCGCCGAGCCCGCGGTCCGCCTGCCCTCGGCCGGCCGGGTCTTTCGTGAGGGCTGGGGGGATCTCCGCGCGACGCTGGGCGATCTGGCGGGTCATCGCGAGGTCGCGCTGTTCTTGGCCGCGTACTTCCTCTACATCGATGGTGTCGACACGGTCGTGCGCATGGCCGTCGACTACGGCATGGCCATCGGCTTCGGCTCGAACGACCTGATCGCCGCCCTGTTGATCGTTCAGTTCGTCGGCTTCCCCGCGACGCTGCTGTTCGGCTGGTGCGCGCGCCCGTTCGGCCCGCGCGCCGGGATTTTCCTTGCCCTGGCGGTGTACGCCGCGACCACACTGTGGGCGGCCACGATGAGTGCGACGTGGGAGTTCTATGCGCTTGCGGTCGTCATCGGCCTGGTGCAGGGCGGGGTGCAGGCACTGTCGCGCTCCCTTTTCGCACGGCTCGTACCGCCCGCCAAGGCAGCGGAATTCTTCGGCCTGTACAACATGATGGGCAAGTTCGCCGCGGTCATCGGGCCCGTGCTGATCGGCTGGATCGGGCGCCTGGCCGACGACCCGCGCATCGGCATCCTGTCGCTTTTGCTGCTTTTCGGTGCGGGTGCCTGGTTGTTGGCGCGGGTGAGGGTGTCGCCAACAGAGACGGCGGTATCGTCGGCCTGAAGGCGCGGGCCCATGCACACGCGCCGACGCTATTCGGTCTGGGCATCAATGGACGGGGGCGATGTCGTAGCCAGCGCCCGCGAGGCGCTGGAGCACACCTTCGTCACCGGGCAGATGCAGGGCACCGATGGCGACGAAGGCGCCGCCGCGGTCGAGCAGCGGCGCCATGCGCTCGGCCATGCGCGCGTTGCGCTCGGCGACCAGGCGCTGCTCCAGCGCCTCCTGCGCCTTCGCATTGCCCATCATGGGATGGGCCTCGCTGAGCTCGACGAGGCGAGCGAGATCACCGGCGAGCCAGGCGTCGACGAGGCGCTCGAGCAGGGGATCGATCCGCTCGGCTGCGCCCAGCTCGATGACCCGGCGCAGCATGTCGAGCTGCTGTGCCTCGGACAGGCCCGCGAACACAGCGATCTGCTCGTCGACGGTCTCGAGCCCGGTGATCGGTCGCTCCGAGCGCTCGGCTCGTCGATAGAGCACTTGGTCCAGGGTCTGGCGCGGTTGCACGTCCGGGGTGGCCAGTGTGAGAGCGACCGCCCAAGGGGCCAGGCGGTCGAGCTGCTGGGGCGGCAGACCGCGCGCGCGCGCCACTTGTTGCAGCTGGCGCCAAGTCGCGTCACCGAGGCGCTCGCTCAGCGGCGGGCCCTGGGTGTCCATCATCGCCCGCGTCATCGCCATCTGTATGTCGTTGTCGAAATCGAGCTCGAAGGCGTAGCGCTGGGCGGTGTCGAAGGCGCGCTCGACCGGTTGGCTGAGATCGACGACGGCCTCGCGGTCGGAGTGGACCGTGCCGAAGATGTGGTTGGGCGCGTCATTGCCGGGCGCCCGGACGCGCCAGAGCCTGGCCTCGCTGTACGGCGGCTCCCCGGCCAGGGCCGGCGCCGCCCCGACCAGGACGAGGAAAAGGAGGCCGGCAATGGAGCGCCCTAGTACGGTCATGCGCCATCCTCCAGTCATGATCCCATCCAGCCGATGACACCGTGGGCCGTGATCGCTGCCATCGCCCTGGCAGTGCCTTCAGGTGCCCGAGCGTGGCTCGAGCGCACGCCCAGATCGAGCCTAAGGGCTGGGCCCTGCACTGGCCAAGCGGCGATCCAGGCGCGGTAGCCAATAACCCAGTGTTGCCGCACGCAGCCCCAGGAAGAGCATCAGCGCGAGCCACAGCCCGTGATTGCCCCACAGCGGCACGAGCGCCTCCGCGGCCAGCCAATACAGCCCGGCGGCGATCAACATGCCGTTGCGCATCTCGCGGGTGCGCGTGGTGCCGATGAAGACCCCGTCGAGCTGAAAGCTCCATACGGCGATCAGGGGCGCGGCGACCATCCAGGGCAGATAGGTCCGGGCCGCGGCGCGCACCGCCTCGAGGTCGGTCATCCACCCGATGAACACGGGCCCGAGCGCGGCATAGATCACCGCGTAGCCGAGCGCGACGACCAGCGCGCATACGGTGGTCGCCTGGATGGCGGCGCGGAAGTGGTGGCGCCGCCGCGCGCCCCAGGCGGAGCCGGCCATGCCCTCGACCGCGTGGGCGAAGCCGTCGAGGCCGTAGGCGAGGAAGAACTGCAGCTGCATCAACACGGCGTTGGCGGCAACGGTGACCTCGCCCAGGCCGGCGCCCACCGCCGTGAAGTAGAACAGCGCGAGCACCAGGCACAGCGTGCGCACCAGGATGTTGCCGTTGACCGCCACCAGGGCGCGTAGCGCGGCGGGCTCGAGCAGGGTGGTGAAGCGCTCGCGCCCGGGCAGCGCGCGTACGCGGCGGGCGATGAGGGCCAGGCCGACGCCGACGGCGGTGTACTCGGCGATCACCGAAGCGGCGGCGACGCCCTCGATGCCCCAACCGAGGACGGCTACGAACACGAGATCCAGCGCGACGTTGGTGCCGTTGAGCAACAGCTGCACTGTCAGCACATCGCGCGTGCGCTGCAGCCCGATCAGGCTGCCCAGGATGGCGTAATTGGCGAACGCCGCCGGCGCCGACCAGATGCGCCACTCGAAATACACCCGTGTAAGGGCCTCGACGCGCTCGCTGCCCTCGACCACCCAGAACGCGGTCCAGGCGATCGGCGCCTGCGCCAGCCACAACACCGCCGCCAGGCCCGCGGCGATGAGCAGCGCCCGCTGGAGCGTGGCCGCGACCTCGGCGCCGTCGCCCGCGCCCAACGCCTGGGCCACGAAGCCGGTCGTGCCCATGCGCAGGAAGCCGAAGCCCCAGTAGATAATGGAGAA
>CAYUKN010000168.1:0-3997 GCA_964445325.1 uncultured Ectothiorhodospiraceae bacterium
CGGCACGGACCCGCGTGCATCCACATCCCGCGGCGGCTCGTACGGGCGTTGTGCGGGTCGCACGCGGGGAGCGCGCTTTTCGGGGCGGGTCCGCCGGTATGCGAACATCGCGCGGCTGTGCCATCGGCGCCCGCGCGGTGGTTGCGACGAGCCCACGGATCCGGTTTACGAGGTCGAGCGCATGATCGAGTTCGACGGCGTCAGCAAGGACTTCGGCGGCGCGGCCGCGGTCGCCGATCTGGATCTCACCATCGGCGACGGCGAGCTCACCGTGCTCGTGGGCCCGTCCGGCTGCGGCAAGACGACCTGCCTGCGCATGGTCAATCGGCTCGAGGAGCCCACCCGTGGCCAGATCCGTGTCAACGGCGCCGACATCATGCGCCAGGAGCCGATCGGGCTGCGCCGCGGCATCGGCTACGTCATGCAGAGCCCCGGGCTGTTCCCCCACCGGCGCATCCGCGACAACATCGCGACCGTACCCTGGCTGATGGGTTGGTCGGCCGAGGCGATCGACGCGCGCGTGCGCGAGCTCACCGAGCTCGTCGGCCTCGCGCCCGAGGTGCTCACGCGCTATCCCCACGCGCTGTCCGGCGGGCAGCAGCAGCGCGCCGGGGTGGCGCGCGCGCTGGCGGCCGATCCGAAGATCCTGCTCATGGACGAGCCCTTCGGCGCGGTCGATCCGGTCGTGCGCCAGCATCTGCAGGACGAGCTGGTGCGTCTGCAGCGCCGCCTGCACAAGACGATCGTATTCGTCACCCACGACATCGATGAGGCCATCCACATCGGCGATCGTGTCGCCGTCATGCGCGCGCCGGGCGAGCTCGTCCAGTACGACGGCCCGCGCGATCTGCTCGCTGCACCGGCCGACGACTTCGTCGCCGATTTCCTGGGCCAGGACCGCGAGCTGCGGCGCCTGGCGCTGATCCGCACCGACGAGATCGCCACGACGCCGGCGCCGGCGGTCGCGCCGGGTGCGAGCGCGGCCACCGCGCGCGAGACCGCCGCCGAGCACGGCTGCGACTGGGTGTTCGTGGTCGACGCCGACGGGCGCCTGCGCGGCTGGCTCGATCCCGCCCGTATGGGCGAGTCGGCGGTGACGCTGGCGGCGAGCGAGCCCCTGGACTACAGCGTCGGCCCGGGTGACTCGCTGCGCACAGCGCTCAACGCGATGGTCGCCTCCCCGATCGAGGTCGCCCCGGTGCACGCCGCCGATGGTGTCCATCGCGGCATGCTCACCCAGGCGCAACTGCGCCAGCGGCTGGGCTGAGCCTTGTTCCGCTGGTCCTGGATCGAGGGCAACAGCGACGTCATCGCCGCCAAGCTGGTCGAGCACGTCCAGCTCACCGGCAGCGCGCTGGTGCTCGGCATGGCGATCGCGTTCCCGCTGGCGCTCGCCGCGCGGCGCTGGCCACGCCTGCACGGGCCCTTCCTGGGGCTGTCGGGGGTGGCGTTCACCATTCCCTCGCTGGCGCTTTTCATCCTGCTCATCCCGTTCACGGGGCTGTCGATGGCGACCTCGCTGATCGGCCTGACCCTCTACACCCTGCTCATGCTGTTCCGCAACGCGGTTGCGGGCTTCGACGGCGTACCGGTCGACGTGCGCGAGGCCGCGCGCGCGCTCGGCTACACGCGCGCGCGCCAGCTGCTTACCGTGGAGCTGCCGCTGGCGCTGCCCGTGATCATGGCCGGTATCCGCATCGCCACGGTGACGACCATCGGCCTGGTGACCGTGACCGCGCTCATCGGCCAAGGCGGGCTGGGTCAGCTGTTCATCACGGGCTTCACGCTGCAATTCCCCACCCCGCTGCTGGTGGGCTTCGTGCTGTCGGTTGCGCTCGCGGTGGTCGCGGACCTCGCCCTGGTCGGGCTGTTGTGGTGGCTCACGCCCTGGCGCCGGGGGCGCGCATGAGCCGGCCGGGCGGGATCGCTTGCCCGGGCACGGCCCGCTTCGCCGGCCCCGCCGTGGCGACCATGGCGGCGGTCGCGTTGCTGGCGTTGTCGGCCTCGGCCTGGGCCGCCACGCCGGGCGGCATCGTCGGTTTCTGGCTGGGTCTGTGGGACTGGTTCACCACGGCCGAGCATTGGCGGGGCAGTGGCGGCATCCCGGTGCGCGCACTCGAACACCTGTACTACACCGCGGTGTCGATGGCCGTGGCGATGGCGATCGCGCTGCCGGTGGGCATCGGTCTGGGCCACGTGGGGCGCGGCGGGCTGCTCGCGATCAACGTGGCCAACATCGGCCGCGCCGTGCCCGAATTCGGCGTGGTGATCCTGGTGTTCATCATCGCCGGCTACGGCGATCTGCCCATCATCGTCACGCTGGTCGCCCTGGCGATCCCGCCCATGCTGACCAACAGCTTCGTCGGCATGCGCGCGGTCGCCCCCGAGGTGCGCGAGGCCGCGCGCGGGATGGGGATGACGGGACTGCAGATGCTCTGGCGCGTGGAGCTGCCCATCGCCGCGCCCGTGGTCATGGCCGGGATCCGCACCTCGGCGGTCCAGGTGCTGTCGACGGCGACGCTCGCCGCCTACGTGGGGCTGGGCGGGCTCGGGCGCTATCTCATCGATGGCCTCGCGCAGAAGGCGATGGTCCAGGTCCTCGGCGGGGCCATCCTGGTCGCGTTGTTGGCGCTCGCGGTCGAGGCTATCCTAGCCCTCGTCCAACGCCGGGTCGTCTCGGCGGGGCTGGAGCCGACATGACGCAACAGAAAGGAGCATCGATGCACAAAAAAATGCGCAGCATCCTCGCCGGCTGGGCGGGTCTCTTGATGGCGGCCGCGCTGCCCGCGCAAGCGGCCGTGACCGTGGGCTCGACCAACTTCGGTGAGCAGCTCATCCTCGCCAACGCCTACGCGATGGTCCTCGAGGACCGCGGCGTCGAGGTGAACAAGCGTCTGAACCTGGGCTCGCGCGAGGTGGTCTATCCATCGCTCGTCGAGGGCGAGATCGACGTGCTGCCCGAGTACACCGGCGCGCTCCTCGCCCACATCAGCGAGGGCGAAGAGATCCCGGCGCGCGCGCCCGCCACCGTCGCCCAAGCGGTGCGCGATCGCTTGCCCGGCGAGATCGTCCTGCTCGAGCCGTCCCAGGCGCAGAACAAGGACACACTGGTCGTGCGCCCCGAGACGGCCGAGGAATACGACCTGGCGACCTTCTCGGATCTCGCGCCCGTCGCCGGTGAGCTCGTCGTCGGTGGCCCACCCGAGATGAAGACGCGCCGCGTGGGTCTGTCCGGCTTGAAGGATATGTACGGCATCGAGTTCAAGGCGTTCCGCTCGCTCGACGCCGGCGGACCGGTGACGACCGGCGCCTTGAGCAATGGCGCCATCGACGTCGCCCGCATGTTCACCACCCAGGGCGTCATCGACGAGCGCGGCTGGGTCGTGCTCGACGACGACAAAGGGCTCAACCCGGCGCAGAATCTGGTGCCGCTGGCCCGGCGCGAGGTCGTCGACGAGCGGGTACGCGGTGCGCTCAACGCGATCTCCAAGGCGCTATCGACCGACACCCTGCAGCGGCTCAACCGCCAGATCAGCGTCGACAAGCGCGACCCGGCCGATGTCGCCGCTGAATGGGTCCGCGAGGCCGGGCTCGTCTCCGAGGAATAAGGCAACGCCGTCTTCGGCCACGCCAAGACGCCAAGAGAGAACACATTGATGGCGGGTCGTCTTGCCGGAGCGATGTCATTGCGTTCGTCGCCACAGCAAACGCCATGCGTATCGGGGCTCGCGAAAGCGCTGAGGAGGCCAAGGCCGATTGCCTGCATCTTCGTCGCGGCCTCAGCGCCTTCGCGGGAACATTGTCCGCGCCCGATCCCGAGCCGCGAGCGCACTAATGGCGCCCCGACAAACTCGGCTCTCTTGCCGACTTCTTTGTACTTGGCGTTCTCGGCGTCTTGGCGTGGTCCTATCCGCACAGCGGATAAGCTCGCGCTGAGGCGCGGGTGCTGTGGCTCGTGGGTCGGACTGAGAGTCCGACCCACAGGATGTCATGACCC
>CAYUKN010000169.1:0-3948 GCA_964445325.1 uncultured Ectothiorhodospiraceae bacterium
GCTCGCCCTACGGGCGCGTGCTCAAGTCGATCCGCGAGGACGACCACGTCGCCCTGGCGCTGGGCAAGAACGTGCGCTCGATCCGTATTCGGGCGATGGCGCTGGGCGGCGCCATCGGCGGCCTCGCGGGGGCGTTGTTCGCGCACTACAACGCCTTCATCCAGCCCAACTACTTCCTGCCGCTGGAGACGTTCCTCGTCTGGGCGATGCTCCTGCTCGGCGGCAAGGGCAACCACCTGGGCGCCCTCGTGGGCGTGGTGGTGATCCAGCTCATCTACAACTCGACCCGCTTCCTCAAGGACGTCGTGCCAATCGATGCGGCGATCCTGAGTTCGGGGCGCATGATCGTCATCGGCGTGCTCATCATCCTGGTGGTGCTGTACATGCCCAACGGCTTGGTACCGGAGAAGCGGCGGCGCTATGCCCGACAGTAACTTCCTCCAAATCGACGGGGTGCGCGTGGTCTTCGGCGGGATCACCGCGCTCGACAGCGTCTCGATGAACGTCGAGCCCGGGCGCGTTCACGGCCTCATCGGCCCCAACGGCTCCGGCAAGACGACGCTGTTCAACGTCATCACGGGCTTCATCCGCCCGACCGCGGGCCACGTGTACTTCCATGGAAAGGAGCTCACCGGCCTACGGCCCGAGAGGATCGCCCAGCGCGGTGTCGTTCGCACGTTCCAGTCCAGCCTCAACCCCGAGCAGATGACCGTCATGGAGAACATGCTCATCGGGCCGACGGGCCAGGTTGGCGAGGGCATCCTCAACACAGTCCTGAAGTACCGGCGCATGCGCGAGCAGGAGCGCGCCAACGAGGAGAAGGCCTGGCGCATCCTCGAGCTCACCAACATCGCGCACCAGGCCGACACCTACGTGCGCGAGCTCTCCGGCGGGCAGAAGAAACTGCTGTCGCTGGCGCAGACGCTGATGGCCGATCCGCATCTCATCCTCCTCGACGAGCCCGTCGCGGGCGTCAATCCGAAGCTCATCGACGAGATCCTCGAGGTGATCGACAAGCTGCGCTCGGACGGCTACAACTTCCTGCTCGTCGAGCACAACATGCGCGTGGTACGGCGCATATGCGATAGCATACACGTGCTCGATGCGGGCAATGTCCTGGCCGAGGGCGCACCCGAGGAGACGCTGCAGCGCCAGGAGGTGCTGGAGGCCTATCTGGGTACGCATCGGGCCACCGAGGCCGAGGAGGACTGAGCGTGAGCGACAGCGACAGCGCCACGACCGCGGCCGTGCTCGAGGCATCGCAGGCCCACGCGGGCTACGGCGAGGCCGAGATCCTGCACGCGGTGGATTGGGTCGTCCACCGCGACGAGATCGTGACCATCATCGGGCCCAACGGTGCGGGCAAGTCGACGTTGTTGAAGGCGATGATGGGCTATCTGCCACTCACCAACGGCTCGGTCCACTACCGTGGCGAGGATATCACCCAGCTTCGCCCCGACCAGCGCGCCCGGATCGGCATCGCCTATGTCCCGCAGCTCGAGCACACCTTCCCGTCGCTGACGGTCGAGGAGAACCTGCGCATGGGCGGCTATACCCTTGATCGCGACACCATGCGCCGGCGCATCGGCGAGCAGTTCGAGCGCTTCCCGCGCCTCGCGGAGCGGCGCAAGCAGCGCGTACGCACCATGAGCGGGGGCGAGCGCCAGCAGCTCGCCATGGCGCGGGCCTTGATGACCGACCCGCAGATCATCCTGCTGGACGAGCCCTCGGCGGCGCTGTCGCCCAAGATCGCCAGCCAGGTCTTCGATCAAGTGCAGCAGATCCACTCCGAGGGCATCGCCATCGGCATCGTCGAGCAGGACGCGCAGCGCTCGCTCGAGATATCGCATCGTGGCTACGTCCTCGTCGATGGGCGGAACGCGTTCACCGATCGAGCCGACCGGATTCTCGAGAACGAGGAGATCCGGCGGCTGTATCTCGGCGCGCCCGAACAGGCGTGACCGAGTCGACGGGACGGCGGCTGCGCCGCTTTCCCGGCTTTTGCAAGCCAATGGGTCGTCGAGGCTCAACGGCAATAAAGGAGGGTTCAATCATGAACAAACGTACCCTGGGAATCGCATCCGCGGTTGCGTTGGCGCTGGGCGCCGCCGGTTCCGCTGGAGCGGCCGATCCGATCAAGATCGGTCAGATCACTTCGTTGACCGGCACCAACGCGAACGCCGGCAAGGACATGGAGCGTGGCGTCGAGCTCGCAATCGAGCGCATCAACAACGGCTACGCCATCCCCATGGAGGACGGCTCCAGCAAGCAGGTCGGGCCGGGTCTTCTCGACGGGCGCAAGATCAACCGCATCGTCGAGGACACCGAGTCGCGGCCGCAATCGGCGATGGACGCGACCCGCAAGCTGGTGAACTCGGACAACGTGCCGGTCGTGCTGGGCGAGTTCTCCTCCGGGATCACGCTGCCGACGGGGCAGTTCAGCAACAAGAACGAGGTCATCCAGTTCGCCGTCGGCGCAACCTCGCCCAAGCTGCGCGATATCGGCCCGTACTTCTTCGACAGCATCGGTACCGACGTCCTCGCCTCCGAGGCGGTCGCCGAGATGGCGGCGAAGGATGCCCCGGACGCCGACAAGTTCACCTCGATCACCGTGAACAACCCCTTCGGCGTGGGTGTCGAGACCAATACCTGTAAGTTCCTCAAGGCGGATTACGGGCGCGAGTGCGTGACCACGGTCCGCTACGAGCGCGAGCAGTCCGACTATCGCGCGCAGGTCAACCGCATGTTCAACCAGGATCCGGATGCGGCGCTGTTCACCGCCTATGGCACCGAGGCCCGCCTGATCCTGCGCCAGGCCTATCAGGGCGGCTATCGCGATGCCGCGGACTGGTACGCGCCCTACATCACGATGTGGACCAACGAGGTCGAGGATCAGCCCGAGATCGCCAACGGCATCAAGGGCATCCAGGTCGGTGTCGAGGGTGACTTCCTCGACAACGAGTACGGCAAGCCGTACGAGGAGGCCTACGGCGAGAAGCCGCTGACCGCCTACGGCGCCTACGGCTACGACGCCATGATGGTCGTGGCCCTGGCGATCGAGGAGGCCGGCACCACCGACCCCGACGAGCTCAAGGACGTCATGCAGAAGGTGTCCAAGAACTATAAGGGTGTGACCGGCTCCAAGGATCTCGACGACGACGGGATGCAGGTCAACGAGCAGTACATGTACCGCATCTACGAGGACGGCCAGCTCAAGGATTACTCCATCCAGTAATCCGGCGCGAGCAAGCCGTGACGATGGAGAGCGGGCCGGCTCGACCGGCCCGCTCTTTTTTTGCTCGCTGAGCGCCGGGCAACCCTGCCCGGCCGAAGCGCCACGACCCGCCCCGCTCGCTGCGGCCCGTTGCGAGCGCTACCCCGCTGACACAGCACATCAAGTTTCGCTTGCAACCACCCGAAAAAAGGGGATAATTTAGGGAGGTACGGCTTGGGAGGGGCGGATCGATGCAGTCGAGATCTCGGTACGCGAGCGCGGCGCGAGCCCTCACCGCCGTCGCCGCCGCGTTGCTGATGGCGGCGTGCGCCAGCACGAGCCCCCGACCCGCCGAGCATGAGCAACGCCAGCAGCGCATCGCCGAGATCGCGCTCGAGCTACGCGGCGAGCCCTATCGCTTCGGCGGCGAGGGCAAGCGAGGCTTCGATTGCTCCGGCCTCGTGCATTACGCGTTCGAGCAGGTCGGCGCCTCGGTCCCGCGCACCGCCGAGGCCCAATACGACGCCGTGCGCCCGGTCTATCGGGATAACCTTCGCCCCGGCGATCTCGTGTTCTTCCGGACCACTGGGGTGTTCGTATCCCATGTGGGCATTTACGTCGGCGACGGGCGCTTCGTCCATGCGCTCAATCCGGATCAGCCCGTGACCGTCGCCGAGCTGGACAGCCCCTATTGGTCGAGACGCTTCGTCAAGGCGGGCACACTCGCCCTCTAG
>CAYUKN010000170.1:0-3942 GCA_964445325.1 uncultured Ectothiorhodospiraceae bacterium
CTAGGCGTGAATGGAGCGCATCCACAACCCGGTATTAGCGTCGCTCCGTCGAGCTAAGGGACATCGAAACATTGGTGTCCATTCGCAGTCGTTCACTTGGGCGGAGCCACTAGCTCGATGCTTCCGCCAGCGCCGTGGGGATGGTCTGGCGGGCGTAGGGCACCACCTCGCTGATCTCGCCGCGCTCGCGTCGGCGTTTCACATCGCGCCAATAGGCGGGATCGAGCAAGTCGCCGTGCCATTCGAGGAAGGTCTGGCGCAGGTGGCGTGGCATGGCAAGGAACCGGATGAATTCTTCCGGGAACATGTCGTTGGGCCCGTAGGAGTGGGTGGTCGCCGGATCCATCATGAAATCGTCGCCGGGATCGGGCAGCTCGCGGAAATTGCAATCGGTGACGAGCGCGACTTCATCGTAGTCGTAAAAAACGACCCGGCCGATGCCGGTGACGCCGAAGTTCTTGAGCAGTAGATCGCCCGGGAATATGTTGGTCTCGGCCAGGTCCTTGATGCACTGGCCGTAGTCGCGGATGACCCGCTTGGCCTCTTCCTCGCCCACCTCGCGGATGTAGAGATTGAGCGGGCGCACGCGGCGCTCGACGTACACCGAGGACAGAACGAGTTGATCGCCATCGATGTGGACGCCATGGGCGCACTCGCTGAGCAGGTCGTCGAGGAGTTCCTGCGACACCCGATGCAGGGGGATATTGAAGTAGCGGAAGTTCTGGGTATCGATGAGCCGGCCCGCATGGTCGTGGCGCGACACCAGCCGGTATTTGTCCGCGACCGCTCGGTGGTCGGTGACCTTGGGCTCACCGAAGAAGTCGCGCATGACCTTGAAGACGAGGTTATACGACGGCAGCGTGAACGTGACCATCACCAGGCCCACGTCGCCGGCCGCGTGGACGAACTCGTCCTCGCTCTCGGCGAGATGCTGGGTGAAGGCGCGGTAGCGCTCCGTCTTGCCCTGGCGTAGCCGCCCCAGCACGGTGTAGAGCTCGTCGATGGGCTTGCCGGGCAGGATCGAGTGCAGGAACTGCACCGCGGCGACCACCGACGTGGGATCCGCGAAGTAGTACGAGCGCGTGTAGCTGAACGCCACCGAGATCTGGCGCGGCTGCATCAGCACGGCATCGACGCGAATGCCGTCGTCGTCATTGCGCAATGCGGTCATGAATGGACTCGTGCCCCCGCCGTGGCGCACGCGGCCGACGAGATACGCCCGGGTGCCCTGGAAAAAGTGCGAGTCGATGAGCTCGAAGCGCAGGACCTGCCCCGGATCGACGTGCTCGCGCCGTAGATAGGCGCGCACCTCCGCCGCCATGCCCGCGGCGCAGCCATCGGTGTCGGCGTAGGCTACGTCCATGCGGAAGTCCTCGAGGATCCGTCGGCACGAGGCCTCGATGTCGTCCCAGCACGGATACCGGCGCATCACCAGCGACTGCACGCCCTCTTCCGCCGGCGGATGGACGAACTCGACGTTGGGATCGACACCGACGGTGCCGAGCAAGCGCCGCGTCACCGAGTTGAAGAAGGTCTTGAGGAAGCCGGCGTCGGGGACGCCGTCGACGCGCTCACTGAAGTAATCGCGCAGGCCCTGCCAGATGGCGCGGCGCGTGGCATCCTCATCCAGGGTCTCGCGCAGGCGCTCGAGCGTGCGCTGGACCCAGAGCTCGTAGAGTTCGATGCGCTCGCCGATGTCGCGCAGATGGCCGTCCCAGTCACGCTGCTCGAAACGTCGCTGGGCACGGTCCGTGATGCGCTGGAAGTCCCCGTTGTAGGCGACGAAGCCGTCGTGGATCAGCTGCGCCGCCCGAGGCAGGCTGTCGGCGCCATTCGCCCCGGACGGCGCCTCCGTGTCCGAATATTCCGTCATGACCGCCGCGTCAGGGTTGCATGCGCTTGACGATCGCCTCGCCGAACTCGCTGCAACTGACCTTCGTGGCCCCGTCCATCAGGCGGGCGAAGTCATAGGTCACATGCTTGCTGCCGATGGCGGCATCCATGCCGGTGAGCACGAGGTCGGCGGCCTCGTGCCAGCCCAGATGGCGCAGCATCATCTCGGCCGATAGCACCAGCGAGCCCGGATTGACCATGTCGCGGCCGGCATACTTGGGCGCGGTGCCGTGGGTGGCCTCGAACACCGCATGGCCACTCTGGTCATTGATGTTGCCGCCCGGGGCGATACCGATACCGCCGACCTGAGCGGCCAGCGCGTCCGAGATGTAGTCGCCGTTGAGGTTCATCGTGGCGACGACGTCGAAGTCCTCGGGGCGAGTGAGTACCTGCTGCAGGGAGATGTCGGCGATCGCGTCCTTGACGAGGATCCGGCCCGCGTTGACGGCCTCGTCCTGCTCCTTGTTGGCCGCCTCCTGGCCATGGGCGGCAACGGTGCGCTCCCACTGGCTCCAGGTGTAGGTCTGCTCGGGGAATTCGCGCTCGGCGAGCTCGTAGCCCCAGCTGCGGAACGCGCCCTCGGTGTATTTCATGATGTTGCCCTTGTGCACCAGGGTCACCGATTTGCGGCCGTTGTCGATGGCGTACTGGATCGCGGCCCGCACGAGGCGCTCGGTACCCTCGCGCGAAATGGGCTTGATGCCGAGACCGCACTCCTCGGGGAAGCGGATGCGCTTGAAGGCGGCCGGAAAGTGATCGGAAAGCAGCTGCTGGAAGCGCTGGTTCTCCTCGGAGCCCGCCTCGAACTCGATGCCGGCGTAGATGTCCTCCGTGTTCTCGCGAAAGATCGATATATTGACCTTCTCGGGATGGCGCACGGGCGAGGGCACGCCCGTGAACCAGCGCACCGGGCGCAAGCATACGTAGAGATCGAGCACCTGGCGCAGGGCGACATTGAGCGAGCGGATGCCGCCACCCACGGGTGTGGTCATCGGGCCCTTGATCGAGATCAGGTACTTGCGAATGGCCTCGACCGTCTCGTCGGGCAGCCAAGCACCGACCTCGTTGTTGGCCTTCTCGCCGGCGAGCACCTCCATCCAGTGGATCCTGCGCTGGCCGCCGTAGGCGGTCTCGACCGCCGCATCGACGACGCGCTGCATCACGGGCGTGATATCGATGCCAATGCCGTCGCCCTCGATGTAGGTCACGATCGGATTGTCCGGTACGTGCAGCTTGCCATTGTCGAGCGTGATGGGGCTGCCATCCTTCGGTACTTCGGTGGTCATCGTGTGGGTGCCTCCAGGGCGATTGTTGCGTCCGCCGGCGGCCAGCGCCGGCACGTGTCTCATCGGGCGCCGCCCGCGTCCGGTGCTGGGCGCCGGGACCGGCGGGCGGGACGCGCTTCGGGAGTGGTCGGGCCTTTGACAGCCGCGCGGCACGGGCATCGGCCGCGCGCTCACACCGGAGGGCTAGTCTTTCACAAAACCGGGGTTGGACCATAGCGCGCGAGACCCGCGCGCTGCCCCGATGCCCGCCCTGCGCTCAGGTGGCGGTCGCCGCGGCGGGCTCGGCCTCGGCCTCGCGCAGGGTGCGCACGATGGACTCGGCGGCCTGGCGCCCCTCGAAAACGGCGGTGACGACCAGATCGGCGCCCCGCACCATGTCGCCGCCGGCGAAGATGCGCGGGTTGGAGGTCCGGAAGGGGTAATCGCCACCGTTGGCCACCAGGGTGCGGCCGTCGGCGTAGTGGGCCACCCCATGGTCGTCGTACCACTCCGGGATCTCGGCCTGGAAACCGAAGGCGACGATGACCCGGTCGGCGGGCAAGGTCTCCTCCGAATCGGGCACGATTTCGGGGCGCTGGCGACCCCGCTCGTCGGGCTCGCCCAGGCGCGTCGCCGCCAGCCGCACGCCCGTGACACGGCCGTTTTCGGACTCGATGGCCACCGGTGTGCGGTTGTAGTGGAAGATCACGCCCTCGTCGCGGGCGTTCTTCACCTCGCGCCCGGAGCCCGGCATGTTCGCCTGATCGCGGCGGTAGACGCAGGT
>CAYUKN010000171.1:0-3924 GCA_964445325.1 uncultured Ectothiorhodospiraceae bacterium
TGATCGTCACGATCTGGTAGCGCCCGTAGCCCAGCTGGTAGCGGGCGCGCTCGGTAAGCATCTGCTGCGCGCTGGTCATCGCTGTTTTCAGGGGCGTGCTGCCACCGGGGCTGACCTTGCCGGCAGCGGTGAGGAAGCGCTGGCGGTTGTCGGTACCCAATGGCACGAGCGTGTGGATGCCATTGGCGTCGAAGACGATCAGGCCCAGATTGGCGTCGCGCGGGAGGCTGTCGACCCAGGTCGCCAGCGCCGCACGCGCGGCCTCGGCCTTGGAGGCGTAGTCGCCGGCGCAGTCACCGCCGCCCATCGAGCCCGACATGTCGAGCACGACCGTGATGTTGGTGCGCTGGGGATTGGCGTCGAGCTCGATGTCCTCGTCGGTGGCGGGCGGCCACTGCGCGTCGGTGATCGCCTGCCAGTCGTCGACGTCGACCAAAGGCGACGGCTCGCTGCTGCGCTCACAAGCGGCGAGGCCGACGGTCAGGGCCGCGCCGACCAAGACAGTGGCGAGCGCGCCGAGCGCGTTTTTCGGCTCATTCGCTGTCATCGCTTCGCCCTCACCAGGAGTTCGGCGGCGAGAAGCTCGAGCTCTCGGCCTCGACGCGCACGGCACGGAAGACCACGCGCATGTTCGACAGCCACTCCTGCTCGGTCTTGGGCGGGCATGGGTCGCCGCCGCAGATGCCTGTCTTGGGGTCGGAGAAGCCCAGTCCCTCGGTGACGAACTGCGACGGGTCCATGGACACGCCTTGCGACCCGGCGTAGTCGATCACCGCCTTGCGCACGGCCACCGCGCGATTGCGGCTGAGATTCTTCGCCGACTGGCGGATCGAGCGCAGCGTCGACAGGTCGGCGCCTTGTTTCTTCTTTTTGAGGTAGCCCAGTGGGTCGGCGTGGCCCTCGACGGTGAATACCGCGCCGCCGTAGGTGCTCGCCGCCTCGACGATTTGGTCGAACTGCTCGCGGTAGTCGGCGATGGGGAAGCTCGACTGGTTGGGCTCGAACTGGATCTCGAAGCGCGCGATCGTGCGCTCGTCCAGCTCGCCCTCGGCGCGCTCTTTATCGACCATCTTCGCCGCTTCGTCGCTGTCGAAGCTCGGCAGCTCCACGCGACGCTTGTCGAACACACCCTCGGCCAGCGCGGTGTAGTCGTAACCGGCCAGGCGGATCGAGTGCTCGCTGGCGAGCAGGCCGATTGGGACCAGCTCGTTGGCGAGCTCGGCGTTGATCCTGGCGAATGCGCGCGGGTGGTCGCTGCTGGACCAGTTCACGTTGCCCTGCATGCCGGCCGTCTCGACCCGCCGCCACAGCGTCTTCGCCGCGCCCGTGGCCGAGGCGTCGCCGAGCAGGTGCTCGGCGACGGCGTCCCAGTCGATGATCTGTTTCTTCACATCCTCGCGCGCCTTTTCCTCGGCGCGGAACAGGGCCGAGACGAAGCGTTTGACCTTTTCCCGGTTGGCCTCGAGGTAGTCCGCGCGCACGGCGTAGACCTCGGACACCGCGCGATTGGCCGCCTGGGTCGAGAACAGGATGTGGGCGCCCTTGACCGAGCCTTCGGCGCCCGTGCCGGTGCCGCCGCCGCTGGTGAGCACGTTGGCGTCGGGGCGGAACACCAGCGCCGCGTCGATGCCCTCATCGTCGTAGAAGCGGGCGCCGGGGGTGTCGCCGCTAAAGCCGGTCTGGTCCTCGGTGTAGACGAGCTCGGGGGCCTCCCAGGCGCCGGCATCGACCTTGTCCTTGGCCGCGGTGATGGCCCGCGCCAGCAGGTCCATTTGCGGCCCGTAGGCCTCGAGCGCGATCGTCGCGCCCGACAGGTCGGCGAGGGTGTCGATGCGCTCCCGTGCGACCAGCGCGTCGGCGCCGGTGGACCAGCCGTGCTGGTAGACCGCGACCATCTGGGTGCGCTCGTCGTCCTCGGTGAGCGCTGCCGCGGCCTGGAGTTGGCCCTGTGTGGCGCGCAGCACGGGGCGCTCGCACGCGAGATACGCCTCGAGCTGGGCGGCCAGGTCGTTTTCCCGGCTGAGCTCGATCGACAGGTCGCGGTCGGCGAATGCGCCGCTGCCGCCCGTTTCCAGGGCATAGCCGTTGGCGTAGAGCGGCACCAGGTCGACGCCGGACGAGCGCAACGGCACCCGAAGGGTCTCGTCGCCGCGGCAGTCGCGCACGGTGGTGTCGACGCGCTCGCTCAGCGGCTCCGCGGGCGGGGCCGCGCCGACGGCGCCGGCGAACAAGCCCGCTAGAGCGAGCACCCATGTGGCGCGTATTCGCATGCAAGACTCCCGTCGATCGCTGATCGGTTCAGGGGATCAGTCGTACCTCGGCGCGGCTCAGGCGTGCCTGGTAACCGCGCTCACCCTCGCCCTCGCGCCGCGGTAGCGGCTGTTCGGCACCGGCCGAGTGCGTCTCGAGCCGGTCGGCGGCGATGCCCGCGTCGGCGAGCGCGGCGGCGACCGCCTGGGCGCGCTCGCGCCCGAGGGCCATGTTGGCGTCGGGGTCGCCGCGTGTGCCCGTATGCCCGACGATGACCGCGCGGTAGGCCGGTTGTCGCGCCATCGCCGCGACGATCTGCTCGAGCCGGCGTGAGCCGACCTCGGAGAAATCGGTACCGCGGACGAAGTCCACCGTGTAGTCGCGCGGCTGGTGATCGCGCCCGACCCAGTCCAGGCCGATGGCGGCGACGACCGCGAGCAGCACCAGGGCGATGCCGAAGTAGCGATAGGCCTTCATTCGCCCGTTTGCGCGCTAGAGATCGAGCTTGTTGCTGCCACCGGCGGCGTCGTCTTCGCCGGCGACGGCCTCGCGGGCTTCCTCTTGCTGGACACGGTCGAGGCGCTCGCGCGCCTTGCCGATCTCGCCCTCGAGGGTGTTCACCGTCTGCTTCATCGAGTCCAGTGCCTTGGATTTGTAGTCCGCCATCTCGTCCATGGCCGCGTAGATGTTCGAGAACGCCGACTTCAATTTGTCGAGCTCGATGGTCGAATCGGCGGCTTGCTGATGAATCTGGGCGGACTGGTCCTTCATCAGCTCGCTGGTGCCCTGGATCACGTTGCCCGTGGTCTCGTTGAGCGCCTGGATCTGCTCGAGCACCAAGCGCTGGTTGGTCAGCGCCTGGGCGACGATCGTGGCCGTGCGCAGCGCCGAGATCGTGACCGTCGTGGCGCGCTCGACGCCCTTGATCAACTCGAGGTTGTTCTTGCGGATCATGTCGAGCGCCATGTAGCCCTGCACCGCCACCGCGAGCTGGCTCTGCAGGTCCTGGACCTTCTGGCGCGTGTAGAACAATAGTTCCTCGCGCACGGCCCGCGCTTTTTGCTCGCTCTGCTGCTCGATCTCGTCGACGCGCGCCTCCAGCGCCTCGTCGATCTGCTTGCCGAGGTAGACGTATTCCTCGAGCTTTTGCATCAAGCCCCAGAGATTGCGCTTTTCCTCCTCGATCGAGGCATTGTCGCGCTGGAGCTCGTCGCGGCCCTTGTACAGCGACTGGATGATGCCGTCGATGTGGGACTGGGCCGACTGGTACTCGCGGAAGTAGTCCTTGAGCTTGTTGCCCCAGGGGATGAGCCCCAGCAGCTTCTTGGGCTCGAACAGGTCGCCGCGATTGGACGGGTCGAGCTCCTCGACCGTGCTGCGCAGCTCGAGCAGCGACTTCGACACATCGCTGTCGCCCGACAGCGCGCCCTGATCCATCGCCTTGACCGGCTTGTCGAGCAAGCGGTTGGAGACGTTGGCCGCCTCGCGCAGCTCCTCGTTGCCCATTTGGTGGGCGCTGTCGACCGCGCTCTTGAACGCCTCGCTCTCGGGCTCGGCCTCGATCACGGTCGCCACGAACGACTCGGCCTGCTCGGCGAGCTCCTTCTGGCGGCCGTCGTCGAGCGGGACCTTGCGCTCGGCTTCCTCGGGCTCGACCTGCTCGGCTGGCTCGGG
>CAYUKN010000172.1:0-3834 GCA_964445325.1 uncultured Ectothiorhodospiraceae bacterium
GGAGAGCCGCTCGATCTTGTCGCGCAGCTCATCGGCCTTGTCGTACGAGGGATAGAGGTGCAGGTAGCGGCGATAGTACGGCACGGCCTCGCGCGGGCGATCCATCTTGACCATCAGATCGCCCAGGTTGAGATAGACGGGCGTCCGGCGGGGGTCGAGCTCGACGGTGCGGTAGTACCAGGTCAGGGCGCGATCGTGCCGGCCAAGCTTGTCCAGGACGTAGCCGTAGTTGTTGACGATATCGGGGTCGTAGGGGTCGATCCGTACCGCCTGGCGCCACTTGTCGCGGGCGGCCTCGAATTCGCCCTCGCGGAAGAGCGCCAGGGCCTCGCCATCGAGCTGCGCGGCCCGCTCGCGCT
Source organism: uncultured Ectothiorhodospiraceae bacterium (assembly GCA_964445325.1). Lineage (GTDB taxonomy): Bacteria > Pseudomonadota > Gammaproteobacteria > XJ16 > Halofilaceae > Halofilum. Next base: position 360 of record CAYUKN010000172.1, read on the forward strand.
CGGCCTCGCTGGGCCGCCCGCCGGCCAGCGCCGCCTCCAGCTCGCCGGCCTCGCTGGCGCCCGCATCGACCCGCTCACGCAGGTTCGCCTCGAGGGCGTCCTGCTCGCCGGCGGCCTCGCCATCGCCGCTCGAGCCGTCGGAGCCGGGCTTGTCGGCGGTCGCGATGCGGGCGTCGGCGCGGACCTTGAACAGGAAATCGCCGCCCTCGCTGCCCTCGAGGTTGCCGAACACGGGGGTTTGGTCGGCATAGCTCGAGACGGTCGGGCCGAGATAGGTGCCCAGCTCCGAGGCGCTGACATAGCCGTTGTCGTCGGTGTCGGCGACACCCGAGAGCCCCTTGAGCAGGCTCCAGGTGAACACCGAGTGCCCGCCCGGGCCGTCGTCGGCGACTTGCTCGTCGGCGCCGCCCGCGGTGAGCATCTGCCGGGCGCGCCGGCTGGTCGTCTCCTCGAGGTAATGCCGGGTCTCGCCGGCCGCCACGCCCGCTCGCGTGAGCGCCAGACCGCTGTAGCAGCTGTCCATGACGAACAGGACGTGCTTGGCCGGGATCGCGCGCGAGTAGTCCTGCAGCGCGCTCATGCTGATCGCGTGCGTGGCGTAGCCCTCGCGACGGGCATCGGCGGGGATGATGTAGCCGAGCGAGCCGCCGGCCGGCAGCGAGCGCGTCATGCCGTGGCCGGCGAAGAAAACGAACACGCGGTCGTTTTCGCCCACGCGGTCGGGATCGGCCAGTTCGTGGCCGAGGGTGGCGGCGATGTTCTGGCGGCTCGCCTCGCCGTCGTAGAGCCGGATGACCTGGTCCTCCGGGAAGCCGAGATCCTCGACCAGGGTGTCGCCCACCGCGCGGGCATCGTTGAATGCGTACTCGAGGTCGGGCCAGTGGCTGTAATCGTCGATGCCGATCACGACGGCCCAGCTGTCACCGTAGAGCTGTTGCTCGCGCTCGGGCGGCTCGATGCGCCCATCCGAGGCGGCAGCGAGTGGCTCGCCGTCGAGCGCGACCACCCGGTAATCGCGCTCGGCCAGGGCGTCCAGGATCGACGGCAGCGCCTCGATCGTCTGGTGGTGGATGTCGTGGAATAGCAGGATACCGCTGCCCTTGTCCTCGAGCTGGCGGATGGTGCGGTCGACGATGGACTCGGGGACCGGATCGGCCCAGTCCATCGAGTCCACGTTCCACATCACCGACGCCATGCCGCGCTCGGCGGTCATCGCCTCCAGGGCATCGTCGCTGACCCCGTAGGGCGGCCGGAACAGGGCATCGCCATTGCCCCCGATCTTCTCGATGAGCTTGTTCGTTTGGCGCAGCTCGCGGCGGCGTTCGTCCTGCGATAGCTCGGCGAAGTTGGCGTGGCTGAAGCTGTGGTTGGCGAGCACGTGGCCGCCCTCCACGATGCGCCGGGCCGTCGCCGAGCCGCGCTCCAGGCGGGCCTCGCCATCGGCGCCGATGCGCCCGAGTTTGTTGCCCAGCGCGAAGAAATACCCGTGGACCCCGTAGTCGTCGAGTATGTCGAGCACGCGGTTGGTGCGGCGCTCATCGGGGCCGTCATCGAACGTCAGCACCACGGTCTTGTCGGGCAGATCCCGGCCGTAGACCACCTTGGGCGAGGCCAGAGAACCCTCATCGTCGGACGTCGCGGCCGCGCCCTGTTGCCGGCGCAGCTGCTCGAGCCGGCGCACCATCTCCTCGTCGCCCGCTTCCTCGAGCAGGCGATCCAGCGAGTGCACCCGACTGATCGCCGCGATGTAGGCGTCCCAGCTCTCGCGCTCACCGCGCGTGAGCTCGCCCATGGCCTGGGTGTACTCCGCCCGGTAGTCATCCAGGACCCCGGCGATTCGCTCGTCCAGCGACCGGATGGGCGCGATCTCGGGGCCCTCGCCCAGCCGCGAGCGCTCGAGCCGCAGCAGCGTGTCGGTGAGGTCCTGGAACGCGAGCAGATCGCCGGGGCGGAGGCGCTCCGCGCGGTCGACGTAGGCGACGAGCCGCTCGCTGACGTCGAGCAGCCGATTCGACGGGGTCAGCGGCGCCGACTGGCGTGCGGACTCGCGCAGCGCCCTCAGGTGGCGTCGCTGGCGCGCGTAGTAGTGGCGCGCCGCGGCCACTGCTCGATCGTGGCGCTCGGCGCCGTCCTCGAGGGCGCTCGCCCCATCGGCGAGGATGATCATCTTGCGATAGGCGTCGACCGCGCCGTCGAAGTGGTCGCCCTCGGCGCCGAACGCCGTCGGGCTGATGACCAGGGCCGCGACCAAAGCGAGCACCGTTGCGCGCATCACCGATTGCCTCCCGCCGGACGAGGGTTGCCGGGCGTACCCACGCTGCCACCGCTCGCGCAACCCGCCGGCCGGCAGCGCGGCGCATCGGATCATAGCCCGGTCCACGTGGCCGGGCCAACCGGCCAAGGGGCGTCCCGGCCGGCCGGTCCGCCCCATCGCCATCCCGCCCGGAAGCGCCAGCGCGCCGCCGCGGCAAAGCCCAATCGGCGACCCCGCCCACCCTGCTAGAATGCGCGCTTCGACCGTCCGGAGGATCCATGAGGCTCGACAACCAAACCCCGCAACCGATCCGCCTGGCCGACTACACCCCGCCGGCGTTCGCGATCGACCACGTCGAGCTGCGTTTCGACCTCGATCCGGCCGCCACGCGCGTGACCAACCGCATGACGCTGCGGCGCAATACGGGCCGCCAGGGCGAGCCCCTGGTCCTCCACGGCGAGCACATCACGCTCGAGTCGGTCGCCATCGACGCCACCGCGCTCACCGCCGACGACTACCGGGTCGACGAGCGCCATCTCACGATCCACCAGGTCCCGGATCGCTGTGAGGTCACCGTCGTCACCACCTGCAGCCCGCAGGACAACACCGCCCTCGAAGGCCTGTACCAGTCGAGCGGCAACTTCTGCACCCAGTGCGAGCCGGAGGGCTTCCGCCGCATCACCTACTTCCTCGACCGCCCCGATGTCATGGCCACTTATGCCACGACCATCGTCGCCGACGCCGAGCGCTATCCCGTGCTGCTGTCCAATGGCAACCCGGTCGATGCGGGCACGCTCGACGACGGGCGCCACTGGGCTCGGTGGGAGGACCCCTTCCCCAAACCGAGCTATTTGTTCGCGCTGGTCGCCGGCGACCTCGCTTGCCACGAGGAGACGTTCACGACGGCGTCGGGCCGCGACGTCACGCTGCGCATCTATACCGAGGGCCACAACGTCGGCAAGACCGACCATGCGATGCGCTCGCTCAAGAAGGCGATGCGCTGGGACGAGACCACCTTCGGCCTCGAGTACGACCTCGATCTGTTCCAGATCGTCTCCGTCGACGACTTCAACATGGGCGCGATGGAGAACAAGGGCCTCAACATCTTCAACTCGAAACTCGTGCTGGCGAACCCGGACACCGCCACCGACGCCGACTTCCAGGCGATCGAGGGCGTGATCGCGCACGAGTACTTCCACAACTGGACCGGCAACCGCGTCA
>CAYUKN010000173.1:0-3797 GCA_964445325.1 uncultured Ectothiorhodospiraceae bacterium
CCCAGCACCCCGCAGTAGTCGAGCGCGGCGGCGGTGTCGGTGGCGACCGCGACCGCACGGTCGGCGACGGCGGTGTCCACGCCGGCGGGCACGCGGGTAGTCGCCAGGATGCCGTCGACGTGGACGTTCTCGCCGGGTGGATAGCAGGCCGTGGCACCATCGCCACCGCGGCAGACGATGACCGAGACCTCGCTGGCCAGCGCCACGCGGCGCTCGAGGATGCAGCGCTCGCCACCCAGCGCCTCGAAACCGGCGCGGGCATCCGCGGCGGAGTCGACCAGCGCCTGGCCCTTGCCGTCGTAGCCGCCGCGCGCCGTCTTCATCAGCGCCGGCAGCCCCACCGCCTCGACCGCGGCGTCGACATCGCCGGTCCCGGCAACCGCGGCCCAGGCGACGGTGGGCAGGCCGTGGTGCCCGAAAAAACCCTTCTCATCGATGCGGTCCTGGGTGGCCGCGACCGCGCCCGCGTGCGGGCGCGTGTGGCAGTCCCGCGCCAAGCGCTCGAGCGCGTCGGCGGGCACCTTCTCGAACTCGGTCGTCACGGCCGGGCATTGCCGCGCCAGCTCGGCCAGCGCCTCGGTATCGTCGTAGTCGGCCGCGATCTGGCGGTCGGCGAGCTGGCCCGCCGGGCTCGCGGGCTTGGGATCGAGCACGATCACGCCGTAGCCCATGCGCCGGGCGGCGATCGTGAACATGCGCCCGAGCTGGCCGCCGCCGAGGATACCGAGGGTCTCGCCGGGCAGGATGCGACGCGGCGTCATGACTCGGGCGGGAGCTCCATACCCTCGACCTTGTCGCTGAGCTCGTCGCGATAGGCGGCCAGGCGCGAGCGCAGCTCGCCATCACCGCCGGCCCCGGCGAGCATCGCCGCGGCGAACAGGCCCGCGTTCGCCGCCCCGCCCTCGCCGATGGCGAAGGTCGCCACCGGAATCCCCTTGGGCATCTGGACGATGGAGTAGAGCGAATCCTGGCCGGAGAGGTAGCGCGACGGCACGGGCACGCCCAGCACCGGCAGGATGGTCTTGGCCGCGAGCATGCCGGGCAGATGGGCCGCGCCGCCGGCGCCGGCGATGATGCACGCGAGCCCGCGATCCGCGGCGTTCTCGGCGTAGGCGAACATGCGGTCGGGCGTGCGGTGCGCCGAGACGACCTGGGCCTCGACCGGTACACCCAAGGCTTCGAGGCGTTCGACAGCGTGGCGCATGACGGGCCAGTCGCTGTCGCTGCCCATGACGACCCCGACGCGCGGCTCGGACACGGTTGCTCCCTCCCACTGCGGGCTTGCAGGAAAGCCGGTAATTATCGCCCACATCGCACGGGGCGTGCCAGATCGGGCCCGTCCGGACCCGCGGTCAGCGCCCAAGCCGCGGCGCAACCCACCCCGGCACGGCTCCGGGGTGCAGTTCAGAAAAATTTCCGGTTGCGAATCATTCGCAACCGCACGTATACTCGACCCATCGGCGCGCAGCGAGCGCCGGGTCCGGAGGTTGCATGTACGTCTGCGTTTGTAATGCGGTCACCGATCGCCAGATTCGCCGGGCTGTCCACCAAGGCGTGGTGACCTTCCAGCAGCTTCAGCTCGAGCTGGCCGTCTCCACCTGCTGTGGCCGGTGCGAGCCCACCGCCCGCCAAGTCCTCGCCGAGGCCGTGGCTGCGGAATTCCCCGCGTTCCCGGAGGGTGTGGAGCTACCCGCAGCCGCTCCGGCGTAAGTGCCTGGCATCCCCTGCGCGAAGGCGCTAGACTGAGCCCTTCATGCGGCAGCCTGGAATGAGGCGATATGCAGGGTGACGCCAAGGTCATCGAGTACCTCAACCGCGCGCTCAGGCACGAGCTCACCGCGATCAACCAGTACTTCCTGCACGCTCGGATGCTCGAGAAATGGGGTCTCGAGCGCTTCAACGAGGAAGAATACAAGGGCTCGATCGAGGAGATGAAGCACGCGGATCGCCTGATCCGCCGGATCCTGTTCCTCGAGGGCCTACCCAACCTGCAAGACTACGGCAAGCTGCTGGTGGCCGAATCGGTCTGGGAGGTCCTGACCAACGATCGCCAGCTCGAAGTCGATGCCATCGCGCTCTACCGCGAGATCATCGAATACTGCGAGCAGGTCCAGGATTATCCCTCGCGCGATCTCATCGACGAGCTCCTCACCGACGAGGAGACCCACCTCGACTGGCTCGACACCCACATCGAGCTCTACCAGTCCATCGGCAAGGACAAGTTCCTCCAGCACTGGATGTGACCGCTTGGCGGGCGCCTACCGGCGCCCGTGCATCGTCGCCGCGATCGCCTCGTCGCGGCATCAAATCGGGCTGAACAGCAGCACATACAGCGCCAGCAGCATCCACGCGGTGGCGTTGATCACGCTCCACGTATCGCGGTCGCACAGCCAGCCCGGAAGATAGCCCCGCAATCGGAACAGCGTTTGCGCCGGTGGGATCGGCCGTGGCGACGGCGACCCCGGCCGCGCACCGATGCGCGCGCTGGTCGCCGATCCGCGGCCCGGTTGCTTGCGCCCGGCGGGCCCGGGCCCGCCCCGTTCGCGCGCGTATGATGGCATTGTGGCACTCCGCTCTTGATCCATTTCGCAAATGATAATCGTTCTCATTTGTGATTCGCAAGCGGTGATCTCGCCCGGTGGACGTCCGACATTTTCTTCATGAAAATACCGGCTTTCGGTGAGTCGGAGCCGATCGTGACCGATACGCTGTACCGCCCCGCAATCGAGTCCCTGCCCCACCTGCACAGCGGTAAGGTACGCGACCTCTACGCGATCGACGACGAGCGCATGCTCATCGTCGCCTCCGACCGAATTTCGGCGTTCGATGTCGTCCTGCCCACACCCATCCCCGGCAAGGGCCGCATGCTGACGCAGCTGTCGAATTTCTGGTGCGCGCGTCTGGGGCATGTCGCGCACAATCACTTGGTCGACACCCCTCTGGCCGAGGTCCTGCCCGATCCGGGTGAGCGCGAGCCGATCGAGGGGCGTGCGGTCGTCGCGCGGCGGCTACGGCCTTTGCCGATCGAGGCCATCGTGCGGGGCTACGTCATCGGCTCCGGCTGGAAGGACTACCAGGCCTCGGGGACGGTGGGCGGGACGCCGCTGCCGCCCGGGCTGCAACTGGCCGACCGCCTGCCCGCGCCGGTGTTCACACCTTCGACCAAGGCCGAGGCGGGCGCCCACGACGTCAACATCCGCTTCGAGGACGTCGCCGAGCAGATCGGCCAGCAGCTGGCCGAGCGCATCCGCGCGATCAGCCTGCGCCTGTACGGCGAGGCCGCCGAGTACGCCGGCGCCCGGGGCGTGATCATCGCCGACACCAAGTTCGAATTCGGCGTCGACCCCGCGGGCGAGCCGGTGCTCATCGACGAGGTGCTCACGCCGGACTCGTCGCGCTTCTGGCCCGGCGACACCTGGCGCCCGGGCGAGAACCCGCCCTCCTGGGACAAGCAATTCGTGCGCGACTGGCTCGCCAACCAGTCGTGGCGCCCCGAAGCCCCGCCCGAGCTCCCCGACAGCGTGGTCCAGGAGACGGCGGCCAAGTACCGCGAGGCCGTCGAGCGCCTGACGAGCCCGTAGCGCAGCCCCCGAGGCGCTTTGCACGTGGCCGAGATCGCCGCATCGACGCCCGACGGGGCGGTCGCCGATCTGCTGCGCACCTGCGGGCTGGCACCGAGCGATCTCGACGATGGCCCGGGCACACGCGTGCTCGGCTGGCGCCACGGCGGGGCCGTCGAGGCCGTGATCGCCGTGGAGTGCCATGGCGAGACCGGCTTGCTGCGCTCGCTCGCCGTC
>CAYUKN010000174.1:0-3753 GCA_964445325.1 uncultured Ectothiorhodospiraceae bacterium
CTCGTCAGTGCCAGATCGGCAGCTCGAGCCACCAGTTCCACCATTCGGGCCATCCGCGCGTCCAGAACGGACCGCTGATGATGATGCACACCGCACTGAAGAAGCCCGCAGAAAGCGCGAGGAACAAGCCGAGCCGATGGATACCCAGCTCACCGATGGAGTAGCCGATCGTATCGCGGAAGAACGTGTTCACGTGTTCCGAGCTCTTGACCTTGTCGCCCTTGGGCGGATTGAGCTCCGACAGCACGGCCCCACCGTGCAATGCCAGCGCCAACGTCGTTGTGAAGAAGAACGTCACCGCCAGCATGTGTGCCGGGTTGTAGTGGAAGTGCAGGTACTGATAGCCGACGTTGGAAACCCAGTCGAGATGACTGAGGATGCCGTAAGGGAAGCCGTGGCCCCACGCCCCCATCAGCAACGGGCGGATAACCACCAGGCTCACGTAGGCGAAGATCGCCACACCGAACGCGAACGGCACGTGAAAGCCGATCCCGAGCTTGCGGCAGATCTCGACCTCGCGCAGCGCCCACGAGACGAACGCGCCGATCGCGCTGATCGTGATGAGCTGCCAAAGCCCCCCTTCTTTCAGCGGCGCTAGCCCGAGCCCGTAGCTGAGGTCGGGCGGTGCGATGTTGATCGCCCAGACGTTCCACGTCGGGCCGATGGCCGCGCCGTAGACGATGAGCGCCGTCCCTAGCAGCGTAAAGAAGATCGTGGTCACGCCGAAGAAGCCGCAGTAAAGCGGCCCGACCCAGAAGTCGAAGAGGTCACCACCGATCAGGGTTCCGCCGCGAACCCGATATTTCCTCTCGAAATTCAGCATGGACATTTTCTCATTCCCCTTCGCACGGGCAGAACCATGGGATGCCCGCAAAGGCGGCCCCGGCGGCGGGCCGGCCGGTGACGAACCACGCGGCCCGGCCCCCCGCCTTCGGACGCCGTCAGGACTCGCGTTCCGCCGGGCGCACCGACGTCACCTCCGCAGCCTGCTCGCCTGCCGCTCCAGCCTGCGGACCTTCCAGCCAATTGAACCGGTCGGTGCTCAGCAGGATGAAGTGAATTATCAGAGCCAGAGCGAACAAGAACGTGAACAGCGCCACAAGGGTCCGCCTGGGATCGAAGATAAGCCATATACGCCACATGATCGCTACCCTTTAGCTCAGTCGGGGAAGGAAAGTGCTCGCGAGGGTCTTGGTGGTATCAACCACCGCGGAGTATCCCTCCGGACCCGGGAGCCAGGGACGCCATTGCCACGCAAGGACGTGCGCGATAAGGGCTATGACAACAAAGACCAAGAAGCTCACGAGAAAGATCTTGTGAAACTCCTTCGCCTCTTCGGCGGTCAAGCCGGATAGCGATTGTGATCGCTCGTCTCCGTCAGACATTTTACTCTCCTCAAAACAAGTGGCCTTGCGGCCGTTACCGCGTAGATTGCCCCGCGGCGGGCATGGCCGAAGCCCGGAGGCCTCGGTCTTCCACCGGCGAGCCGGTGAAACCGTGGACACCGTTGTGTGCCAACCTGTCCCGCCGATTCACGAGTCGCCGGCGCGGTTACACGGTCGAACCGATCGGGCGGTCGTCCGAACCACGGCCGCAGGCCGCAGCGGGCGATGCGCTCGAGGCGGACTCGCGCGTCGAACCACGCCGTCGTCGCAGTCGACGTCGATCCAGGTCGCGCGGCACAAGGTGGTGCCTATCCCATCAACCCAGCGGAGGCTGCAATGCTCGCCGAGGATTTCGCTTGCGCGAACATCGAGCCTTTGGGCTTACGCACCGCCTTGGACGACCACAACGGGCGCGCCAGGAGACGCTCGACAAAGCCGGCCACGAGGAACAGCGCGAACGCTGCCGTGAAGATCAGACGGTAGTCCCGCCGGTTCTCCGTACCGCCCGCGGTACCGGCACCTTGCATCGACTTGCTGGTCATCATTAGTACCTCAGTTCGGCCTTAATCAGCCTAAATGGACATGCACAACGTTCAAATCGTTCTTTTCGTCGTGCATAACGAACTCCGCCCGGCTCAAGGCCGGGCGGAGTGGATGCTCAGTCAACGTGGCCGCACCTATGCGTGACCATCGTCGTACATCACGTACAGCGGGGTCGGCGGCTGTGCGCGAGGGACTCATGCCGCTTGGCCTCCACCGATCGCATCGTGGGCCTGCTCGACGCGCTCAACCGTGACGCGCGCCTCGCCCGCCGCTTCCGCATCGCGCTCGGCTCGATCGCGCAGTTGCTTGGCTGCGGAGATCCGCACGAGCACCGGCTCGGCGGCGACGTATTCCTCGAGACGCCGTTGCGCGGCGGCGTCCCACGGGCGTTCCTCACCACTAGAGACCATCTCACCCGCGTGCGAGCGCGTCGGCGTGGGCGTGACCTCGTCGAGTTCGGTGCCCAACGGGAGCACATAGAACAGGGCGTCGAAGAGGTTGTTGCAGACCTCCTGGATGAGGTAGGTCGCCCCCGCGTAACCCATGTACGGTGTCCCCGTGTGGCGACGCACGATCGCGCCAGGGAACGACGCGGGAATGTACATCGAGCGCGAGCCGATCTCCGACATGTACATGCGCTCGTTATAGCTGCCGAACATGACCAGCGGCGCGTTATCGTAAATGGCCTGCCGCACGGCATTATTGTCCGGCTTGACACCGGCGGTGCGAGCGAACGAGAAGTTGCACGGCATACCCATCTCGGCCTCGAGGAAGTTGCGGATGCCGCGGGCATAGGTCTCGTTGGCCACGATTGCGAACGTCGCCGTGCCGTAGAAATCCTGCGTCACCGAGCGCCACAGATCCCAGATGGGTTTGATCGTGGTGTGCTTTTCCTCCTCAATGAATGGCTCGGGATCGAGGCCGAGCTGCTCGCCGAGTGTGCGCAGGAACTGCGTCGTACTATGCAGCCCGATCGGCGCCTGCAGGTACGGCTGTCCCAAGCCCTCGCACAGCATCCGGCCAAACTCGCGATACATGCACACGTTGACGTCGGCATCGACCAGATGGCGGATATCGCCGAGGTGGCTGCCCAACGGGAACACCATATTGACCTGGCCGCCAATGCCCTCGATCAGTCGCCGGATCTCGGCCAGATCGGAGCGCATGTTGAAGTAGCCGTAGCAGGGGCCAATGATGTTGACCTTGGGGGCCTCGCCCTCCTTGCGGCGCCGCGGCTTGGGTTTCTTCGGACCGAATTCGGTCCAGAGCCAGTACATGGCGCGGTCGGCGCTCTGCCACTGGTCCTCATCGATCGTGCGGGGCAGGAAACGCTTGACGTTGGCGTCGTCGGGGATGACGCCTCCGCCGATCATCTCGGCGATCGAACCGGTAACCGTCACCGCCGGAAGCTCGGGGTCCAGGGTGGCGCTCGCGCGGCGCATGTTTTCCTCGGTCCCCTCGCCCATCTCGGCCTCGGAGAAGCCCGTCACCACAATGGGGAGCTCGTGCGGCGGGAGGCCGTCGGTGTAGTGCAGCACCGAGGTCACGGGCAGGTTCTCGCAACCAACGGGTCCGTCGATGACGACCTGCAAGCCCTTGATGGCGGTGAAAACGTACACCGACCCCCAGTAACCACCCGCGCGATCGTGATCCAGTACCAGCATCAGTCGATATCCTGGGTTTGGCCTTTCTTCGCCTTTTCCTTGTCCATCTGGCGCTTGAACTGCGTCCGGAACTTCTGGTCATCCGGTGGCAGGCGCTCCCAAGTGCCAGCGGTCTTGCCCTGACCGACGCCCTCGAAAAACTCTCGCATGGCGTCGAAGCG
>CAYUKN010000175.1:0-3638 GCA_964445325.1 uncultured Ectothiorhodospiraceae bacterium
AGCACCTCGAGCGTGCCCGAGCGGCGCTCCTCGCTCCAGCTGCGCATCGTCACCACCGCGACGAGCGCGATCAGCAGCAGGGGCATCCATTGGAAAAGCGGCTGGGTGTCGGCGATGTTGCGCGCGAAGAAGGCCTCGGCCCAGAAGAACACGAACAATGTGACGGCCAGAAACACGCCGACGAAGAGGTACGCGACCGGCGAGGCGAAATAGGCACCCGCTTCCCGACGAAAGACGCGCAGCAGCTCGTGCATGTTCTCCCTCCTCAAGCGGCGGCGTTGACTTCGGCGTAGACGGCTTCGAGATCGCGCGTCTCGGGCTCGAGCTTATAAAGCGACCAGCCGGCCTCGTGGACGCAGCGGGCAACCGCAGGCGCCAGCGCCGCGGCGTCGTCACTGGCGAGCACGGCGAAGCTGTGCTGGCCCGCTGCTGATCCGAGGCGCTCGACTTGCGACACGCCCGATACGCTGCGCAACGCCGTCTCGGCGCGATCGGGCTCGGCGTCGATCGTGACCAACAGCCGACGCGCGCCACCGAGCTCGTCCAAACGGGAATCCAGCGCGAGATGGCCCTCGCGAAGAATGAGCACGCGGTCACACACGGCCTGGACCTCTTGCAGGATGTGCGTCGATATCAAAACGGCCGCGCCCTGCGCGAGCGACCTGATCAGCTCGCGCATCTCGTGGATCTGGGACGGATCCAAGCCGCTGGTGGGCTCGTCGAGGATGATGACGTCGGGGTCGTGCAGGATCGCTTGAGCCACGCCGACTCGCTGGCGATACCCCCGAGACAGCGTCGACACGGGATCCAGCGCCTTCTGGCGCAACGCGGTGCGAGCAATCGCGCGGAGCACCGCGCGGTCGCGGTGCTCGTCGTCGACGCCGTGCAAGACCGCTTGATAATCGAGATAATCGTAGACGGTCATATCGGGATAGATGGGACAATTCTCGGGCAGATAGCCGATTCGCCGTTGGATGGCGCGGCGGTGGTCGTTCATATCGGCGCCGCCGATTGTGATCCGCCCCTCGCTAGGCTCGAGCGATCCAGTCAGCATCTTCATGATCGTGCTCTTGCCGGCGCCGTTGTGCCCCAACAACCCGACGACTTCGCCCGAGGCCACACGAAACGACACACTATTGACTGCGACGAAGTCGCCGTAGCGTCGTGACAAGGAATCGGCTTCGATCATATGCGCTTCCCCTCGTGCACTAGCGCTGTCGAGGCTTCCCGACTCAATGCGATCGCACCAAAACTGCCCGCCCAGACGACTCGGAAGCTCTGTTGCTCAGGCCGATGGCGGTTCGGTAGAGAGCCCTTTGCGCGTGTCCTCGTTGTGATGCAAAGGCGGCTCGGGCCCGCGAAGACCCCTGCGGCGCCGGAAAGAATCGTAGTAACGCGGTCGGGCGTATTCAAGATCGATGCGGGGGCATCGATATTACGATCATGTAACGCGCGTGTGTGTCGAGCGGGCGTGCCAGCGCAGGCCCACTGGTGGCGAAACGGTTCCGCTTGGTGGGCACGTACGGGGTGCACACCTTGCGCGCGATGCGCGTTACATGTTCCGTTGAGCGCCGTGCGGTCAGGACGGCCCCGAGGGTCCATGGATTGACGGTGATGGATTCGACACAGCCACTATGGCGAGCGCACCGGATATTGACAGCCAGTCGTAGCGGCCACGCCCCGGTTGCTGGTGAGCCTGCCGGACGCTTACCCGATGAACCTGATCCAGCGGCGTGCGTGCGCACGGATCCCGCGGACCGCGGCATCAAACGGGCACTCGTCGCGCACCTCTACGACCATACCCTCTCCGCCGCTTGCATCAACGTGGTATTGGCCGCCGTCGTGGCCGCCGGACTCTGGCAGGCCTTGTCGGCGTGGGCGCTAGCGTCGTGGCTCGCTTTGATGGCGACGGTATCCGCTGTCCGTATCGCGCAACTGACGCAATACCGCCGTAGCGACAACCCGGATCCGGGGCGCTGGCAGGCCTACTACGTCGCCACGCTCCTGGCCAGCGGTGGCGTATGGGGTGCCTCCATTCCCGTTTTCGGGCCGTCGTTGGCAGCGCACCACGAGGTTTTGCTGGTGGTCGCTGTCGCGGGCATGAGCGCCGGTGCCTTGCCGGTCAATGGCGCCATCCTCTGGATCTACTGCGCTTATCTGATCTGCACGCTCGTCCCCGCAATCGTTGTCTATCTGGCGAACGGCACGCACCCACAGTTCGTGTTCGGTGTCATGGGGCTGTTGTACGTCGCCATGCTGGTGATGGCGGCGCACCACCTCAGTCGGCGATTGCAGGGCACGTACGAGCTCAGCGCTCGTCTGGAACAAGCCAACCGGGAGCTGGCGCGCCAGGCGACGCACGACCCGCTCACCGACCTACCGAACCGTGCGCGCTTCGAATCGGCAGTTGACACCGAGCTCGAGCGCGTCGCTCGCTACGGTGCCCGCTGCGCGCTCGTGATGATCGACATCGATCACTTCAAAAGCATCAACGACACTTATGGTCATGCAACCGGCGACCAGATACTCGAACGGGTGGGCGCAACCCTGAATACGGAGATGCGTCGCGCCGACTGCGCCGCGCGCTGGGGCGGCGAGGAATTCATTGCCTTGTTGCCGGAGACCGGACTCGATAGCGCCCGTCACGTCGCCGAGCGTATACGGTGCCGGGTCATTCGCATCGGCGTGGATGACCGCAACCGCATCAGTGTCAGCCTCGGCGTCGCGGTCTGTGAAGGCAGTGAGGCGCGCGCCACGCTATTCCAGCGCCTCGATCGCGCCCTCTACCGTGCCAAGCAGCGCGGCCGGAATCGGGTCGAGGTGGCACGGCCCCATGCCGCATGACCGACAGCGGCCGTGATCACTCGACCGGCAACGGCTCGTTCCCATCGGCAAAGCGCTCGAGCGTGACGTTGGTATTGGCCTCGGGCACGTCGGTTCCTTGCTCCTCCTCGCGGACCTGCGCCTCGAACGTCAACAGCTCTTCCCAGTCTTTCTCGAGCGCATCTTGGTCAACTCGTTGCGTGACCTCGTGCACCTCGCCCAATTGCCTGGCGTAGCGATCACGCAAGCGCTCGTATTGCTGGAGAAACCCACGAAACGGCTCGACGAGCCCACCGTCGCCGTCGCGACGGACGCTGTGGAGGTGATCGATGCGCTTCTGGATCCGATCGATGAGCCGTTCGAGCTCGTGTCGCGACATGGCGGTCACGCAGTGCGGCTGTTCCTCACATGCCGCCAACGTCAACACGATTCCGTCACCGACCGCCTTGAATTGCTCGATCTCGGCAGCAACCTTTTCCGGCGAGTAGTCGGTCACGGTTGGCTCGCTGAGGATCTGCGCGGACGCCGGCGCCGCGATCCCCGTCAGCGCCAACGCCAGAGCGAACACTGGCGCCATGCGGGGACCACCGGGGCCCGCACCATACCTGCTAAATATTGGCATCGCCCTCGGCCGGCCGCGTTCCATCGCCCGAGGTAGTCGGGGCGCTGCTCGGGATATCGATACCGACGTCCTCACGGAGGCGCTGACGGACTTCGTCGATGGTGCCGATGTCTTCGCCTTCGCTCATACGCTGGATCAAGCCCTCGACGTAGTCGATTGCGCTCAGTGTCTGGTCGATGATGCTCTTGAGCCG
>CAYUKN010000176.1:0-3622 GCA_964445325.1 uncultured Ectothiorhodospiraceae bacterium
ATCCGGCGACCACTCGCCCGGGCCACGACCGCGCCCATCCGCTCGCCGCCGACACGGTCATCGTCGACGAGGCGTCGATGATCGATCTGCCGCTGATGGCCAAGCTCGCCGACGCCATCGGGCCCCAGGGTCGCCTGGTCCTGCTGGGCGACCGCTACCAGCTCGCCTCGATCGAGAGCGGCGCCGTGCTCGCCGACCTGTGTGCGCCCGCCGGCCTCAACGCCTTCTCGGGCGAGCAGCGCGGCGCCGCCGACGGCCTGCTCGCGCCCGGCGATGAGCCGGCGCCGCCGAGCCCGCTCGCCGACCACGTGGTCACGCTGCGCACCAGCCACCGCTTCCGTGCCGACAGCCCCATCGGCCGCCTCGCCGCCGCGATCAACAGCGGCGACGGCGACGCGGCCGTGGCCGTGCTCGACGAGGGCCACGGCGAGCTCGAGGCGCGCTTCGATGCGGGCGAGGCCGCGATCGCCGCGCTCGTCACCGAGCTCGCCGAGGCGTTCGGTGCGGTCCACCAGGCCGACACCCCGGAGGCGGCGCTCACCCACCTGGAGGCGCTGCGTCTGCTCTGCGCCACGCGCGTCGGCCCCCTGGGCAGCGTCGCCCTCAACGAGCGCATCGCGACCGCGCTGGCCGAGCGCTTCGGCTTCGACCCGGCCAGCCGCTGGTACCCGGGCCGCCCCGTGATGGTGGTGCAGAACGAGCCGCGCGCCGGCCTGTACAACGGCGACGTCGGCATCGTCGGCGCCGGCGACGACGGCGGCCAGCGGGTCCACTTCCGCACCGAGGCCGGCGTGCGCGCGTACCACCCGTCGATCCTGCCCGCCCATGAGACCGCCTACGCCATCACGATCCACAAGAGCCAGGGCTCAGAGTTCGACCACGTCTATCTGCTGCTGCCCCAGGAGGGATCGCCCGTGCTCACGCGCGAGCTGCTCTATACCGGTGTCACCCGCGCGCGCGATCGGCTCCACGCCATCGCCCCAGCGGCCGTCTGGCGCAACGGCATCGCCCGGCGGGCGACGCGCTTGTCGGGCTTGCCCGGGCGGCTGGCCGGTGACGCCACGGGCTCGCCGTGAGTCGTGCGCGGTCGGCCTCGGCGAAGCGCGCTCGGCGTTGGGGCGCCGGTTGCGATCGTTCGCCCCGTTCGCCCCGGTGGCGGCCGTCGGCGTCCAGCGCCCGCGTGAGGGCCTAGAAGTCGAACAGCTCGCTTAGCATGCTCTTGCGCTTGTGCTTCTTGCCCTTGCCCTTGAACTTGTCGCCGAGATCGCCCCGGTCACGATCGCCGTGGTCACTCCCCCCGGAGGACTCCGGCTGGTCCTCGGCGGAACGTTCGATGATCTTGTCGAGCTCACCACGATCGAGCCAGACGCCGCGGCAATCCGGGCAGTAGTCGATCTCGACACCCTGTCGCTCGGCGATCGCCAGTTTGGTGTTCTCGCACACGGGACACTGCATGGCCGTTCTCCTTGGATTACATCGGTCATCGGCACGCCAGCCGCTCGCTCGGCGCACCCGAATTACCAAGATAACGTCGGATATTCCCCACCGGAAGTGAACGCTGGTCCATCCTGCAAGGGGAACGCACGATGGACCGGGTCCACGAGCACGCCATTGCTGGGTACGCGTTCATTCCAGACGGCATCGATTGGGTGAGCGGCAACCGGGGGACGCGGGCCGGAGGTGGTTCAGCGGTAGTCTGCGGCTTTGGACGATAACAGGCCCGGCGCGACGTTCTCCGCGCGCAGCCGTTCCTACGGTCTGTTAACAGGCCGCTTGGTAACCGCGTTGCGGCCCCCACGCGGGCCGCGGTACGCGTGCGGGGTTTTTCGGGGAGCCGGGCGCTTGCGCGGTGGATCGCCCCGTCCGGCGGGCTCGGCGATTGCAGCGGCGGGCGCCGCTGGCGCAAGGTGGCGCCCGCTACGCCAGCGCAGCCCGTGCAGCCACCGGGAGCAGCCCTTGAGCACCGAGCACCCCCCAACCAGTAATTGGCCCGCCGTTGTTTACGGGACCGCGTGGAAGGAAGAGCGCACGGCCGAGCTCACCTACCGCGCGCTCGGGGTGGGCTTCCGCGCGATCGACACCGCCGGCCAGCCCAAGCACTACGACGAGGCCGGCATCGGCATCGCGCTGGCGCACGCCCGCGAGGGCCTCGACCTCGGGCGCGGCGACATTTTCCTCCAAACCAAGTTCACGCCGCTGCGCGGCCAGGGCGCCGAGATCCCCTATGACCGCGACGCCGCCCCAAACGAGCAGGTGCGCCAGTCCTTGGCGCAGTCACTGGCGAATCTCGGCACCGACTACCTCGACAGCTATCTCCTGCACGCGCCCACGGATCCACGGCGCCTAACCGACACCGACCGCGCCATCTGGTCCGAGATGGAGGCCGCCCTCGAGCGCGGCACGGTGCGCCGCATCGGCATCAGCAACGCGGCACCGCACCACATCGAGGCGTTCTCGCAGGAGCGTGGGCACAAACCCCAAGTCGTACAGAACCGCTGTTTTGCACAAACGGGCTGGGATCGCGACATGCGGGCGGTCTGCGCCCACTACGGCATCGCCTACCAGGGATTCTCCCTGCTAACGGCCAACAGCGACGTCGTCACCGACACGACCGTCAACGAGCTAGCCGACCGATATGCGGTCACCCCAACCCAGCTCATCTTCGCCTTCGCGCGCGCCGTGGGCATGATCCCGCTGACGGGCACCACACGCGAGATGCACATGATCGAGGACCTGGCCGCCCTCGATGTCGCACTCGACCCCGACACCTTAGCGACACTCGAGCGCATCGGCATGCGGTGACGCCGTCCGGGAATGGGCTGGCGCGGCCGTTGTGGTGCACGCGAGACCGCCTGCTTTGCCGGCGGCGTTGGCTAACGTTGCTCGCGAAGGCGCGGAGGCGCGAAGTGGGTTTTTACAACCGCTGCCCGCTCAACGCCGGATGGCGTTTGGGGAAGGTCTGATTCATTGCGAATCGGGGTCTCATCACATCCTTCTGATTCATTGCGAATCCGGGTGTCATCACATCCTGTGGATCGGACTTTCAGTCCGATCCGCCCGTCAAGTGCGCACAGCCCCGTGAGATCCGCCACCGCGCTGAGCCCGTCACATCAGGCATTCCCCAAGAGGGTGTTTACAAATCGTGCTCGATCGACGCCGGATGGCGTTTGGGGCCCAAAACGGCCACACATTCAGCAAGGCGCCGCGGTTCACCCACGGTCGCGGCTCTCGATGGAACGCAATCCGGCCTACCTGTCCAGACGAGGCCGGTTCTTGCGACCCGAAACGCCAATCACGGGATGCGGCGCCACTGCTGTCAAGCCACTACGCCGGCCATTAGACCCCTACGCAAAAACCGGCGTCGAGGCCTCGACTGCCCTCGGAGGCGATCGCCATTGATTATAATGTCGGTGGCTTACATTTTTTGTAAACACCGTCGAAGGGCGCTAAGAAAAACGCGATTGCAGCGCCGCCCCGTCGCTTGGATGCGGTTTTGTGTGCTAACGGATCAGGGCTTAGGAAGGTCTGATGCATTGCGCATCCGGGTCTCATCACATCCTTCTGATTCATAGCGAATCCGGGTGTCATCACATCCTGTGGATCGGACTTTTAGTCCGATCCG
>CAYUKN010000177.1:0-3599 GCA_964445325.1 uncultured Ectothiorhodospiraceae bacterium
CGGTGGTCTCCCGAGCGAACCAGGCCGTCGCTTTTGCCAAAATCTCGCGCTCTTCGCGCAACTGGCGGTTCTCGCGGCGAAGCCGCCGCAACTCCTCGGCCTCGGCCGTCGTCGGCCCATCCGTGCGTTCACCCGAGTCACGGGCGGCTTGGGCGACCCAGTTACGGATCGTCTGCACAGACGGCTCAAATTCCCGGGCAAGTTCCTCCGGCGAACGCCCCGAATGGACCAACTGCACGATCTGTTGCCGGAATTCCGGCGGATACGGTGGCTTCGTTTGTGGCATCTTGACCTCCTCTCTTATCCCAAAGGGTCAGATGTCCACCGAAGCGGGTCAACTCCACTGTGCCTAGTTCGTGCCTGAGTTAGCCCGAATCTGTGCGTAATTTATGTAAAGCCTGATCTGTGCCGGAATCCTGCGCAAACTCTGCCCGCTTTGCGCACAAAGTGTGCGTAATTCTCTCCTACTTTATGCCGTAATTCGTTCCCGATCTGTGTGCAACTTGCTCCCACCAGAATAGGAAGGCTATGAGGCGGCGTCGGACGCGGCGTATTATCGACGTATGACACAAATGACCCGCCAGCAACGCACCGTGAGCACCCGTGCGGCGATTTGCGTTATGGAAGGGATCTGGGAATTGAGCGACAACGAGGCCGCGGAGATCCTCGGTGTGACGGCCGATGAAATCCGGGTATGGCGAGCGCAACCGGATGCCGACTCGATCACAGACGAGCGGCTCGAGCGCGTGTCCTACGTACTCGGCATACACCGCGCGCTGGACACGCTCGTGCCCGACCGCGCGGCGCATCCCGGATTCGTGCGCCGGGGGGCGCCCGCGCTCGACGGGGAATCACCGATCGACGTCATGCGCCAGGGTCCAGCCGTCCTGCGCCGGATCCGGCGGTGACTGGACGGGGAGTGTCAGTGGTAGACGCGATCGAACGTAAGACCGAGCAAACGGTACGCCGGTTCATCGAACTGATCACCAACCGCTACGAAGTGGCGGGCGCGATCGTTTACGGCAGCCGCGCGCGGGGCACGCACACCCCGGACAGTGAAGGGACGGAGCCTCTGTAGGCCCGGGGCAGTCCGCCCCCTACGAATTGGCGGCACGGTGTCGCAGGGTCGGACTTGGCACTAAGTTAGTGCGGGATGGCGTGGGGGCTTGGCCTCGTGGAGCAGCAGCGTATCATTAGTAATTGGAATAGCAGGCTTCTGGTGACTTCACCGATGAGGGCTCAATTCGCCGATTTTTCTTCCGGGGAGCGTGTGAAGGGGACCCGCGTGGCCTTGAAGATCGCCCGAGATGTTTGGGCGCTCACCGACGAGGAGTGCGGCGATCTGCTTGGCATGACGGCCGATGAAATCCGAGCCTTGAATGAGGCGCCCGATAGGGCCGCGGTTACCGACGATCAACTGCTGCGCGCGTCCTACATACTCGGCATCCATCAGGCACTGGATACGTTGACGCCGCAACGGGCCGCGCATCCGGCTTTCGTCCGGCGGTCGCTGCCGGCCCTCGACGGGGCGAGCCCGCTCGAGGTCATGCGCGAGGGCCCGAATGGCCTGCGCCGAATCCGCCAATGGCTCGAGCGTTTTCCCCAATGGTGAGAGACGGCTCCACAGCGTTAGGCGATATCCGCCCAATTGAGCATGTAGTGCGGATCCCAGCCGCTCAGCTCCAGCTCATAACCAGCCTGATTGCTCAGCACAAACGTTTCACCCACTGCGTACTCGCCTGAGCGGTGCGTATGCCCGTGGATCCAGAGCGTCGGCTGGTAAGCCCGGATTAGCCACTCGAGGTCCGTCGCCGACGAGGCATCCATCGGAGTCCACGGCGACTCACCGATGAACTCGTCCCACTGGCCGAGCGACCGCGGCGACGGCGCGTGGTGGGTCACCACGAGCGTCGGCCCGTCGTGGGGCGTCGCGAGCACGCGCTCGAGCCAGGCCACGGTGTCGGCGTGGATCGCCGCGGTATCACTCGGGCGTAGTCGGCCGCCGTCTGGGCCCTCAATGGAACGGTAGTCCGGATGTTCCTGCTCAAGCCTGTGGCGGGTCCAGTCGAGTGCGCCGGCGCCGGCGAGGGCGAGGTTACTCCACAGCGTCGCGCCGAGGATGCGCGTGCCGGCGATTGTGACGGCCTCGCGCTCGAGCACATGCACCCTCTTACCCGCGGCAGCCGCCCGTGCGCGCTCGAGCGTGGCCTCGATCGACGCGCCGTAGGGCTCATGGTTGCCCATGACGTAGATGACCGGCGTGGACGGCCAAGTCTCGGCGGCCCAGCGCACGCCGGCACCGCCCTGGTCGATATCGCCGGCGAGAATCACCAGGTCCGCGCCGAGATCGACGACCTCGGCCTGCGCGCAATGCGGGTCGAACTCGGCGTGGAGGTCACTCAGTACCTGGATTCTCATGAGGGAGCCGGTTCTCACTGCGGATCACCACGAAGAAAGCGCTCTCGAGCTTGTAGCGGACGCTGTCGGTCAGATCTTGCCCCCGAGCCGATCGGATCGAAAGCAGAGCGTGGATACGCTGCAGCTTTGCCGGATCAGGGAATGCACCCGCCCCGTACCATTGCTCCGGCGGGGTATCAGGAGTGAGCGCCTTGATCGCCAATTCGACGTGCTCTCGTGCCGGGTCGTCCGGACCGAGCTCGGCGAGCGCGTGCTCGACGGTATCAATCACTTGATTCACGCTATCACTCATGGTGGTGCGGCCGAATCGCTGGCACGTCAGTCGCCATACCCCGGCCGGATCGCCGCGCCCTGAGGGATTTTCGGCCAGCCGACGCCGGGCAGGAGCTTGGCGATCATGCGCGCGTCATCGATGCCACGATGCGCCCGGCCCTCGAAGGTAAGCCCGGCCGTTTGCACGGCACGGCCGAGGCCGACGCGCTTCATGCCCATGCGCTTGGACCACCAGGCCTTGACGTTCACGTGGGCCGGCAACATATCGAGCTCCTCGTCGATGCCGTGGCGCCTGGCGTCCTTTCTGACCTGGTAGGCGTCAAAATTGCCCCAGCTGCCCCATTGCGCGGCCTGCCAGTGGGCCAGCCACTCCAGGAAACGCCAGTAGACCTCGGGGAACTGGGGAGCGCTATCGACGTCGCGCTGGCTGATCGAGGTCAACTCGGTGCAAAAATCGGTGAGCTCGTGATGGACAACCGGATGGACGAACCGACAGAACGTGTCGACCACGTTGAAGTCGTGACGCCGCAGCATGACGGCGCCGACCTCGATGGTCTCCATCTCGGGGTCGGTGATGGTGTCGTCGCCGGCGTTGGTGTCGCTACAGGTGCACTCGAGGTCGACGACGGCGATGTGGCGAGGCGGCGTGCTCATACAGCCTCCGAATACGAATAGGGGGTTGGCCCAGACGGTGGGCCGCGACCGATCAGTGGATCGGCGCTCGTATTCGCATGGCCGTAAAAGCGCGGAGGTGACTCATAGATCGGGCATTGTAACCCAAAATTACAAGCCGTGCTTTCCCCCGGGGCGCCGCCTCTAGCGCCACCCCAATGACCGGGAAGCGGTTGCTCGCCCGTGAATGGACCCGGCAACAGGTGAAGATGCACCCCTGTGCGTCAACCTCCCGC